>JADHSW010000122.1 GCA_016776705.1 Rhodospirillales bacterium
AAAACGCTATTAACGCTGTTTTTCTTCGGCCCTGAGCAGCATCAGTTCTACGGATGACAACTGCGGAAAGACCGGTTGTGACCATTCGTGATACAGGTAAACCGCGCCGCGCTTGGTATCAGGGAATCCGCCTCGATTGTCGTCGTACTGACGAACTTCCAGTGTTGTCAGCAAATTGGTTACTGGTGCGATGCTCCGCCAGATGATGGTCGGATTGGTTCTGCGCGGTTCGGCCAGGGGGGCGATCGAACGGGTTAGTTTTTGCGATGGCGGGCCATAACGTCGGGTGAAAAACTTCACAACCTCGGGAAAAGATAATGAGGGGAACAGGGTATGGAAGTATGTCGCTGACCCCTCGTCGTATCTGACAATCGTCCTTGCTCCTTCGTACATGACGCTATCCGTCAGGAAATGGGGAAGAATATCGTCAGGCCAGTCCACGGGTTCAATACAAAAGAACATGGAGCCTAGCTTCTTGCTGACGCACGACCTGTAGAACCAGGGCGCAGGCATTTGCGGTGGCGGTTCCTTGCCCAGAGAAGTGGTTCGCCCGATGCTCAATATGACTCCGTCCAGCCGATTTTCAGGAAGATTGCGTCCGGGTTTTTTGGCGGGTTTCCTGGGGACCACCCTGGCCTGTTCAATCTGTTTTACAGACCAATCACCACTCGTTGCTTCTCCTGACTTCCCGGAGTCCGTATCGCTGTCCCTTTCATCTTCGCTTGACGAGAAAATGGACATTACCTTGCTTAAAATTCCCTTTTGTTCCCGCGGCTTGCCGGGAAGGGTAGTGGTGCCGATCTGTACCGACTCCTTTGGTACGGATGTCGAGGCAACCTGTTTGGGCGCATCCTTAGCGGGTTCCTTAACTGGTGTAACCTTTACCACGGGCGCTCTGGGTTCAGCAGTTTGGGCTTTTCTGGAAGAAGTCTCGGCGAAAGTCTTGAACTCTTTGGAGGGGTGTTCAGGCAGTTTTTGTTGAATAGATTCGACACGTGGCGCATCAAGGTCATCTTCCACCAGATTGCTGAGGGGTGCGGGGGTGACGCTCTTGGGAAGCACTTTTCCTTCAATGGGCGGCGGCGGGCCGGTCACATTTGGTGGGCTGACGGGGGGCGTTGGCTTGGCGGTGGGAACAGTCTGAGGCGCTTTTGCAATCGGCTTTGAAGGGGCGACGGTTTCGGGAGCCTGTTCTTTAACTGCCTCAGGGGTGGCGGCGACCTGCGCATCGCTGTCCAACTTCAGAAAGCTTTTAATATTATCCCATACCCCGGGGCTTTCCTCCTCAGGCTGTGTTGTTTCTGCTGCCGATCTGGATATAACCTTTGGGGGGGCAGGCGAGGGCGTAAGTGCCGGTTCTGGCTCAGGCTGAATAACGGGCAAGGGGCTTTTCGCGGGCGCGGGCTTGTCGCGGACGGCATTCTGGAAGGTGTCCTCTACGGCCATTTGAATGGATGTATCAATCACGGGCTGAGGGGCTTCTGGCCCACGTACCGTGCCGATAATCGGCAATGAGTTTTCGGCCACGGCTGTTTTCTTGTCGAAAGGACTGGGCCCAGCTGGAATGACCGGTGCTGGCGGTACAGGTGGTTCAGACGTAACAACCGTTGCAGACCAGGGATCGGCACCCGGCGGCGGCGAATAGACGCCTCCAACGGGAGCGGCCAACGGAGCTGGTTGAATCGGAAAGGCGGAGCGCGGTTGAAGGGCGCCCGTCTCGCCAAGGGATGTCACGGTTGCAGAGGTAGTCGTCGTTTTTTGTGTCGTTTTCTTTAATTCGCGAACCTGGAGCAAGAAATGAACGATATCAAAATGCCCTTTGTCGACGGCCAGATCGACAGGTGTTACGCCCCAGGAATCGACCGCATCGACATCCCCTCCACCGGCGATGCTGATCTGCACCTGCGAAAGATCACCATTGTGGACGGCGTCGAAAAGCTTTTGCGTCGCCGGGGATAATTCCTGCGCTACTGAAGGTGCGGGCAATACCAAGCCAACAGCCCCGAAGATCAGGATAATCCCGGCACAACACCTCAATGCAGAAAAAAGACGGAACATAAAATTTATAGCCGTGGTCCCAACCAACTTCTTCTAACTTTCAAGGAGATTATACCAAACAGGCTTTGTCACTGATACAGTTGCGAAGGAAAGTTTTTAATCGGGATAATGGTGTGAAATATGCGCCCCCTGGCCAAAGTGAATTTTCTGTGACCGGCAAAAGGCTTTAACAGGTATAGTTTGAGGCGCGCTAAAGCAGCTTGGACTTGGCTTCTTTCCAATACGTCGTGAAATCTTCGACTGTCATCGGCTTGCCAAAGAAATAGCCCTGAATCATATCGCAATTCAATGCGCGGATGAAATCCCACTGCTCTTTGGTTTCAACGCCTTCACCAATAACCTTATGCTTTAGCCCGTGTGCCATGGCGATAATTGCCGTGACCAATGCTGCGTCATCAGGGTCATTGGTGACATCATGGATAAAGCTACGATCAACCTTCAGGGTGTCGAAGGGGAATTGCTTGAGGTAACTAAGGGCGGAATAACCAGTACCAAAATCATCGATTGAAATGCTAACGCCCATGCCATGGATTTCGTTGAGCACAATGGTCGCGAGGGCTGTGTCATGAATAAGGATGCGTTCGGTGATTTCTATTTCAAGGCAACTGGCGGGCAGTCCTGTTTCCGATAATATCCTGGAAATGGTTTCAACTATTTTTGTTCCTTCAAACTGGCGGGACGATACGTTGATGGCGATGATAAAGGGTTCACCGCCCTCTGTTTGCCATTGGACAGCCTGACGACAGGCTTTTTCAAGAACCCATTCGCCGATTGAAACAATCAATCCGGTGGTTTCTGCCAGGGGAATAAAGGCGTCAGGGGGGACAAATCCCAATTCCGGGTTATTCCAGCGAATAAGCGCCTCGGCCCCCTTCAAAGCGCCGGTTTGTCCGTCGACGACGGGTTGATAGTTCAGGGTAAGTTCATCATTTTCGATGGCCGTACGCAACAACGTCTCGCGGCGCAACATGACCATGGCTTCTTCATCCATATTGGGGGTGAAAAAGCGATATTTCTGGGTTTCCATCTCCTTGGCGCGATAGGAAGCCGCATGGGCATTCTTGAAAAGAATTTGCGGGTCTTCTCCGTCACCGGGGAAAATTGTCAGGCCGATCCGCAGGCCAATGGAAATTTTACTGTCCTTCAGTGATACCGGTTCATCAAATGTTGCCAAGATTTTCCGGGCCGTTAATTCGGCGAAAATGCTTTTTTCGAGCTTTGGCAAAATAACAACAAATTCACCACTGCCGAAATGCGCGACGGTATCACTTTCACCTATAACCCTGGAAAGGGACGTTGCTGATTTTTTCAAAAGCTCGTCGACAGCATCATGTCCCAGTGTATCGTTGACCTTGTTAAGGTCGTCCAGGACGGCGAACAGAACAGCGACACTGTGGCCCTCACGCGTGGCCGCGCTTATAGCCTGGGTTAAACGGTCGATTGCCAATAGCCGGTTGGGCAAGCCGGTCAAGCCGTCGTAGTTGGCTTGGTGGATCAATTGTTCCTCGTATTGCTTGCGAATGGATATGTCTTCTTTCACAGCCAGGAAATGAGAAGTCTTGCCGTCGTCATTTTTTATCGGGGAAATGGACACATCTTCCCAAAACAGGTCGCCATTTTTCTTTTTGTTATGAAGTTCTCCGCGCCATTCACTGCCGCTGGTAATTGTTTTCCACAGTTCCTCGTACAGCTCCTGCGAATGATAGCCGGATTTTACAATGTTGGGTTTTTTGCCCACAATTTCCGCCGAGGTGTAACCGGTTACGTCGCAAAATGTCGAGTTTACGTATTCAATTGTGCCTTCTGTATCTGTGATAATTACACTGGCGGAACTTTGTTCGACGGCCATGGAAAGTTTGCGCTGGCTTTCCTCGGCATCGCGTCGTTCGATAACCCGGCCCAATTGCGTTCCGATGTGAATCAGTGTGTAAAACAATGTCGGATCAGGTTCAGTGTTCTCATTCGAGAAAAATTCCAGCACGCCCTTGACCTCGGAACCCGCCAGAACGGGCAATGCAAACCCGGCCACCAATCCGGCCTGGCTGGCAAGTGCTGACCTGGGGAAATTGTCACTTGATTGAAGGTCGATGATCCATGCCGGTTCTTTGGTTTCCAGAACTGTACCCGGAAGGCCTTCTCCCCGGCGGAAACTGAAACTACTCGTACCATCCTTGAAAACGTTAAGGCGTTCCTCATCGGATATGTGCCAGATGTCGGAGGAAATAAGGTTTTGTGAGTCCTTCGGATCACAAAGGTAGGCATGCCCTATTGGCCAGCCGGAATAGGTGCAGACATTATTAAGGCAGGCGAAAAGGGCTTCTTCCAGGGTGTCGGCTTCGTTGGCGGCAACTGCGATGGCATGAAGCAGGCCGACAAGGGCCGTCGATTCCCGAAGTTCATGTTGTGCCTTTTTTCGATCCGAAATGTCCTTGATAATAGCCGAAAACTGAGTTTTTCCTTCGGATTCCCATATCCCAATAGACAATTCAATGGGAAACTCACTGCCGTCTTTATGAAGCCCGCTTAACTCAACAGTCTTGCCAATAACACTATATTTACTCGTGTCCAGAACCCTTTGAAGTCCCTCAAGATGGGCTTTTCTGTATCGTTGAGGAATGATTTTCAACAACGGCTCGCCAAGTATTTCTTCCGGTGTATAGCCAAAGGCATGTACAGCGCCGGGGTTCCACATGATAAGATTGCCATCACTGTCAATGGCGACGATGGCCGCAATGCTGGAGGAATCAAAAAAGGCGCGAAATCGTTGATCGCTGGTTTGCAGACCTTCTAAGGTTTCGCTTAATTGCGTTCGCATGGAATTAATGGAATTTGTAACCTGATCGAGTTCATCTTCCGTGCCGGCATTTGAAGCAGGTCGTTTAAGAACCAGGGGGCTGCCTTCTTTATCGAATGAAATATTGGCGGTATAGCGGGCCAACGTGTCAAGGTGGCGGGTAACCAGTTGGCGAAAAATAAGAAAAAGGAAACCGGCAAGGAAGAATATCCATGTGCCAAAATAAAAAAGCGATTCAAACGACTGAAGTTTCAATCGATCAAATATCTCGTTTTTACCTACGACAACGGTCAGGGTGCCCAATTCATGGTCCAGGTTCTTGTCTTGGAAAATCAATGGCGAGGTATGGACGACAACATCGGAAGAGATTTTTTCGCCAGCCGACCAAACTTGCCCTTCATTGGACTTGACTTCCGCATACTCAAATCCCGGGGTGTTTAACAGCCCCTGCAATTCAAGTTGGATTTGTACTTCTGAAAAGCTCCAGACGCTTGCGGCCAGGCTGCGTCCATGGGTGACGCGCGTACTCTCAAAGCGTTGTTCAATCAGTTCAAGTTCTGTCTGATACTCAAGATAAGTTTGCACCGACGTTGTAATGAGCGTTGCCGTGATTCCGACAACAACAAGTGCCGCAGTCAGACGGCGCGCAATTGAGCCTGAAAAAGCGCGTGGAAAAATAAAGTCGGTTATCTTTTCGAAGCTCATGGGCTAAATATTTTAATCAGAATAGGCGTTTCAGTGTATCTGAGAATATTACACAGTATTATAGGAGGATGAATCAAGATAAGCAGAAAATGCAAAAAAGCAAAGTTTTTCAGCGCATTACTGCAATTTTAAACTCAAGCCCGGCGTAGTGGATCATATTCCAAGTATTCTTGACATTGACCGCGGTCAGCCCTAAAAGATTTCGTTGATTTAAGGAGTTAGGCTTCGTGACCCATAATATTGCCCCGATACAGCGACGACGATGCGAGCGTATATACGCCGCAGTTCGCTGATCGTGTCCGAAGCACTTCGTTTTTCCTGATAAACCTCGTTATTTTATTTTTGGAATTGCATCGCATGGATAAGCAGGCTGCGGCGTAAATGCCCTGGTTATGCTTGTTTTAACGGAGATCCTGGCGATGTTTATGATTTTACCCGAGCGGCCGAATGACGAAGCCGCTATTGAAACCCTTCTCGATAATGCCTTTGGCCCTGAGCGGCATAATAAGGCGTCGTATGCCTTCAGGCAAAATTGTCCCGCCGTTGCCGGACTTTCCTTTGTTGCGCGTTCCGGCGACAAGCTGGTTGGAACCATTAGATTTTGGCCCTTGACCATTGGCGATGGATTAACGCCAGCCCTGTTGCTGGGCCCCCTTGGCGTTGCACCCGAACGGCAAAATTACGGTATTGGCAGGGGCCTGATCAGGCGGGGCCACCTGATGGCCGAAGAACTGGGATACAAGCTCGTGCTTCTGGTCGGCGAGGAAAAATATTACAGCCGTTTTGGCTATGAACCGGCACACCCCTACGGACTGGTCATGCCGGGTGAAGAACCCGCCAGATTAATGGTGCACGAGCTTGAAGGCGGCACCCTGCAGAGGGTATCCGGGGAGCTTCAGGCGGGAGACAGTCTTCGACCGGGCGTCCTGAAGGGTGACGTTATCCGCCAAGCCAGCTATTAAGGTCGCGACGGGCGCGCTCACTCATCGCCTGTTTGCGGTCTTTGCCTTTCAGGCGGCGGCCTTTCTCATTCAGGCCTTCGTCGCCTTCCAGATCCGGGAACAGTCCAAAATTGACGTTCATGGGCTGGAAGGTTTTTTCGTCCGCGCCACCGGTGATATGCCCAAGCAAAGCCCCCAGCGCCGTTGTTTGCGGGGGAAGTGAAGGCGATTGTCCCATTCGTTCGGCGGCGACAAAGCGGCCAACCATCAACCCGACTGACGTACTTTCCACATAACCCTCGCAGCCGGTGATCTGGCCTGCGAAGCGGATGTGCGGATGGGATTTCAAGGCCAGGGTCTCGTTCAGAAGTTTTGGAGAGTTCAGGAAGGTATTTCGGTGCAGGCCACCCAAACGGGCGAATTCAGCTTTTTCCAGGCCCGGTATGGTTCTGAAAATGCGTTTTTGTTCGCCATAAGTCAATTTGGTCTGAAAGCCGACCATGTTCCACAGGGTGCCAAGAGCGTTGTCCTGGCGCAATTGGATGATGCCGCGGGGTTTGACAGCTGGATTGTGCGGGTTGGTCAGCCCGACTGGCTTCATGGGGCCAAAAGCCAGGGTTTGGCGTCCCCGCTCGGCCATGACTTCAATAGGCAGGCAGCCTTCGAAGTAGGGGGTGCCTTCCCATTCCTTGAATTCCGTCTTCTCGCCTTCTAGCAAATTATCGATGAAGGTCTCGTATTGCTCGGCATCCAGCGGGCAGTTGATGTAATCCGATCCATCGCCTTTGTCGTAGCGGGACTGGTACCAGGCCTTGTCAAAATCGATGGATTCCTTGTGCACGATAGGTGCAATGGCGTCAAAGAAGGACAGTGCATTCTTGCCGGTCAATTCACGGATGGCCCCGGCCAGACGCTCAGACGTTAACGGGCCGCTGGCGATGATGACCTTGTCCCAGTCGTCCGGAAACGGACCTGCGACTTCCTCCCGGTGAATTTCGATCAGGGGGTCGCTCTCCAACGCAGATTGCACAGTGGCTGAAAACGCATCGCGGTCAACGGCCAGCGCGCCGCCAGCGGGAACCTTGTTGGCGTCCGCCGCTTGCATGATCAGGGAGCCAAGCCGGCGCAATTCCTGATGCATAAGGCCAACGGCGTTGAAATCCGCATCGTCGGAACGGAACGAGTTGGAACACACCAGTTCGGCCAGGCCGTCACTGACATGGGCGTCGGTGGTGCGTACAGGGCGCATTTCGTGCAGGGTTACGGGCACACCGGCACGGGCTAGCTGCCACGCAGCTTCGCTTCCGGCCAGGCCACCGCCAATAATGTGGACGGGATTTTGGTTTGTTATGTTCATGGCCGAACACTTATACATCCTTGCAAGATCAATCTACCCTTAAATGACCGAGCAACTTATCTGCGTTCGGTTGCTCTAGTGCTTGCAACCTTCATTGTCCCGGCTTACGTTCCCTGCCTTTGATGTGTGAATTTGAAAAGGGAATTGTTCCGTGGAATCCTCTTTAATCACGCCCTATCTGGTTATCATAGCTGTTGTGCTGGGCGGGTCGATCCTGATGATGCGTTTTATGCCGCGACTGATGGCCGGGGTGCCGTTTGTTGAACCCAAGGCAGTCAATGAGTTGATGGTTGGTGGAAAGGAGCTTGTTATTATTGACGTTCGCACGGCAGAGGAATTTACAAGCCCCCTTGGTCATGTTCCTGGTTCTATTAACCTTGCGGGCATTGAACTGGACAACAAACTTGCCGCTGCCGACAAAAAGCTCGACAGCCTTAAATCCGAGCCCATTTTTGTCGTCTGCCGTACCCAAAACCGTTCCCCGCGGGCGGCCCGTTTGCTGACCAAAGCCGGTTTTAAAAATGTCGCCATTATCAAGGGCGGCATGATGAACTGGCAAAAGCAGGGATTGCCGGTTGAAAGGTAACCACCCGGTTTTGCCCTATCTGCTGTTGGCGCTGGCGGCCTGTACCTGGGGCGGGAACATCGTTCTTGGGCGGGCCATGCATGGCGATATCCCGCCTCTTGCGTTAACTTTTTTTCGCTGGGCCGTTGCCTTTGTGTTTGTTGTGCCCGTATGTCTGGGTAAATTCCGGCAGGAAATCGGCATTGTGAAATCGAACCTGAAATGGCTGTTTCTGGTTAGCGCTACCGGGGTCGCCATATTCCACAGTTTTATTTATACGGGACTGAATTCTACCACTGCCATCAATGCCGGACTGATGATGGCTGTCAGCCCGATTCTTATTCCCGGCATC
>JADHSW010000123.1 GCA_016776705.1 Rhodospirillales bacterium
AGAAGGGCTCTTCTTCTCCTGGAGGTCTGACATCGGTTAGTGTCCCGATATAGTGGCGCAATGCGTATTGTTTGTATGGATGGGCCAGGCACCCGTCTTCGTCGATGTCGATGCCCAAGCCCGGTGTATCTGGTATCAACATCTCACCATTTTCCATGGTGACATTTTCGTTGCAGATATCTTTGCGCCAAGTCACGTCGGTCATGACCGTTTCCAAAATATAAAAATTCGGAATAGCGGCAGCCAGGTGCAAGGACATGGCATTGGCAATTGGCCCAACCGGGTTATGGGGCGCAATCGCGGTATATCGCGTATTGGCCATTGCCGCGATGTTTACCAATTCGGTCATGCCGCCAACATGGCAAACATCTGGCTGAAGATAATCTGCGGCTTGTTTTTCCACCAGCTCGAAGAATCTCTGATTTTCGTAATATCTCTCGCCCACCGCGATGGCGCATTCGACTTTGTCTCGAACGTCCCTGATCGCTTCTATGCTTTCCGGCGGCGTTGGTTCTTCAAACCAGAACGGATCGAATTGCTGCATTTTCTTTGCAAAACGAATGGCGGTTGGCACATCAAAGCGGCCATGGCCTTCGATCATCAAATCGATATCGGGACCGGCGGCTTTCCTCACCTGCTCGATACATTCAAGCGCATCTCTTGCCTCTTTTGGCGTCATCTGCATATAGCTTGAACCAAAGGGGTCCCATTTCAACGCAGTAAACCCCATGTCCACGGCTGCTTTCACTTTGTCGCCAAAATCCTTGGGGGTTTTGGCTCCGACAAACCAGCCATTGGCATAGCAACGGATACGATCCCGAACTTTGCCGCCCAGCAATTCATACACAGGCACACCCAAAGCTTTACCTTTGATGTCCAAAAGTGCCGCTTCAATGGCACTGATGGCGCTGCGCAAAATGACACCGGTGCGGAAATAGTGATCCCGATGCATGGCATCGCGATGCTTGATGACTTCAAATGGATCTTTGCCGATCAGATATTTGGCTTTCTCCTTGATTGCCGCTTCAAGCGCCAATTCGCTGAATTCTACTGTGCCCTCACCAACGCCACTAATGCCAGCATCGGTGAAGACTTTGACAAAAACAAAATTTGCGCGAAAGCTATCAACAACAAATGTTCTAACTTCGGTAATCTTCATCAAGAATTCTCCATACGTTTCAACATGTCTTTGCGGGCGGCCGTGGTGTGCATACGAATGATTGATGCAGCATCTTTTTCGTCGCCCTGTCGCAAAGCATTGATTAAAGCCCGATGCTCATTTGAGACGTCTTCCAGACGCGTCGCTGAAAAACCATATCTCGCACGCAGCGCGGCGATCAGCCGTGAGCCGCGCTCCAGGATCACCAATGCTTCGGCGTTATTGCCTAAGCGATTAATGTGATAGTGAAACTCCCGATTCAGTTGAAACGCATTGTCGTTATATCCACCTGCAATCTCCGCCTCATATTCGCGCTGAATGCTGCTGATTGCGCTGATGTCGGACGAGGTTATTTCTGCAACACATTTTGTGACCAGCAATGTCTCCAGGCATAGCCTCACCTCGTAAATATTGCCGACCATTTCCGCATCGACGCGCCGCACGACGGCACCCCGATTGGGAGAGGCTTCGACAAGGCCTTCCCCTTCCAGACGTAACAGAGCCTGACGGACCGGCATCGGTCCAACGTCAAAGCGCTTGGCAAGTTCGGCGATGACCAAACGCTGGCCAGGCAGAAAGTCGCCATCGACAATCGCACGGACGAGATTGTCGATCGTGACGTTGATAAGGCTGTTACCGTCAAGCTGAGCGCGCGATACGCTCTTTGTTTTTTGATTCCCCATATGGCCCTTCTAACGACAAAATTGATCGCATGCATCATATTTATACCAAGATTTGATCAAATTTCAAGCTTGACCAAACCAATTTAATCAAATATTTTGCAGCCTCGGTCGCAAGGTGCGGCCTAAACCGTCGCAAGGTGTAACCTAACCTAAGCTTGGAGGCTCTGGATGATGTCGTTGAAGAAGTTTTTTACTACGGTAGCGAGCGGGTGTGCGCTTACCCTTGCTGCCGGGCAGGCTCAGGCTGTCGAACTGACGCTGGCCCATCACGATTCGCTTGCTTCGATCAATACACACATGGCGGATTCGTTTATTGATTGTGTTCAGGGGCAAACGGAAACCACCTTTAACCACCTGCCCGCAGCGCAGATGGGTACGGCACGTGAAATCATCGAGCAGCTAAAACTTGGCGCGCTGCAGATGTCTTCAACCGATGTCGGGATGCTGTCGGCTATGGAGCCGTCGTTGGCGGTGGTCTTGTGGCCCTTCATGATGAAAGACTTCGATCACGCCGAAGCGGTCATGAACGGCGCGCCCGGGAAATATATTCGCGACCTGATGTTAAAAAATCATGGCATTCGCATTGTTGCCTATCTGCACAACGGTTTTCGTGACTTCCTGACCGTCGACAAGCCGATCACTGGGCTTGCCGATATTAAGGGCGTGAAGTTCCGTTCCCCGTCCCACCCGGTGTTCCTGGGTATGTTCAAGGCCTTGAAGGCCGAACCGGTGCCGGTGCCGTGGTCGGAAGCCTATACCGCCATGCAGACCAAGCTTGTTGACGCCATGGAAACTGGCCCCGAGGGCATGGTCAATTCCAAAATGTATGAAGTCGGCAAGCATGTTGTCAAATCCGGCCATATCTACGGCATGATGACGTTGGTCATCCGTGAAGATGTCTATCAAAAGCTTGACGGCACCACCCAGAAAGCATTTGCGAGTTGTGGCGCGAAGTACACCAAGGAAGGTAATGCCGAGTTCCGCAATCGTACCGACAAAGCTTATAAATTTCTCGCTGACAAAGGCTTGACGGTAAGCGACATCGACAAGGGTCCGCTACAAAAAGCCCTCAAGCCGGTCTGGGGCGATTTGCAAAAAGACCTTGACCCCAAGATCAGTCAGGAATTGATTGACCTGATCCAAAACGCTGCCAAGTAACCGGTATCACCCATGCTATCTATGGCGGGGCGAAAAAAAGCCCCGCCATAGCGGTGCAATGAATGTTTGATCGTCTATACAATTTCACAAGATTTATCGGTGTGATGTTGCTGGTTGGCATCACACTCTTAAGCGCGCTGCAGATTGTTTGTCGTTATTTTTTGGGGGCTTCCATAAGCTGGAGCAACGACCTTAACCAGTTCATGATGATGTGGATGGTGATGATCGGTGCGGGTGCGATGCTGTGGAAGGGATCGCATTTCACCCTGGCAATCGTGGTTGAAAAACTGCCCGATAATATCAAGAAACTGCTGAGAATTATTGTCTTCGTAGCGATCGCCATTTTCGCGGTATTTTTGTTTATTTCCGGAACTCAACTGGCCCTTGGTCAATCCCATCAAATTGTTCCGGCACTTGGCTTTACCTATTTGTACGTCTATCTGGCGATGCCCGTCGCAGCTTCGTTTATCCTGCTGTTCTCTGTTGGAATGCTGGTCAAGGAAATGAAGAGATGATTCCGGTTCTGCTCATTTCCATGATTGTGCTGGCGGTAATCGGCATGCCATTGGCCTTCGCCATGGGTATCGCTGCAACCCTTGGCATCGCGGCGCATGACTTCCTGCCCTTTGCCCTGGTTCCGCAAAGAATCATGAATGCCCTGGACAAGTTTCCGTTCTTGGCCGTGCCGATGTTCGTTCTGGCCGGTGAATTGATGAATACTTCGGGCATTACCGATCGTATCATTCGCTTCTGCGTGGCCCTTGTTGGCCACGTGCGTGGCGGACTTGCCCAGGTCAATGTGTTGGCAAGCATCTTCTTTGCCGGAATATCGGGATCGGCCACCGCTGACGCTGCCGGGCTGGGAAAGCTTCTGATCCCTGCTATGATCAAAGAAGGCTTCGATGACGATTATTCGGTAGCCGTCACGGCAGCCTCATCGACGGTCGGGCCGATCATACCACCAAGCGGAATGCTGATTATCTATGCGTCGATGACCAACCTGTCCATCGGCAAGCTATTTTTGGCAGGGGTGTTTCCCGGCCTTTTGCTTGGCTTTTCGGTCATGGTTCTGGCCTATATCTATGCGGTAAAAAGGAATTATCCTCGCGAACCGTGGCAAGGTCTCGTCGAGATGTGGCGTGCATTCAAAAGCGCGATATTTGCACTGTTCGCTCCGTTCATTATCGTATTTGGAATCGTCAGCGGCGTCTTCACGGCAACCGAAACCGGAACGGTGGTCGTGTTTTATGCGCTGGCCCTTGGCTTTGCCTATGGTGAGCTTAATGCACGCAAGATTTACCGGGCTTTGCAGAATGCTTTGGAAAGTACGGTTGTCATCCTGTTCATTATCGCTTCGGCTTCCATATTGGGCTGGTTGCTGGCGATGGGCAAATTTCCGATCATGCTGGTCGATCTGCTAAACGCGGTAACTTCAGACGTCAATCTGATGATATTTTTGATTGTCATCACCCTGCTGATATTAGGTTTGGTGATGGACGGCATGGCGATATTGGTCATTCTGGTGCCGGTCTTGTCGCCGGTTGCCCTGGCTATTGGCCTTGATCCGATACATTTTGCGATATTAATGGTCGTCTCGGTAATGTTGGGAGGCATAACCCCGCCGGTGGGAATCCTTCTTTATATTTCGTGCCAGGTCAGCAATGTACCACTATCCCGAACAACACCCATGATCTGGGGTTTTGTCTTTGTCATGCTTGTGGCCGTTTTGATGGTTGCATATTTTCCTCCTCTTGCTACGTGGTTGCCTGATGTCCTATTCGATTGATCTGAAAAATGTCTTTTCACTTAAGGGTAAGGTGGCGCTGGTCACCGGTGCCAGTGCCGGTATCGGGCTTGGTGTTGCCAGGGTTCTGGCCGTGACAGGGGGAGCGACGGTCTATGCCCTGGGACGACGCGATGCCGCGGAATATCAAGGCGAGCTGGATGCAATTGCAGCCGAGGGCGGCACCGTCATTCCGGTCAAGGGCGATGTTTGCAGCGAAGCCAGCATCAATGATGTGTTCTCAAGGATTGAACAAGAAGCCGGTGGCGTCGATATCCTGATCAACAATGCCGGAACCACTCTTCCCAAGACCGTTGAGGAAACCAGTCATGAAGAATGGGACTTCATCATCGATACCAATCTGACGTCCGGTTTTCTGTGCGCCAAGCGTGCTTTCGCCCATATGAAACAGCAAAATTGGGGCCGGATCGTCCAAATAGGCTCGGTTGTCGGTCACAAGGGCGCGATTAAGGGCCATATTGCCTATGCCGCGACAAAGTCGGGGCAGTTCGGCCTTACCAAGACCCTGGCGATTACCGGCGCGCCCCATAACATCACTTCCAACACTGTTGCCCCGGGTTTGGTGCGCACACCTTTGATTGTTGTCGCACATGGCGAACAGGGGGTGAAGGATCTTGAGGCGCAAATTCCGCTTGGCATGAGTGAGCCTGAGGATATCGGCATGGTGTCCCTGTTCCTGTGTACGGAAGCTGCACGCCATATCACCGCCGCCACAATCGATATCAATGGTGGTGTCTACACCCATTAATCCGAAAACGACCTTTTCTGAGGTTTATTGTGACAGAAACAACACAGGTCAAATGCCTTGTTGATGCGCGGGCGCAGGTTGGCGAGGGCATCATATGGGATGAACAAAACCAACGGATTTACTGGGTCGATATAGCTGGGTACAAAATATTCGAAACCGACCCGAATGATGGTTCCACCAATTGCTGGAACATCGGTCAGCATGTGGGGTTTGCCGCACTTACCAATAAAGACAATATGGTCGTGGCCGCTCGAAACGGCTTTTTTCGGTTCGACATGAAAACCAGAATGCTTGAACCGATTGTTAATCCCGAACCCGACTTTCCTGACAACACCTTCAACGACGGCTGTGTCGATCCAAAAGGGCGATTGTGGGCCGGGACGATGGAGATGGCACCGCTTCGAACCAAGCCCAAAGGTTCGTTGTACAGACTGGACAGCGACGGAAGCTGCACAAAATTCTGTGATGGTTTTTATGTAACCAACGGTCTGGCATTCTCACCGGATGGCAAGACTATGTATGTGTCAGATTCGGAAAGTTCCGTCATGCGCATATGGGCCTATGATTACGACTGTGAAACCGGGACGCCGTCGAATTGTCGCCTGTTTGCGGATTTGAAGGAAAAAGGCTGGGCACCGGACGGGGCAACGGTGGACAATGAAGGCGGCTACTGGTCGGCAATGGTAGGTAGCTGGAAAGTTGCCCGGTTCAATCCCGATGGCAGTGTTGACAAGCTAATCGATATGCCAATCCAGAAACCGACCAAGCCATTATTGGTAAATGGCGCAATGTACGTAACTTCAATAAGCACCAATCTGGAACCAGGTACAAAGACAAGGCAGCCTTTGGCCGGAGGTGTGTTCAAAGTCAATGTAGGACATGACGCGCCCGCTCACCCCAGATGGATAGACCTGACCTGACCCCCTGAAAGTGGTCCGAATTGATTAAGAGTTTTGGCGCATTTGGACTTGCCCCCAACGTTGGACCGCCGGGCATGAGAAAATCCCGGCTGTTTGGACTTGCCCCCAACCGATATCTGCAATCCTATCCTGTCCGTATCGGTTCCGTCCCCTCGCTTAGGATTGCCAAGTATTCTTGATAGACGTAAAGCCGGTCGCGTCGGCGTCCAGTGGTTTCATGAAGGATGCCGAGTTCTTGTAAATGCTTGGCTGATTTCCGAACGGTTGGCGCTGATATACTTATGGCCTTGGCGGCGACGGGAACGGATAATACCGCGTGTTTTTGCAGGTATTCGTGAATGCGCAGCACCGAAGAGGCCGCGCGTCCGAGTTCGCCAATCCGGCCTCGGTCTTTCTCGAAGAGTGCAAGTATTTGTGTTGCCGCGTCCGTCGCCTGGGTGGCCGTTTGCGTTACGCCTTCCAGGAAGAATTCCAGCCATGTTTCCCATGCGCCCGCCTCGCGCACGCGCTGTAGAAAGTCGTAATAGGCGTTACGATTAGATTTGAGGTAGAGGCTGAGATAAAGGATAGGCTCTTTTAGCACCCCATCGGCACATAACAGGAAAGTTACAAGAAGCCGCCCCAATCGACCATTGCCGTCAAGGAAGGGGTGGATCGTTTCAAACTGCACATGGGCCAGGGCGGCCTTGACGAGGACGGGGAGTTTTACGCCGTCGTCGTGCAGGAAGGTTTCCAACGCGCCCAAGCACTCCATGAGCTTTTCCGGGGGCGGCGGAACATACGTTGCATTTCCGGGCCGGGTGCCGCCTATCCAGTTTTGCGAACGCCGGAATTCGCCGGGTTCCAGGTTGGCGCCCCGTCCGTCTTGCAGCAGGATCGCGTGAATTTCCCGCAGAAGGCGGAGCGACAACGGAAAACCTTCGCGCATTCTTTCTAACCCGTGGGTCATCGCGGCCACATAGTTGGAAACCTCGCGCACGTCGTCGAGCGGCACGCCGGGAACCTGTTCGCTTTCGTATAGAAGCAGGTCGGAGAAGGATGATTGCGTTCCCTCGATTTGCGAAGAAAGCAACGCCTCCTTGCGCACGTATAGGTATAGGAACAGATCGGTATCGGGTAGCAGGCTGGTTATGCCGTCCAACCGGCCAAGGGCCTGGGTGGCTTGGTCAATGAGCGGGTACAGGTTATCAAGTTCGATTGGCGGCGTTGGTGGCAATGGCGGAGGGATATAGGCGTGAAAGCTCTCTCCCGCCGCCGTGGACGTTATGTAGGCGCCAATACGGTCTTGCCTGTCTCCCATATCGCCGAACCTTTCTTAGTGAAGCACTTTAAGAAAGGATCGTTACGTAACGTATAGGTAACCATGGCCGATGTTCGATCTTGCTCTGCTGGCGATACGGATCGAACGGGTCGGGCAGGTGCTCCGGCCAACCATGCCGCTGCGCTGTCTTGAGCACCATGCTCAAGGTCACGACCTCATTGTGAATGGTCTTGTGGGCGGGCGGCTTCCAATATGCCTCCACCGACTATTTCGGTTGTTTGTCCCGGACAACAAAAAGCCCTTAACACATTGATGTTAAGGGATTTTTTTTGGTTGCGGGGGTAGGATTTGAACCTACGACCTTCAGGTTATGAGCCGGACATACCATTTGATAACTCATTGATAAATACCATTTTTTTCGATCATCTCTCATTTATGTGTAAAATACTGTGTAAGTTTCTTCATCCGACCTGCGTTACTGTGGGACCTCGGAGCGTCGCAAGATGGTTTGTGGCGCTTTCGGTCAATATGCGTGACCACCCACCCCAGACAATCCTCCGCGCTCTTGACATCCTCCCCGTTCCGGCTAAGGTTTTTCCTGTGGCGAAAATTTTTTCGCATTCCGAAAGTTTTGAATTGGCAGGGTGCGGTGTTGGTATCCTGAGGAATTGGAGAAAGGTTTCGTGGTGGCTTCCGGTTCGGACAAGAGTCAGGTCCAATCCCTGGCCAAGGGCTTTCGGGTTCTTGAGGCCTTTTCCGCCGAGGATCGGGAACTGACGCTGTCGGAAATTGCGGGCCGGGTCGGGCTCGATCCGGGGACCGTGTTTCGCATTCTAAGCACATTAACGACGCTCGGCTATCTGGACCGTGTTTCGGGAACCAAGCGGTTTCGGCTGACCCTCAAGGTGCTTGATCTAGGCTTTCACGCCATCGCGCGCACCGAGGTGCGCGATCTGGCGCGGCCCATCCTGCGATC
>JADHSW010000124.1 GCA_016776705.1 Rhodospirillales bacterium
CTCGTGAAAAGCAGATTGTCGATGTCACCCTTGAAAGCATGGAACAGGGCATTTCCATGTTTGATGAAGAACTGAATATCGTAGTCCATAACGAAAAATTCAACGATATGTTCAGTTTGCCAGCCGAGGTACTGGAGCAGAACTCGAATATCGAAGCTTTATTCCGTTTTGTCGCTAAACGGGGCGATTATGGGCCGGGGGATATAGATGAACAGGTTCACCAGCGAATGGAGCTTACCCGAAAATTTGAAGCGCATCATTTCGAAAGAGAAACCCTGGATGGGCGAATTCTTGATATTTGTGGTAACCCCGCCGAAGGCGGAGGGTTCGTTACGACCTATACGGATATCACGGAACGCAAACTGGGCGAAAACAAACTGAAAAGCGCATATGAAATCATTTCGGATTCAATCGACTATGCCGCCAGAATCCAGCGTTCTGTTCTGCCGGATAACACCCTGTTCTCGTCCTTGCTGGCCGACCACTTCGTCCTGTGGGAGCCGCGCGATGTGGTTGGTGGCGATATTTACTGGAGCCGCATGTGGGGCGATGGGTTCCTGATAATTCTGGGTGATTGTACGGGACACGGGGTTCCCGGCGCCTTTATGACTTTGATCGCCACGGGTGCTCTGGATAATGCGCTTTCCGATATTGCTGGCGGGCAGGTTACCCAGTTGATGCAACGACTGCATCAACTGGTTCAAGGGACTCTGGGACAGCATGGTGAAGGTGCCGAATCTGATGACGGGATGGAACTGGGAATTTGTTATCTGGGGGCCGATCTGGATAAGGTAACTTTTGTCGGTGCCCGCTTCGAACTGTATATTGTTGAAAATGGCAGCGTCAGTACGATCAAGGGAACCAAATCCGGTATAGGATACCATAGTATTCCACATATTCAGGAATACGAGGAGTTTGAAGTTGTTAATTTGCCGGGAAAAGTCTTCTACATGACCTCGGACGGGTTGGTTGATCAGGTTGGTGGAAAAAGAAATCGCATGTTCGGTAAAAAGCGATTCCGTGAATTATTATTGGAAATAAATGACAAACCCATGAAAAATCAGCAAGAATGCATTCTTGGGGCGCTTGTAGAGTATCAAGGGGAACAGCGCCGACGTGACGATGTGGCGGTGATCGGGTTTAAAGTTGAGTGACGAGGCAAAAAAATGTTAGCTGAGGAAATGTACAATTTCAGAGGATTCCTGCAAGATAAGGGGATCATCTTCTGCTACAGCGGTTATATGACTGAAGAGGTGCTGACCGGAATCGGCAACGCCATCAAGAAAAAACTTGAGTTGGAAAATACCGAAAAAAGCATTTCCAAGGGCCTGTTTTCGATTTTTGTCGAGCAGGTGCAAAACGTTATCCGTTACTCGGCGGAAGGCGCACCCGATTTAGGAGACGAAGAAACAAAAGAATTGCGTTACGGCGTTCTTACGGTTGGCAAAAGAGACGAAGTGTATTTTGTTTCCTGCGGAAATTTGATCATGCAACCCGATGTTTCCCGATTGGGCTCGTCATTGGATCATATCCAGAACCTGGATAAGGACGGACTGAAATCACTGTACAAGGAAACCCTGAAGGGTGAGACGCCTGAAGGCAGCAAAGGCGCAGGTGTTGGCTTTATCGACATTGCCCGCAGGGCTCAAAATTTCAATTACGACTTTACCAAGGTTGATGATGATCATTCATATTTTTGCTTGGAAGCATATATTTAACGTCCCGGAGAACATTGATGGAAAATATTAAAATTGAGGGAATGGAACGTTCGCCCGAGGTCGATTTCGATTTTGGCGCGAATGTGTTTTCGCTCAAGGGAGAATCATACCCGGAAGACGTTACCTCGTTTTTCGGTCCCGTTATCGGCAAACTTGAAGAGCACCTGGGATCATTATCCGGTGAGAAAGTGCAGTTCAATTTTGAACTTATTTACTTCAATAGTTCGACAGCGAAAGTCTTGATGGGGTTGTTTGAAATTCTTGATGAAGCCGCCGCAGCTGGAAACAGCGTTCTGATAACCTGGGCCCATGAAGAAGACGATGACAACATGGAGGAAATGGGAGAGGAATTCGGCGAAGACCTGGAGAACGCCAAGTTTGAATTAAAGAAGATTGCCGTCTGATGAGCTTTGACCTTTTCAAAAAGGAAGAGGACGTTATTGCCAGTGCCCAAAGTTTTCTGGACGAAGGTGGAATAAAGAACAAAGAAGCCTCCCTTCAGTTCGAGACTCTTCTCAAATCTTACGAAAAACTTTTCAAATCCCTGAAAAAACTGGTGCGTCTGAGCGATCGCAGTGAAGCGGAACTCAATGAAGCGGCCAAGTCTCTAGATGAAAAAAACAAGATGCTGGAAGGCCTGTCCGGCAAGCTTTCCAAATATCTGTCGCCGCAAATTTATGATTCCATCTTCAGCGGCGAGCGCGATGTCATGTTGGAGACCAAACGCAAGAAGCTGACCATCTTCTTTTCCGACATCAAAAACTTCACCGCCACCACCGATGATATGGAACCCGAAGACATAACTTTTCTGGTCAACGACTATCTGACCGAAATGTCGAAAATTGCGCTTGAGCATGGCGCCACTATCGATAAATTTATCGGTGACGCCATGTTGATTTTCTTTGGCGACCCCACGACGAAAGGCGTTAAGGAAGACGCCCTGGCTTGTGTAAACATGGCCATCGCCATGCAGCGTCACATGGTCGGACTGCGGGCTAAATGGACGGAAATGGGGTACGCCCGCCCCTTTCAGATGCGCATAGGCATTAATACCGGGTATTGCAATGTCGGAAACTTCGGCAGTGAGCAACGTATGGACTACACGATTATCGGCGGTGAAGTGAACCTGGCCGCCAGATTGGAAGGCGTCGCGGATGCAGACGGTATCACCCTGTCATATGAAACTTATGCCTTGGTCAAAAATTTCATCGATGTGGAAATGGGTGAGCCGATTTCGGTCAAGGGCATCCACCGTAAAATCAATCCTTACAAGTTGATCGGTATTTTCAAGAATATCGATGAGCAAAACCGTTTCCTGAGAGCGGAAAACGATGGCATGACCCTGTTTCTTGATTTCGACAAACTTGATGAAAACACACGACCGGAAACAATTGCCAAAATGGAAGTGGCAATAGACAGATTGCGCGCCCTGGAGAAAAAATAAACTGCCCATGGGATATGATATATTCCATAGCGAGAACGACCTGATCGCCAATGCCGACGCCTCTTTGAAGGATAATGAGGCCGCGTCAGAAATTTCCCGTGATCAATTTGAAGCTCTGCTCAAGGGCTATAAAAAGTTGTTCAAGCGAACCAAGCAACTGGTTCGCCTGAATGACCGCAACGAGGAAGATCTGCGTCAGGCGAAGACAAAGGCAGAGGCAGCGACAAAGGCGAAAGCAGATTTTCTTGCGGCCATGAGCCACGAAATACGAACGCCAATGAACGGCGTTGTCGGGATGATCGACCTGTTGCGGGAAACCGATCTGGATTCGGATCAGATGCACATGATGCGAACGGTCAGAGATTCCGCCTTCGCCCTGCTGCAGATTATCAATGACATTCTTGATTCCTCAAAAATTGAGGCAGGCAAGCTGACCCTGGAAAGCCTGCCCATACGTTTAAGCGATGTTGTGGACGGTGTTGCCGAAACCCTGCTGCCCAACGCCAACGACAAATCGGTACGCTTGGTTACCTTCGTTGATCCGGCTTTGCCTCGCAGGCTTATGGCTGATCCGGTTCGTCTTCGCCAGATTCTGTTCAATCTGGGAGGGAATGCGGTAAAGTTCACCGAAAACACACCGGAAAATCCTGGCAGGGTTATTATTCGAGCTGACCGTGTGGATAATTGGCGAGGGGGCGGGGATGCGGTTTCCCTGACGATTATCGATTCCGGTATCGGAATGTCGAAAGAAGCCCTCGAAAATTTATTTAAACCATTTACCCAGGCGGAAAGCTCGACGACAAGACGCTTTGGTGGCACCGGGCTGGGTCTTTCAATTTGTAAAAGCCTCGCCGATATTATGGGCGGTGAGATCGGCGTTGAAAGCGTTCAGGGGCAAGGGTCGTCCTTTAGCGTAACCTTGCCTTTGATAGTTGCGGAGGAAGAAATCCCCGAAGATGACGTTTTTGATCTGCAAGGACTGAGAATTTTGTCTGTTTTTGGCGATGCCGATGAAGGCGATTTTGTCCTTCGTTATCTGGAGCATCATGGGGCTAACGCACGAATGGTCGCTTCGCTTGATGATGCGCGACAGCTCATCGATTCTGATGAAGCCTGTGATGTATTGGTTTTGCATGCTGGCGATGAAGGTGCAATAGAGGATTTAGTGTCCGACGGCAAGGGACCAGGCCTTGTCATTCTGACCAGTGACCGTAAGGCGCAAAAGGGACTCGTTTCTCCTTTCACCTTCGTTGTCGAGGCTGACCCTCTTCCAGGCGAATCATTCCTGAAAGCCGTCGCCGTCGCTGTTGGACGCCTTGATCCGGAGGCCCAATCGAAAGACGGCTACCAGCAAAGATCGAAGAAAAAAGCGCCAGCCGTTGAAGAGGCGCGGGCTTTGGGACAGCTTATCCTTATCGCCGAAGACAATGTAACCAATCAGGATGTGATCCGGCGTCAGCTCAACCAGCTCGGCTATGCCTGTGAAATAACATCTGATGGTCTCGCGGCGCTAGAGGCCTGGAAAACCGGGCAATACGTCGCCTTGCTGACGGATTGCCACATGCCAAACATGGATGGTTATCAGTTAACAATGGCCATACGCGAAGCAGAGGAAGGGGGCGACCAACGCACTCCAATTATCGCGATTACAGCTAATGCCCTTGAGGGTGAGGGAGAGATTTGCCTGGAAATAGGAATGGATGACTATCTGGTAAAACCGCTTGAAATGGCAAAGCTGGAAACCGCCCTGTTAAAATGGCTGCCGTTTCGTCCCACTGCTGTTGACGATGTGCTGAATAAAAAACCCGTTAGTAGCGACAACAGTACGAAAGAAGAAACTGGCGTAATTGATCCCAGCGCCCTGAAAGAAATATTTGGCGATGATGATGATACCTTCAAGGAAATTCTTCTCGAATTCATCGAGCCGTCCCAGGATATTGTTCGGGAAATAATGACCGGTTTTCAGGACCACGATGCGATTGCGATTGGGGCAGCTGGACATAAATTAAAGTCGTCTTCCCGTGCGGTTGGGGCGAACGCACTGGCTGACCTGTGCATGCAGCTTGAAAAATCCGGCAAGGCCGAAGACTGGACTGGTATAGAATCAGCGGTGCCAAAACTGGAAGAGCTCATTGGACAAGTGACGGATTATATAAAAGCGTTATAATATTTTTGACAGAACAAGAACAAAAAGGTTGTCGAAATGAGTGCTGATGTTGATTTCCCTTCGCTTCGCATCCTCGTCATCGAGGACGAGGCATTTATGCGTCGGCTGATTCTGCGGGTGCTTTATGAATTAGGCGTCACCCATACCTTTGAGGCGGAAAACGGATCGGAGGGCCTGACTCAGATCAAAACCCTTTCAGGAAAACTTGATCTTATTATTTGCGATCTTGAAATGCCGGTGATAAGTGGTCTCAAGTTCATCGAAGGCCTGCGAAAAGGGATTGCGTGCAAGAATAGCGTGGACCTCCCCGTGATTATTCTGACGGGCCATTCGGACGAAGAAAATATCCAGAAGGCTGTTAAACTGGGAATTCAGGGCTTTCTTGTCAAACCAATATCTTCCGCAGCGCTTCAGAAAAGAATCATATCTGCCGTTGGCGCTCCCATCATCAAGCCGGTTTAATTCCCGCTGATGATATGAACATCGCGCTGGGGATAGGGGATCGAATAACCTTTTTCATCAAGCTTGAGCTTTGCATCACGGGTAAGGTCGGTCAATGTGGGCCAGTAATCCGGGGTGTTGACCCAGCACCTTAAGGTCATGTTGACGGAATTATCACCAAGTTCGGTAACAAATACCTGGGGTTCAGGATCATTTATGATGCGCGGATCGGCAATCATAAGTTTTTCCATTTCTGCAGAGGCGCCCTTCAGGTCATCTCCGTAGCCAACACCAACGACAAAATCGATGCGGCGTAATGGATTACGAGAATAATTGGTGATAACGGAATTCCATAAACCTGAATTGGGCGCCACGACAAACAGGCCGCCCGGAGTTTTGAACCGGGTTGTAAACAGGCCTATTTCTTCTACAGTCCCGGAAACACCGCCGGCATCAACAAACTCGCCGATATTGAACGGGCGCAATAACAGCAACATAACACCGGCAGCAATGTTGGAAAGGGTTCCCTGCAAGGCCAGTCCAATGGCAAGACCTGCCGCACCAAATACGGCGATGATACTTGTGGTTTCGACCCCGAACTGGTCAAGCACGGCGACAATGACAAAGGCCAGGATGATATAACGCACGATACTGGAAAGTATTGGCTTCAGGGTTTCGTCAACCCGTGAGGCCTTGCCAAGGGCATTTAGCGTCAGTCGACGGCCCCACCCTGCGGCTGTCCAGCCGACAATCAAGATGACAATGGCGCCCAGTACATCAACGCCGTAGCCCAGCACGATGGTTTTTACGGTTTCCAGTAGTTCAATCATGCTTTCGCTCATGGTCCTGCCGTTATTTGCTTGCTGTTGATTGGAAATATATCGCCTGAAAAGCGGATATTAACCAGAAGAATTGACTTGCGGCAATGCTTCCCGTGTAATTCTTATTATACTAATTCAACTTTAAAAACGGATTTTTTCTTTTTGCAGGTTTTTTGCTGAATGGGTAAATTTGTCGACGTCGATTCTATTCTGGCAAAATTAAGCGCCGAATTCATTGATGATTGCCTGGACAATCTGGACGAGGCTGACAAGGCTCTCGTGAGCATGCGTGCGAATCCCGACGACCTTCAGAGCCATTATGACAACCTGCATCGTCTTGTTCACTCCATCAAGGGTACAGCGGGTACGTTTGGATTTCCGGCAGTTGGCGCTATCGCCCACCGCCTTGAGGATTTTATGGAAGCACTTGATGGTGTGTATTCTCATCTGGATGATATTCAACAATTCCTGGTCAAAATGAGAGAGATTGCCGAGTCAGGAATAAATCCAGAGGGTGATGAATATATTGATTTATTACGCCGCTTACCGCGCGCTCACAATCGCCTAGCCCCTGTTCGCCCGACAAGAGGGGTCAATATTTTATTGGTTATGCCACGCGACGTTCAACGCAAAATCATTGGTCATGAACTTTCGTCCTGCGGATTTGAAATGTCTTTCGTCGCCAATGGTGTTCAGGCTATTTCGTCCGTATTGACGATGAAACCAGATGTGGTCATATCAAATGACATACTAGAAGACATGACCGGCGCCGATCTGGCTGGAGCCCTAAGTGCCATCAAGGAGACGCGCGGCACCCATTTTGTCATAATGAGCAATACCGAGGACGAACTGGAAACTTTGCCGGGATTTCCTGAAAGTGTCGCGATCATCAAGAAGGAAGTGGATTATACCGAGGCCCTGAGCAAGCGCCTGATCGACTGGGGCTTATTCGGTGGTTACGTCCAATCATTGAAGTGAACCGGGGCGGTTGCCTGTGCTGCTTAAAGGTTGACTGAAAAGTGATCACCGCTTCTGCCCTGTTTATATATGATGGGGTGATTGAAAGGGTATGAATCCATGAACCTGTTTCAGACACTGCTTAGTCCCGACAAGGAAGAATTGGAGAACGGCGAGCGCGTGCTGGTGGGCAAGGCGGCAAATATATTGCAGGTTGGTGAATTCCAGCTTTTACAATTGGCTTATAGGGACTGGCATAACAAGGAATTGCCGGAAGCCCTGGTGTCGCAGCTATTCTCGTCATACATGCTCAGGAATGAAGTTCCCCATTGGGCCCGTTATTTCGCTCGCAACATAATCGAGGCCAGCGAAAAGGGCGCCCTGAATGACAATGAACCCTCGTTCCATGATTTTGACCACAACTACCACACATCGGTTCCGGGCGGATTGCGTCGGTTCTGGGTGGCTGTTGGCGTGCTGGCTGTCGCCATGGGTGGGGCTATCGTCCTCGCAGATTTATCCATCGTAAAAACCGGATCATCGGGGATATTTCCGCCTTATCTTGACCAGAATAATTTGAAAATAAGTGGCACGACTACCCCCTACGGTCGAGCCGATGTGGTCCCGCCATCGTCTCAGGTGGACGCGTCCCTTCCCGATATGGGCAGGGAATCCGATGTCGCGGGAAACGACTAACATTATTGATTCATTTAAATGATTTCATTTAAATGAAGATTGATTTACCGTCATTGCATGTTTGAATTTACAGGCGAATTTGAGCCTTTTATCAATTTTGTGTTTCTTTGCGTGACCGGCTACATTGCCTTGCATGGCATTCGTTTTCGCGACGCAAACGGGGATACGGATTTTGTCCGGCTGCTGTTCGGATCGATCGCCGCTGTCTTCTTTTTCATGGTGCTTTTTCAGGACGTGCTCGGTATCGTCGCTTTCTAGGGCTTATAGACGCGTTCTTCGTCATCAAGCTCTGGTATCGTCAGGCACTCACCCTCTTTCAAGGTTTCTACCCGCGTATACAGGAACTGTGCCCGTTTGCGAGCTGATGACGGGTTGGGGCGATGGATGATCTTGTCGACGATGCCTGGGCCGTCAAC
>JADHSW010000125.1 GCA_016776705.1 Rhodospirillales bacterium
CAGACGATCAGTATTTTGGACATGATTGGCGCTCTCTCAATTTTATAAGTTTGTTTTATTCTTCTACAGCAGGGCGTGATTTATAGGTTGTAATAATCCAGACGCCAAAAATGACGACGGCGCTGCCAGCAACTTCGATAATTGACAGCCGCTCTCCTAAAAAAAGCATGCTACCGGCGATAGACATCACGGGCAGCAACATCAGAAACGGCATGACCTGCGTAACCTTGTAAATACCCAGCAATCGATACCAGATTGCGTAACCAAGGGCGGTCATGATCAGGGCCAGATAAATAACCACTCCCCAGCCGATCCATCCGGCGTTCTGTATGGCTTCCCATTGACCGTCTTCAAACAACCATGATGAAAGAAACAGTTGCGGAGCAGCGAACACAGCGACCCAGGCGATCAGGGTAAAACCTCCGACCTTGCCACCCAATCCCTTAATCATGATCTGCCCTCCGGCCCACATGAATGCGCCACTAACAACAAGAAGGACGGGTAGCAAATCTCCCTGCAAACGCGGCTGTCCTGCGATAAGAATAACGCCGGCAAAAGCCAGAACCATGCCAATGGTGCGACCCAGTCCCAAATGATCTTTTAGGATAATGGCAGCCAGAATGGCAAGGAAGGGTGCTTCCAGTTGCAAAATAATGACGGCGAGGGATGCATCAAGGCCATTCACTCCGGTAAACAACAGGCTGTACTGGATGGTGGCGCTGACGACGGATATCCAGAAAATTTTCGCCATCAACCCCCATGGCGGTTTGACGAACCAGACCAGGACAAGCGCCGTCAGGGAGAAACGAAAAGCCATCAAAAGGATCGGGGGGAAACTGACATACACGAAGGCGACCTTGGCCAGGGTAAAGCCAAGACCCCAGATCAGGGGCACGCTAAGCGCCAGCAGGATGTCGAGCGGCTTCAAACAAAATTCCCAGATAAATATCGTTTGGTCACAACCCAACGGCGGTTAGATCGAGGCACCCGTTGGATACTGGTGGACACCAGAAATAACTTCCGCTTATGGGCCGGGTGAAACGGAAAATACCATCGATGATACCGTCCTCGAGCCCCGCCATGCGTTTGAGTTGAACTTCGAAGGCATCAAGTGTTTTTCCAAAAGCCACAAACATCAAGCCCTCGCCGCTGGCGTCCGCCCAGGGCATTGAACGGCGAACGATAAAGGCTTCGGGATCAAAGCTTTCCTGCGCCGTGCGTTTGACATGGGCCGAAGCGGGGGCTTCATCAAATTCTTCATTGTTGCTGATGTGCCGCCCTATGGTGTCATCGCGTTCGGCTTCCGAGAGGGTGTCAAAATGATCCAGATCGTGCAGCCACTGCTGGGTGGCGACGAAACTGGAACCATCCATTCCATTGCCTGCTCCCTGAACGATTCCGGCATCGAAGGCCGCGTCTCCTTCCGGGTTTTCCGTGCCATCCACATAGCCTGACAAATCCAGGCCCTGATCGAAAGTAAAACCGTCAACGCTTCGCTCCATGCGAAAGGAGCCCTTAAGCATTTGTGAAAAAGCGCGCGCCTTGTGGGTAATCCATCCCCGGTCACTGCCCCTGACCCAGAACCAGATATCAGCCTGTGTGGACGGAATTTCGCAACCCGGCCCACTCAGACTGGGAAGCGGACGAAGGCCGTCCACAGGATGTCCCAATCGTTGAACCAGACCGGGCCCAAGGCCAATGACGATTTCTTCATTAATGGCACGGGCGGCAAGAGCAGCAAGTGTTGGTGCCGGATTACAATCTGCAACGGCGGAAAATTCCAGATAGCGCGAAAAACCGGGTGCCGCCGCAAGAATGCCTGGCTGGGGTGTGCTCATTTTACGGAGTCCAAATTGCTGCTAAAAAACAAGCAACGATCATGGCTCTTGAAATTGCTACAGGCAAGAAACCATTTCCCTGAAAATTCAGGGGCTTCAGGCAGCGAGTGATTCGACCATGCCGTCGAACATGGCCTTGCCGTCGGTGCCGCCTTGCAGGGGATCAACCAGTCTTTCCGGATGCGGCATCATGCCCAGTACAGTACCGCCTTCGTTGGTGATACCGGCAATATTGGCTTGCGAACCGTTCGGGTTGGCTGCGCCGGTAATCGCACCGTTTTCGTCGCAATAACGAAAAGCGACCTGACCGTTGCCCTCGATTCGTTTCAGGGTTTCTTCGTCTGTTTCAAAATTGCCGTCGTGGTGAGCGATGGGAACCCGGATCACCTGACCATCGCTGTATCCTTTGGTGAACAGGGTATCGGCATTTTCGACCTTCAAATGCACATCCTTGCAAATGAACTTCAAATCGGCGTTACGCATCAGGACACCGGGTAATAACCCGGCTTCGGTTAAAATCTGGAAACCGTTGCAGATGCCCAGTACCGGCACCCCTGAATTGGCGCGGGCGACAACTTCTCGCATGATCGGCGAATGAGCAGCCATGGCGCCGGAACGCAAGTAGTCCCCGTAGGAGAAACCGCCGGGTATGACGATCAGATCGGTTTGCGGCAGCTCGGTCCCGCCGTGCCAGACCATGTCCGGTTGGGAACCGATGGAAGCGGCAAGGGCGACCTGAACATCGCGGTCACAGTTCGATCCGGGGAAGACGATGACTGAAGCTTTCACGTGTCCGGGCTCCTTTAATCGGCGATCTTGATCGAATAATCTTCGATAACAGTGTTGGCGAGCAATTTCTTGCACATGCCCTCGACATGTTCCTTCGCTTTGGCGGCGTCGGTCTCATCCAGATCGATTTCGATGTATTTGCCCTGACGGACTTCATCGACACCGGAAAAACCGAGGGATCCCAGCGCGTGCTGTACGGCCTTGCCCTGGGGGTCCAGGACGCCGGGTTTCAGGGTTACATGTACTTTTGCCTTCATTGCATTAACTCCGGGCCCTTCATGTCCGTTGGTCCGCTTTCGGGTAGAATTCCCAAGCGGCGGGCGACTTCCTGATAGGCTTCCTCGACGCCGCCCATATCATCGCGGAAGCGGTCCTTGTCCATTTTTTCGTCGGTTTTGGTGTCCCAGAAACGGCAATTGTCAGGGCTGATCTCGTCAGCCAGGACGATGCGCATCTGGTCGTCTTCCCACAAACGACCGAATTCCAGCTTGAAATCAACCAGGCGAATGCCGACGCCTAGGAACAAACCGGACATGAAATCGTTGATCCTGAGGGTCAGGCTCATCATTTCGTCCAGTTCCGGGGGCGTCGCCCAGCCAAAAGCGGTGATGTGCTCTTCGTTGATCATCGGATCGTCCAGTTCACTGGATTTGTAATAGGTTTCGATAATGGAACGCGGCAACGGCGTTCCTTCAGGCATACCAAAACGCTTGGCGAGTGAACCGGCGACAATATTGCGTACCACCACTTCAATGGGAATGATTTCGACCTCACGGACCAGCTGCTCGCGCATGTTCAGGCGGCGCATGAAATGGGTCGGGATACCAATATCGCCAAGCTTGGTCATCAAGTGCTCGGAAATTCGATTGTTGATCACGCCCTTGCCGGTGATGGTTCCGATTTTCTTGGCGTTGAAGGCAGAGGCGTCATCCTTGAAATGCTGGACAATGGTGCCGGGTTCGGGCCCTTCGAAGATGACTTTCGCCTTACCTTCGAAGATCTGTCTGCGTCGTGCCATAGGGTGCGTATCCAAAAGAGGAGCTTACGATTATCGTAAAAGTCTCAGATTTTCGTAAAGGAAAGCCTCATATAGCAGGAGTTCCCGAACATGACAACGCCATCGTTGGTCACTTGAAAATCAGAATTGAACAGCCTCGTACGGGACTTGATCCGGTGCGCCCGCAGCAAACACCCAACGCGGTTTTACAGGGGCCAGTTTAAAAGACGGAATAGCGATCAGGGATGAGGAAACGGTGGCGAAATCATCGCCCCGGTCAATGTTCATCGCCCCATGAGGACCAGCCTCACCGTCGAATTCCTTGCTTGATAACAAGGCCTGCCATGCCGCCCAGTCGTCGGCAGCAGGGTCGTCATTCACAGTGGGCGCTTCGGCGTTGGTGAATTCAGGCAGGTAACGCATCACCCGAGGGGACATGGTGTCGTTCAGGTCACTATCTGTCAGAATCGAGACCCCCATGGGAATATCGCCCAGGCGCATGCCCGGCTCCCCGTATTCGTTAAGCGACGATATCCAGAAGGCTTCCTTCGCGTCACCGACAAACAAATTGAATGGTCGGTAGGCGGTGGGATCAAGATCAAACAGGGCGGCGGCGACTTCCTCGGCCTCTGCATGATCAAGGGCTTCCAGCGGAAGTTCGCCGCGGCTTCTTAAGGATGGGTCGGGGCCGAGGGTTCCGGTTCGGTTCAGTATCCCGGCAACGACGCCATCATCGTTTATGCCCAGCCACGTTCCTCCGGCCAACTGATCCTGTCCGGCGATAACATTCATGCGGTCTGACCAGTGACGGGCGGGTGGCAACGAGGGACGATCGATCTTTTCATCGCGGTTGGCGGCGATAATTAAGGGCCAGTCGTGTTCGGCTCGACGCAGGATTACCAAAGTGCACATTTTTGTAGTATATAGATATTTACGGGGAAAAAAGCAGGGGTTATTGAAATGCTGTCAATAGCCGTTGCGAAACCTGCCATTGATAAGTATTGTCCCCGCATCTACCCGGGAATTAAGGATTACGACTGATGAACGACAGCTTTAAGAAACGCGGCACTAGCGAAGAAGCCAAATTCAAGCACGACAATGAAATGCAGTTCAAAATTGACGCCAGGCGCGACAAGATGCTTGGCCTCTGGGCGGCTGAAAAATTGGGCTTAAGCGGTGATGAAATTCAAACATTTGCCAAAAAAGTCGTCGTCGCCGACCTTGAAGAGGCTGGTTATGAAGATGTCGTCAGGATGGTTTCACAGAGCTTCCGCGATGGTGGTGTCGATATCAGCGATGATGAAATCCGAGCTGAAATCCAGCGCCTTCAGTCGATTGCAACAGAAGATGTCCAAAACGACTTCCCTAAGGCACTTGATGGCGATCACGGCCGGGTCGGCGGCTAAAAACTGTTAAAGCCTGACTTTGGACGAGACCCAACCGGGTCTCGTCAACCAAAGACTCTTTTGAAAATGGCGTCGGCGTTTTTCGTATGAAAGGCCGTCGACTCACCTTCGAACAAGCCCTTCAATCCCTCATCGCCCAGCGCCTTGACCACGTCTTCGTCGTGTGACAGGTAAAAGAAAAACCGGCTTTCGTGTTGGGCGGCTTGCGTATCTTCCGGAGCTTGCTCCACTGTTCCGTCCGGATTGTCCGGATCAATTCCGTAACTGCGCCAGACTTTCATGGCGTTGCGCTGAACGATTCTGTAGCCATCTTCCCGGCTGACCCCGTGTTGGGTCAAGGTCAACAACACACGTTGCGAGTCATGCAAGCCGCCGAACTGCATCAGGTTTTCCATCATGGTTTTAGGATAGACGACAAGTTTGTCCATCATGCCGGTCAGGCGTCCCAATGCGAAGTCCAGGGTCACCGTGGCGTCGGGACCAAACATGCGCTCGACAGACGAATGGGAAATATCGCGTTCATGCCAAAGGGCGATGTTTTCCATCGCTGGAACGACGGCGGCGCGCACAATGCGAGCAAGTCCGGTCAGGTTTTCAGACAAAATCGGGTTGCGCTTGTGCGGCATGGCGCTGGAACCCTTTTGGCCGGGGGCGAAGTATTCCTGGGCTTCGCGGACTTCAGAGCGTTGCAAATGGCGAATTTCCGTCGCCAGTCTCTCGATTGCCCCGGCAATAATGCCCATGGCGGCGAAATAGGCGGCGTGACGGTCACGAGGGATAACCTGGGTAGAAACCGGTTCCGGCTGCAGGCCCAGTTTGGCGGCGACGTGTTCTTCCACTTTTGGGCTGATATTGGCGAAGGTGCCGATAGCGCCCGAAATGGCGCAGGTCGCGATTTCTTCGCGGGCGACGGCCATGCGATTCCGGCAGCGCTTGAACTCGGCATAGTGACCAGCCATCTTGATGCCAAAGGATGTAGGTTCGGCGTGAATGCCGTGGGAGCGGCCAATGCACACATCATTTTTGTGCTCATGGGCGCGGCGTTTCAGGACCACCAGCAAATCATCAAGGTCTTCCAGGATAATATCCGCCGCCTGGGTCATTTGAAGACCCAGACAGGTATCCAGAACATCCGACGACGTCATGCCCTGATGGACAAAGCGGGCCTCGTCGCCAACATGTTCGGAAAGCTCGGTCAGAAAAGCAATGACATCGTGGTGGGTTTCACGTTCGATTTCGTCGATGCGATCAATACGCTCCTGAGTATAGGGCTTATTGCCTTTTTCCCAGACCGCCTTTGCGGCTCCCGCTGGAATAACGCCAAGTTCGGCCTGCGCATCGCAGGCGTGAGCCTCAATCTCAAACCAAAGACGGAACTTGTTGGCGGGCTCCCAAATGTCGGTCATCTTGGGGCGGCTGTAACGCGGGATCATTGCGGGCTCCATAAATCATGCTAAAACTTATTGTGGGGTATAGCGAAATGGGGCGGGAATGAAAAGTGGTGATGTACGTCAGGCCCCAACCAATAGCTGTATTTAAAGTTTAAAAAAAGTTTATAGTCCCTCCAGATGAAGTTTTTATATCGAGAAAATACCTGCTGATATGACGTTATTACGCATTCTAACCCTTTTTATCGCCATTCTTGGTTTTGTGATTCACGTAAATACGGCCAATGCGGAGAAAATTGTTCGTGTGGTTGGCTATACTTTTCCTCCGTTTGTTAGCAACGATGGAACAGACGGCCTGACCATGGAATTTCTGAAATTCCTCAACAGCAGGCAATCGGACTATCGTTTTCAGTTTTTCAAGGCTCCTCCCAAACGCCGATATTGGACCATAGAAAATCAGCAAGCCGACATCATCCTTTTTGAAATGCCAGAATGGGGTTGGCAGAAATATGCGCAGCTAATTGACCAGACCCGCGTTTTGCTTCATGGCGGAGAGGTCTATATCACCCAAGTCCTGAAGGGACGGAACCAGGCTTATTTTGATCGGATAAGTGATAAAAATCTGGTGGGGGTATTTGGGTATCACTACGGATTTGCAGGGTTTAACAATGATCAGGACTGGCTGGATAAAAATTTTTCTATCGTTCTTACCGAAAACCCAGAAGACGTTATTACTATGATCTTAAAAGATCGCGCTGATATAGGCGTGGTCAGCCAATCCTACTTGTCCCGTTATTTAACCAAGAACCCGCAAGCGGCAAAAGAGCTGCTGGTTTCTGAAAAAAAAGATCAGGAATACCGCCTGAAGGCGTTGATTGGAAAACATGCTCCGATCTCGAAAGCTGATTTTGAAGCCATGCTCGAAAAACTGGAAAGGTCAGGCGAACTTGACGCCTTTTTCAGAAGCCAGGGTATTAAGGGCTGAAATAATCAGACCTCGCCACGAGCATATGCTCGTCGCCCATTGGTGTTCACCAACAGCCAGATCAAACCTAAAACCTGCAATCCCATTATGACGCCAAAGGCGGTCAGGTAGCCCGCAGGATCATAATTTCCTTCGGCTGTTTTTGGCCACATACCAATGATCACGCCACTGCCCCACTGTGCGGCGAAGGCGCTGATGAAGACAAGCAGGTTAAGCCCGGTATTCACGCGCCCGGCCAGACTGAGCGGGAATTTTTGTGAAAGGGCGGCGTAAGGCAGGATGCCGGTCGTCGCGAAAAATCCGAAAAGCATCCACAGGGGCAATATGGCGTCGACAAGGCGGAAGGTGATCAGGCACTGAACCACGATGAAGACAGTCATTCCTGTGATGGCGACACTCGTTGGTTTGATGCCAAAACGGCTTAATCGGTCGGCGATGATGCCCATCGAAATAAATCCGGCGACCATTGAGGCCGCAATCAACAAAAGATGGCTTGCGACCTGGTCGCGCTCAAGCCCGCCAACATCATGCAACCAGGGGCCGGCCCAAAGGGACTGAATGGATAAAAATGCCGCCTGCGACACGACGGTCAGGGGGGCAATCCACCAGAATACAGGGCTGGTGAACACTTTGATCACACCGGCCATCGACGCGCTGAAACTTTCGCTGGCCTTGTCCCGGTCGCTTTCATTGCGTTTAGGCACGACAAAATAAATAGCCGCAGCGGCGATAAGTGTAACCAGGCCCAGGACCTGAAAAACGCCGCGCCAGTCGGTGAATGCCAGGGCGGCTTCCACCGGAACAGTTCCGGTCAAGGCACCTAGGCCGCCAGCCGCCATCTGGAACCCATTGACCAGTGGCAAGCGGTCTCGTGGCACCCAGATCGAATAGGCCTTGAACGCCGCCATCAGGCATGCCGAAACACCGAAACCGATCAGGGCGCGACCGACAATTAATCCGTTGGCGCTTGTCGAAAGGGCGAAGATGAAGGCACCAAGTGATGCGAACAATAGCAGGGCGGCTTCCGTTTTGCGCGGCCCGTAGTGATCAAGCAGCATTCCCAGCGGTAATTGAAAGGCGGCGAAGGTAAGAAAATAGGCACTGGTCATAAGGCCCAGGTCTGACGGTCCAAGCCCCAGTTCTGAAATCAGATCGGGTGCAATAACCGCATTCACCACCCTGTACAGGTAGGACAGGAAATAACCCAGCGCGAAGG
>JADHSW010000126.1 GCA_016776705.1 Rhodospirillales bacterium
CGGTAGGAAAAATTCGAAAGCCTGGCCTCACCACAGTGGCGGGTCGCAAGATCAAGCAACAGGGTTGCCGTCAGGGGGGCATGAAAAACCAGACCCGGGTAGCCTTCCACATCCCGGCAATAATCAACATCGTAATGAATGCGATGGCTGTTGAAGGTCAGGGCGGAATAGCGGAACAACATGACTGGGTCCGGCGTGATGGTCTCGATAAATTCAGCTTCTTCAGTCGGCATCGGCGCGGGTGTTGGGCGATCATCTTCCTTCGGATCACCCCGGTAGACGATGTCGTGATCTTCGCTCAGGCGCAACTCTTCACCGGCGAACAACTCGTGGTGAACGCTAACAAAGCAAAGCTCGCCACTGCGCCCCGACTTTCTTGTTACCTTGTTGATTGTCGTAACCTTGCGGATGGTCTCGCCAATGCGAAGATTGGCATGAAAGTCGAAACGCCCACCCGCCCACATCCTGCGGGGCAGGACGACCGGCGGCAAAAAATTTCCCCGGGCGCTATGGCCATCACGGCCCAGTTCTCCACGCGGTCTGGCCTCAAGGAAATAGAGCCAGTGCCAGGACGCTGGCAAGATGTCGCCTTGCGCAGGAAGATCGATAACGCGCCCAAGTGTCGCGGCCATTAACACTACGGGCCGTGGTGTAATGACGTCGCAGGAGGACTTGCTGCGTCCGACCCAGGACTTCAGGATATCAATATCGAGTGTTGCTTCGCTCATGGCGGAAGATTACTCCAGATCAAGGGACATCAGAGTCACCTCTTTTGCTCCCCCCTCTGTTTGCTGGATGCCGACTGGGGCAAAACCAAAGCTTTCGTGGAAGGCCATGGATTGTGGGTTTGGCGGGCGTGAATTGACTTCGCAGGTAAGACGGGGGGCGTACTCTTGGGCGGATTTGATCACATCCCTGTACAGTAAGCCGCCAAACCCCTGGCCCCGACCTTCTTCTGCAATAACGATGCGATCGATATAATAAAAATTGTCATAAGTGCTGGAAAACCAGCGATAATTGTCGCTGGCGTACTTAAGACCGGGCCTGAGCGCGATCAGAAAACCCATAAGGGCGCCTTTTGCGTCATCAATTGCCTTGAAATAGGCGGCGTGGTCCAAAAACCATGCCATATCCTCAAGGGCGATGGAATTAACGTGGGGCAATGCGTTTTCGTTCAGCTCAAGAATACGAGGAAGCTCGCTATTCATGGCGTCTCGGGGTGTTAATAGTATTGTCATGGGGAAGCTTTATAACCGCATAATTTTTGTTTATTTAGGACCTATTCTATTCAAAAAAATAGCTTTTATCTCCCGCCAAGTCACGACTTCATGGATTGGCCTAAAATGTAAAACATTTGTGGTTGCTTCTGTGTCGCAAAAAGGGGCTAAATACTGGGCAGAAGCCCGAACTAATCGGGCGTGGCCGGGAGGATGCACGCCACAATCATCTGGGAACCTGGGATCAATAATTCCGGGCCAAGTGTGAGTGGCCGTTTGTCTCCTTTCGGATCGTTTAAGCTATCAAGACGCGAAGAAGGAGAATACGACGAATGGTAAAAGTTCTTCATATTGATGCAGGTCAGTGTACCGGTTGCCATCAGTGCGAGATGGCGTGCAGTTACCATCATGAGGGTGCTTTTAATCCGTCGAAGTCTCGCATTAAGGTTTTCAAGTTTAAGGAAACGGGTCGTAACGTGCCTTATGTTTGCACGCAATGTGCGGATGCGTGGTGTTTGCAGGCGTGTCCTGTTGACGCTATTTCGGTGAACGCCGCGACGGGTGCGAAGGAAGTATCGGCAGACCTTTGCGTCGGATGCAAGGTGTGTACGATTGCGTGTCCTTTTGGCACGATCAATTACAACTCAATTTCCACGAAGGTGGATAAGTGTGATCTGTGCGGGGGCGATCCTGACTGTGTGAAGGTGTGCCCGACCCCTGCATTGACGTTCATCGAGGCGGAGAGCGCCGGTATGGATAAGATGCGTCATTGGGCTCAGAAAACGGACGCGGGCAATCAGGCGCTTAGCGATTAGATCAAAATATTCAAAAAAATAGGGAGAGAGAACACAATGTCCTGGACGAAGAATGTACTGAGAGTAAACCTGACGAGCGGCACTTGCGAGAGCGAGCCGTTGAACATGGAATGGGCCAACAAGTACCTTGGCCAACGTGGTCTTGCGACCAAATATTATACCGAAGAGTGCGATCCGAAAGTTGATCCGCTGTCACCTGAGAACAAGATGATTGTCGCCACGGGCCCGCTTACGGGAACCGCAGCGCCGACATCTGGTCGCTGGTCTGTGATTACCAAGGGTGCGCTTACGGGCGCGATTGCATGTTCGAATTCTGGCGGTTTCTTTGGCGCCGAGCTTAAAAACGCCGGTTGGGACATGATCATCTTCGAAGGCAAATCTGCTGGTCCTGTTTACCTGGATATCCACAACGAAAAGGCCGAACTGAAAGACGCTTCTGCTCTTTGGGGTAAGTCCGTGTGGGATACGGAAGATGCACTTCGCGATATCCGTGGCGACAAGGACATCCGTTGCGCTTCTATCGGACAGGCTGGCGAGGCTCAGGCCTTGTTTGCGGCTATCGTCAACGACAAGGACCGTGCGGCTGGACGTTCCGGCGTTGGCGCTGTCATGGGCTCGAAAAACCTGAAGGCCATCGCCGTGCGCGGCACGGTTGGCGTTCAGGTCGGCGATCCCATGAAGTTCATGCAGGCGACGGGTGCCTGCAACCAGATCCTGGCCGACAACGCGGTAACGGGCGAAGGTCTGCCTGCGTATGGCACCCAGGTGCTGATGAATGTTATTAACGAGACCGGCGCACTTCCTACCCACAACGCCAGTGACGTACAGTTTGACGGCGCTTCGGACATTGGTGGTGAAGCCATGACCACCCCTCGTGAAACCGATGGCAAGGCCAACCTAGTCTCCAACGCGGCGTGTTTTGGGTGCCCTATTTCCTGCCAGCGTGTCTCGCAGATGGATCCGAACCACTTCTCGGTCAAGGGTCAGCCGAAGTACCATGACACCAGTGGCGGCCTTGAATACGAAGCCGCCTGGGCATTGGGCGCTGCGACCGGCGTTAACGATCTTGAAGCCCTGACCTATTGTAACTTCATCTGCAACGAGTACGGCATGGACCCGATCTCCCTGGGTTCGACCGTTGCTGCGGCGATGGAACTGTTCAAGCTCGGCGCGATTACAGAAGCCGATACGGGCGGTATCGCGCTTGAGTTCGGCAATGCGGAAGCGCTTTGCAAGATCTGCGATCAGACCGGCCTGGGCGAAGGTTTCGGCAAGGAGATCGGCCAGGGTTCGCGTCGCATGTGCGAAAAGTATGGTCATCCTGATCTGTCGATGACGGTCAAGAGCCAGGAGTTCCCGGCTTACGATCCGCGTGGCATTCAGGGCATGGGCCTGACCTATGCGACATCCAACCGTGGCGCTTGCCATCTTCGCAGCTATACGGTGGCGTCTGAAGTTCTGGGTATTCCTGAAAAAACCGATCCGCTGTCTTCTGAAGGCAAGGCCGGTCTGGTGAAGGCGTTCCAGGATGCGACGGCTGCCGTCGACTCCATGGGACTTTGCGTGTTCACGACCTTTGCGCTGACCCTTGATGACTTCGGCCCTATGGTTGACGCCGACCTTGAAGGTGAGTGGAGCGCCGAGAGCCTGCTTGAAATCGGCGAGCGTATCTGGAACCTGGAGCGCAAGTTCAATAATGAAGCGGGCTTCACCGCCGCTGACGACACCCTGCCCAAGCGCCTGCTTACGGAAGCAGCCAAGACCGGCCCTGCTGCCGGCAAGGTCAACGAGCTTGGCAAGATGTTGCCTGAGTACTATGAGCTTCGTGGCTGGACACCTGACGGTGTGCCGTCCAACGAGACCCTGAACCGCCTCAACCTATAGAGGCTGTTTGACTGGAACTCCCCACACTCCTTCGCTTAAAAGCTTTGGAGTGTGGGGTTTTCTTTTTTTGGATAAGTAAGGTAGCTAAATGCAATACGTGATTGTCGGCGCCGGCCCTTCCGGCGTCACCGCTGCAGAGACCCTGCGCAAGGTTGATCCGGACGGTACTGTAACGTTGGTCGATGGCGAGAAGGACCCGCCGTACGGTCGTATGGCGATTCCGTACTTTTTGATCGGCAAGGTGCCTGAACAGGGCGTTTACTTGCGCAAGGACGAAAATCACTTTGAGAACCTGGGCATTAACTACATTCAGGCGAAGGCAACGAGCGTCTCGCACGACGACAACACACTGAGCCTGGATAATGGTGATGTTCTTCCCTTCGACAAGATGCTGGTGGCAACGGGTTCGCACCCGATCAAGCCACCCATTGACGGGCTTGACCGTCCCAACATCCATCACTGCTGGACTTTGGAAGATGCCCGCAACATCTCCCGGATCACCGGCGAGGGTGTGGATGTGGTGCTGATGGGAGCGGGCTTTATCGGCTGTATCATTATGGAGGCCCTGGCCTTGTCCGGCGCCAACCTGACGGTTGTTGAAGCCGAAGACCGCATGGTGCCCAGAATGATGGACCAGAACGCCGGAAACATGATCAAGGACTGGTGCATCGAAAAGGGGGTCAATGTGCTGACCTCGGCACGAGTGATCTCGGTGGACGAAATTGACGGCAAGCTCAGCGTCAATGTGGACAACGGCGACGTGATCAAGGCGGATCTGGTGGTGGTGGCGACGGGCGTGCGTCCCAACGCGGATTTTCTTGAGGGCAGCGGTGTGGAAATAGAAGCGGGCATCAAGGTCGATAACGCCCTGCGCTCCAGCGTCGATAACATATTTGCCGCCGGTGATGTGGCGCAAGGCCCGGATTTTTCCACCGGCGGGCAGGCGGTGCATGCGGTTCAACCCACGGGCGTTGAGCATGGCCGTATTGCCGCACTCAGCATGGCGGACAAGGGCATCGCCTACCGGGGCAGCCTGAACATGAATGTCCTAGATACACTGGGGCTGATCTCGTGCTCATTCGGCCTGTGGCAGGGAGTTGAAGGCGGCGATCGGGCTGAAAGGCTGGATAAGGAGAACTACCGCTACACGCTGCTGAACTTCGACGGCGATCATCTGGTCGGGGCGCTGATGATCGGCCGCACGGACTCAATCGGGGTGCTGCGCGGCCTGATCCAGACGCCGGTCAACTTAAGCTCGTGGAAATTAAGGCTGATGGCCGATCCCAACCGCTTCGTCGAGGCTTACATAGAGTGTACCCGCGGCGAAGGCGCTTGAAGTCATGAAAATCACCCTCAAGCTCTATGCTGTTCTCGGCCAATACCTGCCGGATCATGCAAAAAAGAACGAGGCCGAGGTCGAAGTCGAAGATGCAAGCGCGCTGACGTCAGTGCTTGCCGCCTACGGCGTTCCGCCCGAACACTGCCATCTTGTACTCGTCAACGGACACTACATCGCACCAAGTGAACGCGCCGATAAAATACTGAAAGAAGGCGATGCTCTCGCCGCATGGCCACCCGTGGCAGGGGGCTGAGAAGATGAGTGTCGGCAAGGTTATTTCCAAGGAAATGGGAATTACCCATCAGGAGTTCTTTCGCAATATTCCCCGCGCTCTGGGAACGGATGAATATGTAAAAAATGAAGATGGGGTCATTGTTGACGATGGATCGAGGCGTTTGGAAATCGCAATTTCCGAACAGGGAGAACGCCGCATCGCCCTGTTTACGCTGCCTGTCACTCATGTCACCCTGACCTTCAGGGGTTACACAGAAAAGGGTGTTGCAGAGACCATGGCGGCCTTCGATCTCGCCTTTCAAAGGGGCGGCGGCTAAGTTTACAACTTTGCGGGCACATCCCCCTGAGAACGATAAACCAAGCACTGTTGTCAAACAGTTCGCACATTATTTTTGTTAGAGGCTGCCGTATGGAATGGGGAAATTTCATCCGGAATGAATTTTCCTGAATCGATTCGTAAATTGTGGGACCATTTCCTGGGTGTCCTGATCGACTCCAGCGTTGATCTAAAACATCCCGACCTTGAAGCGCAGGATATTATTTTATATCCTTTCACAGTTCGGGATGCAAAGAGGAACCAAAGGATCATGATATGGCGGTAGCCTCGATTTTGGTTGGCAAACCAGAATGGATTGGGTTGCTGCCCGGTACAAAACTGCTCGCAACCAACATGTTTGAGCTTAATAACGATGGTCGCAAAGTCGGCAATATATCCGGCCTCTTGAAATCGGTGAGTTGGTTGTTTCAGGAAAATGTTCATATCATGAATCTGAGCTTTGCAGGTGCCGTTCATAAAGTGATGCGCAAGGTTTTTGTGAGCTTTCACAACCAGAAATGTTTCATGGTCGCCGCCGTCTGGATATGGGGAGGTTCTGACGTTCCGGCTTTCACGGCAGCCTATAAAGGCGTCACCGGGGTGACAAGAATTAATGATCATGGGCTTGCATATGCAACGACAAATTCTGGTAAATTCGTTATTTTTGCGACTCTTGGGGTTCGCGTCTTTACGGCGGGTTCCGGTGGCAGGGGACGCCTGCGGATTGGCGCCTCGTTCGCGGCCGCGTTCAACACCGCCGTTATGGGATTGGAAATTTCCAAGGGCCGGGCAAAACAACCACTGCACTTACCTCAGCCCTGAAAAAAAACATCAAGAACTTGGACTCGCCGAGACACGACAAAAATTACGGTTGGAGTTTCGCCTGTCAAAAACCAAACTGATGATCATTTGTAGATGAAATACCTTTCCAGGGTTATGTTCTCGTCAAAAGGATTTTATTGGCTGTTGAGTGCTTTTGTGCTGACGCTCTTTATTATCCGTGGTCTGCTGTATCCCGCTGCCCCAACCGATGACGCCGAACAGCTTTTATTTTCGCAGGTTTTCAGGTGGGGTTATGACGGTGTTAATCCGCCTCTTTATACTTGGCTGCTGATCGCCATCCAGAAAATTTTCGGTACGGAAAACTGGACCGCCTCTATGGTCAAATTTTTCTTCTACTGGTTGATTTTTCTTTTTCTTTATGTACTTGGGCGACGTGCTATTGAAGATGAATTCCTCGCTATTTTGGCCGCCCTGTCGCCGCTTTGGCTTTATTATGTGGCCTGGGATGCGGTGCTTTCCTATAGCCATAGCGTTCTGGCGACGTCGTTGGTTCTTGCCGCCCTGATAGTCTTGCTTGGTCTTCAAGACAAAAATGGACTGCTGTCTTACGTGCTGTTTGGTTTTGTCGTCGGGCTTGGCGTTTTGTCGAAGTACACCTTCGTTCTCGCGGCTTTTGCCATGTTGTTTGCAGGGCTGATATACCGCCCCTTCCGGCGTCATGTTCTGCATCCCAACATGTTCATCGCGTTGATTGTTTCGGGTCTAGTAATAACGCCACATGTACTTTGGCTGCTTGATCAATCGGATTTGATTGGCAGCGCAGTATCTTCCAAGTTTGAAATTAGGCCTGCTGATTCCAGCTTTTTGGGAAGGCGGCTGAAAGGGGTGACCAGCACTTTTACTTCCCTTATCGGATTTGTCTCGCCGCTTTGGCTGATTCTTCTGTTGGTGTTCTGGCGACCCTTGTGCAACAGGCTTAAGATTCGCAATGATATTTCACCAACCGGGATGATCCTGGCAATCTACATAATTACAATCATCACATTAATAGGGGTGCTTGTTCTGGTGTCTGGATCGACAAAAATCCGTGCCCATTACATGTTGGTGTTAATTCCGTTACCAGTCGTGTTCTTTGCTTGGCTGAAACCAGCACTTGGAACGTGCCGACGTCCGCAAGTCTATGCAGTGACACTTCTGTCCATGGTCATCCTGCTGGTAGGCTCGATGGGAGCAAAATATGTGAGTGAGCCTATGCGCTGCAAACGATGTCAGCTATTGGTTCCTTATAAGGAGATCGGGCAGAAAATTCGGGATGCAGGTTTTAACAACGGCACCATATTCGCCTATTACTTCCCACACGATTTGGCAGGTAACTTGCGAAGTGTTTTTCCCAATACACGGATTATCAGTACCAAATTCCCTGCAATTTCTCGTCCTCTTTCAAAGAACCCGGGGCAATGTCTGATTATCTGGATGCCGCCGCCCAGCGGAGTCATGGATGACGAAGGAATGATTAGAATGGCAAATAAATTTTTGGAAACCAATATCCAGTTTAATGATTTCACGCCAAAGTCTCTCAATTTTATTTATCACAGGACCCGTGACCGCACAGATACTCTTCACTACATATTAATTGATCCGGGGCAGGGAATGTGCCGCTAAGTCGCTTTAAGCAAATAGTTTTGCCAAGGGTTGGTCTTGGGCCTAGTTCTTATCCGCGTAGGGGTTTTTGCCCTTTTTTGTGTGCAGGCGCAGGGGGATGCCCGGCATGTCGAAATCTTCCCTTAGGGCATTCACCAGATAGCGCGAATAGGATTCCGGCAGCGCCTCGGGTCGGCTGGCGAAGACGACGAACGTCGGTGGCCGGGTTTTAGCCTGGGTCATGTAACGCAGCTTGACGCGCTTGCCGCTACATAACGGGGGCGGGTGATGGGCGGTAATGCCATCCAGCCAGCGGTTTAGCGCCGCCGTTGAAACACGCTTGTT
>JADHSW010000127.1 GCA_016776705.1 Rhodospirillales bacterium
CTCGCTTTCGCGAACCATTGCGCGTTCGACAAACAAACCATCGATGCGGCTGGGATTTTCCAGGGCTTCACGAAAGCCGCGTCCCGGTTCCATATCCAGCGCCAGGGCGATGGAACCAAAATACAAATCAAGATCGATCAGGGCGACGCGTTGACCCTGTTGGTGGGCCATCATCCAGGCGATATTAGCCGCCACTGTGCTGGCGCCAACACCACCGCGAGCCCCGATAACGGCGATCAAGCGACCTTGACGCTCGTCATCATCGGTGCCTTGCGTTTCCACATCATCGACACGACTGACGGCTTCATTCAGATCTTCGGCAGAAACGGGCTTCAGCAAATAATCCTGTACGCCCATGTCCATCAGGTGACGGAAAAGATTTACGTCGTTAATATCGCCCAGTGCAATAACACGTGTGTCGGGTTGGCATACCTGGGCCAGCGCATCAATATCGGCAATGGGGTCTGCGCTGCCTGACAAATCAATAACAAGTTTTTCAGGTGTCGGGATATTGTTCAAGGCATCGACGGCTTCGGCGGCGGAACCTTCAAGCACCTGATTTTCGCTCCAACCGTTTTCAGCGGCGACACGAACCATCACGGCGCGGGTTACTTCATCGGTCACGACCGCCAGAAATGCGGCGCGTGCGGTTGTTGAGTTAAGGGCGGGAACTGACATTTTACTCGCCCTTCGCTGTCTTTTGCTGGCTTTGGGTGATGCCGACATCCTCAGGAGAAATAGCCTTGGTTTCACCCTTGCGATAATTGCTGATCGAGGTCGCAGCATATTCGCCATCAGCGTAGCCTTCATCACGACCGCGGATCAAATCTCCGGGTTCGGCGACCATCAGCCCCAGATTTGTTTCTGTGGCGCAGCCCCAGTTACTGGTCGGGACATTATTATAGGTGGTGCGCTCGCCGCTCCAATCCGGGCATCCGGGCAAGGTCACGACATAACGGCGGATGATCAAATTCACCGCATCAATATTTGGTGATTTGACGGCAAAGTCGCTGGACAGGATGCTGGTTTCAACGCCGAAAGTAGAAAGGTATTCCGCAACCATCGTCTTGCGCGCTTCACTCAGGGCTGTGGGAACTTCCGGGTTGCCGGATACCAGATAGAAGCGATCCTTGCGCGCGGCGGCTGCGTTGGTGAGGAAGGAAACAAGCCTTTCACCCTCCTTGCCACTTAAGTCCGCACTTGCCGGGGCAAAGGAAACCTGGTGGGCGTACTGTACCTCATTGACCTTGACTTGCTTGCGCTCAGGCACAATTGAGAAGTCCTCAAAGGGCAGGGTCTGACATCCAGCAAGCAGGGCCAGGGAAACGGTAGCTAGGGAATGTTTGATCGTTTGGGGTCCGAAAAACATCATACTCTCCTGAATTCTAATCCAGTTGGAAACCGACGGGGCCAATCAGGGTCTTGCCATCGCGGCCGACGGTGACCGGCTTGCCGGGGTTCTGGTTGCGACGGTTCAAGCCGCCGGTAAAAATCCGCTCGATATCGTGTGGGGGCACGAAACCATCGGTCGGAGTTGCCAGTTTGCGATTGGAAATCGGTTTGACGATGTAAGGGGTGATGATGATCACCAGTTCACTCTCGTCACGCTGGAAGCGATCCGACTTGAACAGGCCGCCGATAACTGGCACATCGCCAAGACCAGGGAATTTTGAAATGTCATGGGTGACGTTGTTCTGCAACAGGCCGGCAATGGCGAAGCTTTGACCACTACCCAACTCAACCGTTGTTTCGGCACGACGGGTGGTTAATGAGGGCACTTCAAAATTGTTCAGGGTCACCGAATTGGTTGACGACAGCGCACTGACTTCGGGGCGCACATGCATGTTAATACGGCTTTCCCCAATAAGGGTCGGCGTGAAGGCCAATGAGACACCAAATTTCTTGAATTCGATGGTCACGCGACCGTCTGAATCAGGAACCAGAATGGGGAATTCACCGCCAGCCAGGAAACTGGCTGTTTCACCGGAAAGGGCCGTCAGATTGGGTTCGGCCATGACAGTGACCAAACCTTCTTCTTCAAGGGCGTCAATCACCGTATTGAAGTCCCAGCCACCAATACTTTTTGCTGCGCTCAGGGTATGTTGGGTAACCGTACCGGAAAACGGGTTAGACGTTGCCAATCCAAAGGAGAAACCACCAAGCGCGCCAAGAATCGACCAGTTGAATCCCAGTTGTTTATCAACACCACGCGAAACTTCGGCAACACGAACCCGCAGGTTCACCTGGTTCGGGGCGCTGACGCCCAAACGATTGATGATATCTTTTTCTTCGTTTACGAAGCTTGCCGCCAGACGGCGCATGTCTTCAGCGGTTGATGCGGACGAGACCGTACCGTCAAGAACTAGTGTTCCGTTTATGCTGGCGACCCGGACGCCCGAGTCGGGATGAAATTCATCGATAATGCTGCGCAGACGGCCCAGGTTATGGGTCACGGAAACATCGATGTTGGCCAGCACTCGATCCTTGCCATCGACGGCGTAAAGGGTTGTCTGCCCGGGCTTCTTACCCAGCAAATAAATCAGGCTTGGGGATTTGACTTGAATATTGGCGATTTCCGGATCGGCAACAAAAACAGTTGCAGCGGGGCTGTCCAGTCGAACGAGCCGACCCTTGGAAACTTCCAGATTGAGCGACTGCCCGGAACTGCCGACAACTTCGATTGTGCCCTTGGGACGGGTGAATTGCACTTGCTGTCCCATGGTCGAAATCAATTTCAGAGGGCCTGTGGTTGTGGTTGCCAACTCCTGGGAACGGGCCACGTTATTCGCAGCAAGGGATGCAATCAGGATAACGCTGACAAATCCTCCGAGGCGTTCAATCAAGGATTTAATGTTGATTTTTGTCATTGTTCGGTCCTCCTAAAAGGCCGCTTTTTCGGCTTGATCGCCGCGCAAAACATTGACCGAAAGGGATTTCCCCCCCTTGCTGGCCAGACCTGCAACCAGGGCATTTACCTCCGTATCAAGGGTGTAACCGTGTTGATCATCGGAAACCGGTTGATTTGAATTGCTGCCATCCAGATTTTTTTCATCACGGGCCAGGCTTTGCAGGCTAAGTGACAAGGATCCCACGGCCATGCCAATAGCAACTTTTTCCGCCTGCTTGGGGCTGACTTCCATGGTGACTGTTTTGGCGGGGTTGACTTCACCGTTCTTGCTTTCGGTTTTCTGGTCAATGGCCAGAACGCGAATACCCCTAAGCAATGTATTGGTGACATAACGGGTCAGGCTTTTGCCGTCCGCGCCCTTGGAATTGAATTTCGATGTCAAAATAAGATCGACACGATCACCGGGAAAAATGAAGCCGGCAATACCAGAGGTCGCGTTGACCGGGACTGAAACCGCACGATTGCCAATTCCCAGTACTGCCGCCAGAAAACCACGATCACCCGGGTGTACGACCAGATCATCTGTAATGGGCTGACCAGAGATAATTGCGTTGCGGACAACGGCGCCGACAAAATCCTTGATATTACGCTTGCCTTTAAGCGCGTAGGATTCCGCCAAACCGTCTTCAGGCCAGCTCTGCCATTTCAGGTTTTCTGCGCGAACAAAGTTACCGGCCTTAAGGTTGTCCTGTACGACAAGCACCTGGGATACGGACTGGCTGACCGGCACCGTAGATTGGTTTGCCAACATGGCCTGGCGTTCTGCATCAATCCAGTTATTTGCCATAAAGGCGGTTAAACCAGCGACACTAAATGCGACAAAAAGCAGAAGTATGTTTTTGAATGTCATGACTGTTTCCACCTACACAATTCGGCCATTGCCGAGCAAAAGGGCACCAACCGCAAACCCGCCTGTCGCGATGGCGACGCCGTAGGGAAGCGGGTTTTGGGAGTTGTCGTCAGTATCGTCAATGCCGGTAAAGTGACCAAAGGTCAAAGCCAGACTGGAGCGAACGAAGGTCAATCTTGCAACCGCCATAACTCCGCCGGTAATCACCATAAATAGAACAAAATCTGTGATCCCCATGGGTCCGGCCCAAAGCGCCGTTGCTGCGATCATCTTTACATCACCGCCGCCCATGCGACGAAAAACAAACAGGATAACGCCGATTGAAAGCATGGTCGCGCAAACAATCAGGCCACCGATCCAGTCAACTGTAGCGGGGCTAGCCAGAACATAAGCCGGGTACAAGGCAGCTATGGCAAAATTGATGCGATTGGGAATTTTATACTCTGCAACATCATTAATCGCCGCGAGCATTAACAGCCCGAGAAACAGGGTGATGACAAAAGTATCGATGGAAGGTTGAAAATACATGGCTTGGGGGCCTGCGTATCTTGGTTTAAAGGGGTTGGGGTCATGGTCTTTAAAAAAATGGTCAAATAATAATTTGTTTTCTTTCCCGCCCCCTCATCCCTTTGGATCTGTGTTGTGCGATCCAAAGGGTGGACATCGTTGTCCTAGAGGGGCTCTTGAGAAACGAGCCTCATCATCCACCGGAGCCACTTGTCGCGCCAGTAAGGGCAGTTGAGACTGCGGTGAACATCGTATTCAAGGATGTTCCCATAGCCGTTAAAGCGGCGATAGCGGCAACGGAAACGAGGGCGGCTATCAGGCCATATTCAATCGCGGTAGCACCTGATTCATCGTTCACCAGGGTTTTTAGGTTTGTGAATTTCATAACAATCTCCTATTGCTTTAATGGGGACGACTTCAGTTATCGTGTGTAAATACTGTCTCAATCATTAAGTATAGTCAAAATATTTATTCAACAACAAAATGCTTTTTACTTGCTTTGTTATTAATTGTAATTTGATTCTATATTTGGATAAAAAAATAACAAAAATTTGATAAAATTTTATCTTTTCCCATACAAATTAAACCGCGCTGATCCGAGCGCGGTTTACCTGTATCGAAAAAAGGCGAAGCGTTAGCCCAGCCCGCCACCAACCTGATTTGTTGTAAAAGCTGGATAGGCAATAGATGGCCCAAATCCAGGAAACCCTTGCAACATTAAAAACGGATGCTGAAAATTAACCAGCTTGACAGTGATAAGCGGAACTATGCCGCCGGGGGTCGTGATATCGCCCAGGCCTATGTCCCTGTATTCCACTTCAACATTGGCAGCTTGTATTGCGGGCAGAATGTCCTGCATTGCAGCTATCATTGAATTGAACACTTCGGGTGCAGCCGCAGCCTCACCGTTGCAAGACACCCCGCCACCGGTCCCGATGCAGGTGACATTGCCGCCTACACCAAGGCTGTCAGTATCCAGAATTGGTGTCGATATAGCCGCCGTTCTGGCCCCGCGTCTGGTAGCCTCACTGGCGCGGTGATAATCAAAGATGATCATCGAAAATTCCAAAATAGCAAGGCAGACCAAAACAAGCATAGGCAGCACAAGCCCAAAACCAATTGCCGCCTCACCTTCTTCATCCTGATGAAAGCGCCTGAAAAAGCCCGAATTTTTGATCACCGCCTTGTTAAATTCCAACATGAGGCTGCTCGTGATTTAAAGAAATGGTGAAACCGCCCAAACCGACCATGGTTGCAAAACCAGGACTCATTGGATCAAACGGAACTGTGACCTGAATATGAATGACCGGGACAGGCGTTCCATCAACGTCAAAGTCCGTACTTGTGATGGTATGGCCTGCCCCGGGTTTCCCCCACCCGCTTACAAGAAATGCGCCACTGCCATCCGCTGTACCGGTTTTTAATATATTCTCGGCGATCAGGGCATCGGTGGCGCTTAAAGGTGAATCGGCACGGGCAGCATAAAGGGTTGCGGCCCGCAATCCTTTTTCAATAGCGTTGACCTGAAAATACGCCCGTCCATATTCAGCAAAGCCGCTAAACAGCAACAGCAAAATAGGCAATACAAGTCCGAACTCAACTGCCGCACTGCCCTTTTCATTTTGGGCGTATTTATTGAACCAGTTTAACATTGGAATGAAAATCCGGTGAGTTGTTTGGGGTCAAGGTACGAACGACTTCCGCGTAAATCCCACCTGACGGCGCACCATCCACGGCTTCAGTAATAAACATTTCAAGGTAATTGCCATTGGTCGGATATTCATGGGAACCCTTGACGCCTTCTGCCTGACACTGTAGCACGGCGACTTGAACCAGCCTGCGCTCGTATCCATTGGACGCAACGGCTTGTGATGGCACACCATCAAAATCCGGATCATCGGGATTGTCAGCGTTCTCAGGTATATCAGCCGCCGCCGGGGTTACCACGACGTACCCTGCTGGTAATGCGCCTTCTATAGGGTATACCGTCGCGCTGCCGTTGCGGGCGAATTCCAAACCAAGTTCATACAGGTAAACCTGATAACGCGATGCACCCAGCAAATTAGTTGGCAAGGGGGTCGCGTGCTTATCAGCCCAGTACGTTGCGATGTCCCAAATTCCATTGCCCATGACCACATCCGGGTCTGCCTCTACATCCGCATCTTTGGGAAAATTGATCACATTTGGCGCAGGATTGGGCAAGCCACCGGGTATGTCAAAACGAGCGTTTATGCCATTTTCGACTTTCGAGGTCTTGACGCCAGGAGCCGTTCCTACATCAAGTGAGTAACAATCAGCAGGCTCTATGGCGGCCAGAGCGGCTTCAAGATCGCTGGCGCCAATTGAACCGTCGGGCAAAGCAAGAAGTCCATAATTTCCAGGAGCCCAGGCACTTCCGCCACTTGGCGGTGCCTTAAGAGGAATTTGTCGACCAATGTTCGAGGTTAGCGATAAATCAAGAGAAGAATCCAGTTCTGCCGGATCACATATCATCAAGGGTGGCGCATGACAGATGAAAGGTTCTGACGTGGCAATAGCATTTGCATTAAATGTCTGATGATCACCGGACGCAGTAACCAGCAAAGGCATGAACATGTACTCGACGTCTTTAGGATCAAGAGTGATCTCGATAAACTTACTGTCTTCGTCGCCTGTGGCAAGAACGGGAGCAGGGTCGACTTCACTGTAAAAAGTGACATTCTGAACAGACAGGTCAGTCGCCGTGCCGGTAATCATGGAAGTCTGACTGATGGCATTCACAGCCAATGACGAAGCACGCGTCTGCGCACCCGGACGTCCATCAAGCTGGGATGCCCCAGCGATAGCGCCCGCATCGGCACGATCCTGCATTTGCGTACGCATGACCCCCATGCGCCCAACATCAAAAACCAGGGCGCCGGCCCCAAGTGCAAGGACGGAGAAGAATCCGGCAAAAACCGCAACACCTCCAGATTCGTCCTTTGACAAATCCTTCAAGCGTTTGAGTGAATGTTTAATGTTACTCATTATGCCCACAATATACTTCTTTTTTTCATAATTCTCAAGTAACCAATAAATAATAATCTATTATTATTGTTCTAATTTATTATATTTTTATTTAATTTTAATTTTAATAAAATTTTATACATTTTAGCATTTGCCATTATTTAAAGATCATGTATTGACCCGGTCCCGACGGTTGATAGTCTGTGCAATACAAACAAATAACGGAATTTTCCTACGGAGATTTATCAATGAAATTGTTGCGCTATGGGCCTGATGGCAAGGAAAAACCCGGTCTGATGGATGGTCAGGGACGGATTCGTGATTTATCGGGGATAATCAACGATATTACCCCGGACACCCTGGCCCCGGAGCGGTTGGCGCAACTGGCTGAACACGCTCCGGAAAGCCTGCCCCTTGTCCAGGCTCCCACGCGATTTGGACCCGTTGTAAGCGGTGTCGGAAAAATCCTCGCGATCGGCCTCAATTACGCCGATCATGCGTCGGAAACAAAAATGGACGTTCCGCCAGAACCGCTCGTGTTCTCAAAAGCCATCAGTTGCCTCGCAGGTCCCAATGATCCATTACGCCTGCCTGTTGAGTCCACCTGCACGGATTACGAGGTTGAGCTTGCCGTTGTCATCGGTTCGCGCGCCCAGTACGTCAGTGAAGACCATGCACTGAAGCATGTCGCCGGTTATGCTGTGATGAATGATTATTCCGAACGCGAATATCAAATCGAGCGCGGCGGCCAATGGGTCAAGGGCAAAAGCTTCGACGGCTTTGGCCCCTTCGGCCCCTGGCTTGTCACCAGCGACGAAATCCCAAACCCGCAAAACCTGAAACTGTGGTGCGACATCAATGGCGAGCGCCGTCAGAATGGCAATACCAGGGACATGGTCTTCGGCGTTGCACAAATTGTCTCTAACCTGAGCAAATACATGACCCTGATGCCCGGTGATGTTATTTCTACGGGCACGCCACCCGGCGTCGGACTTGGCTTCAAACCGCCAAAATACCTGAAACCGGGTGATATCGTTGAACTGGGCGTTGAAGGCCTGGGACAACAACGTCAGGAATTGAAATCCTGGTCGTAAGACCCATTTTTACTGCGTGACTAAAAAAATAATAAAACCTTTTGGGAGGGGATAATGGCTGACGACGGTATTTCCAGACGGGATTTTTTGAATGGGACATTGATTGGGGCGGGCGGCATTCTGATCGCGGCCAACGGATCAATCAGGCCTGCAATCGCCATTGAGGCCG
>JADHSW010000128.1 GCA_016776705.1 Rhodospirillales bacterium
CAACAAATGCGGAATGCCCTCATATACGGATAGTTCCAGCATCTTGGGGTCGATCATGATCAGCTTACACTCGTCCGGCGATAGCTGGTACAGCAGGGACAGGATCATCGTATTGATGCCAACAGACTTGCCCGAGCCTGTCGTGCCCGCGATCAACAAGTGTGGCATGCGCGCCAAATCCACGGTAACCGGCAAGCCGCCAATATCCTTGCCCAGGGCCATATTCAGCTTTCCGCCCGAGCGTTCAAACGAGTCAGAGGCCAGCAATTCACGCAAGTAGACCATTTCGCGCTCAACATTAGGCAGCTCAATACCAATAACATTGCGCCCGGGAACAACCGCAACACGGACCGATACCGCGCTCATGGAGCGGGCAATATCGTCGCTTAAACCGATAACCCGGGATGTCTTGGTTCCCGGTGCGGGTTCAAGCTCATACAGGGTGACGACAGGGCCGGGATGAACTTTTATAATGTCGCCACGGACCCCGAAATCATCGAGTACTGATTCCAGAAGCTTGGCGTTCTGTTGCAGGGAATCCTTGTTGACCCTGGTTGCGGCCTTACCCTGCGGTGGCGCTTCCAGCAGATCGTGGGGCGGCAATTCGAAGTCGTCTCCGGGCACCAGATCAAGGGTGCGTTGGCGTTTAGCGACGGCATTGCGTCCGACTTTTGGGGTTGCGGCTTTCGGCGCGACTTTTGGAGGGGTCGCCCTTTTTGCGCCGGTGGCAATGTTTACCGCCGCGCGCTCAGCGGTTTCAGCCCGGGACGAGGGAACGGGTAACTTGGAAGCAATGGGTGTAGATGTCAGCCAGGAATACAGCCTCAGTAATGTTGCACTGACAAGATTCGATCCGCGTCTGGCCGTATTGGTCATGCTATTTCCAACATGTCGCCATTCCTGAACGCTAAGCCCCAGCACGGTGATCAGGGCTACGGCGCCGGGAAGGGCGGCAAAAAGCGCCAGCATCCATCCTTCGACAACAGTGCTAAAACCAAGCCCCATCGCGGCGGCGTTAAGCAGGGCCGTTCCACGTTCCAGCAACACAGTACCGATGACGCCGCCAAGTCGTGTGGCCAGCGGCCAACCGGAAGGAATGGGCAACGCGCTCAGGCTCATGGAAACAAGCATCAGGGCAAGCAAGCCCAGACTCAAACGAGCCCAGATCATGGTGGGTGGGTGTTTGCGCATGGTTTGCACACCCCAGACTACGAGAATCAGGGCGGGCACTGCGCCAACAATCCCCAGTGATTGCAGCAGCAGGTCCGATAAATAAGCGCCCGCTATACCAAGCAGATTGCCAGGATTGCTGTCGGCGGCGCTATTCAGGGATGGATCGCCCGGAGCGTAGGACAAAAGGGCGACGAGAAGCAGCAATCCACTCAACCCCACGCTAAGGCCAAGGATCTCGCTGATCCGCCTTTTAAGGAATTCAGTCACGCTTTCAGGCAAAATCGAGCCAGCGCCGGGATTGGTCATAATTCTAGCCATGACCTAAGTTCTACGACACCAGTGTTTACAAGACCTTAACGTAGAACCTTAAGAATTCCCTCAAGGGCGATTTTTGTGATTTCGGGGGGGTGAACCAGGGCGACCCGGATGTAGTCTTTCCCCGGGTTGGAGCCGTCTGGCTGGGTGCGCGACAGGTAGGCTCCGGGAAGAACCCTTAACGCCGCCTGAGCCCATAATTTTTTCGCCGCTTCCTCGCCACCACCCTGGGCGGCAACGTCAAGCCAAAGGAAAAAACCGCCAGCCGGTCTTTGGTATCCAAAATGTCCTTTTAGCAACTGATCGGAAAGATCGAATTTTTGCCGATAAAGGGCGCGATTTTCTTCAACGTGGGCTTCGTCCCGCCATAGTGCGGCGGAGGCGGCCATGATCGGAAGGGGCATTGTGGCGCCGCCAAAACTGCGCAGACGTTTAAAGGCTTTAATCAGTCTTGCGTCACCGGCAACGAAGCCGGAGCGAAGCCCCGGCGCACTTGAACGCTTCGACAGGGAGTGGAAAATCAGGACATTGTCCATGCCGCCCAGCTGCTGGCAAATCTCTGCACCACCTGCGGGAGGGCGGTCACTGTAAATCTCGCTGTAACATTCATCCAGGGCCAGAACAAAGCCGTATTTATGCGCCAGTTCTATCGCCTTTTTAAGGTAGGCGGCATCGGCCACCGTTCCTTGCGGGTTGGATGGCGTGCACAGGTACATGATTGCTGTGCGCGAAAGTGTCTTATCGTCCAGCGACTCAAGGTCGGGAAGGAATCCGTTTTCCCGGGTTGCCGCCATGGTGACGGGTTCGGCCCCGGACATTTCGGCGGCACCTGAATAGACATGATAAAGCGGATTTGGGAACAGTACAGCCGGACGCGCTTCAGAAACCGAGGCATCAACGGCCAGCAAAGCAGCCATAAACAGGGCTTCTCGGGTACCGACAACAGGCAGGATTTGTGACTCCGCATCGATAAAGCCCTGGGGTAGCCCGAAGCGTCGATTCAGCCAATCTGCGACGGCGGCGCGGAAATCGGGAGTTCCATCAATGGGTGGATAGCGGTCCCAAAAATCGGCATTGGCGCCCAAAGTCTGGCTAATCAGGGATGGCGGGGTGTGTTTGGGCTCACCAATGGACAGCGCCAGCGGGGCGATGCCGGCGGGCGGTGCGATCGGGTCAAGCAGGGCGCGCAGACTATCGAATGGATAGTCGCTTAAATTTACAGCCCTGGGGTTAAGTGTCGGGACTTTAATCATGGCGCGGATATTAGCGTATCAGGCGAAAGGAACAAGGGCCTCAGTAAAGAGACCCTTGTTCTGGTACCCCCTTGTTTGCCTCAAGGGTTATCCCTTAACATCGTCTTCCGGATAAGCGCCGATGTGATGCAGGGACAAATCCGCGCCCTGGAATTCCTGCTCTTCGGTGAGGCGAATGCCGATACTTGCTTTAAGTCCGCCGTAGACAATAAATCCTGCGATCGTAGCGAAGACCACGCCGCACAGGCTGCCGACCAGTTGTGCCATAAAACTGACACCGCCAAGCCCGCCCAGGGCTTCCAAACCGAAAATACCGGCGGCGATGCCGCCCCAAAGTCCGCACATGCCGTGCAAGGGCCAGACACCAAGCACGTCATCAATTTTCCAGCGGTTCTGGCATTGATTAAAACCCCAGACAAACAAGGCGCCAGCGGCGCTGCCGACAAAAAGTGCGCCGATGGGATGCATGATGTCTGATCCGGCGCAAACGGCGACCAGGCCGGCAAGCGCGCCGTTATGGACAAAGCCCGGGTCGTTGCGTCCGACAACAAGGGCGGCGAGAATTCCGCCAACCATAGCCATCAGGGAATTCATGGCGACAAGGCCGCTGACACCCTCCAGGCTTTGGGCGCTCATGACATTAAAGCCAAACCAGCCAACTGCCAAAATCCACGACCCCAATGCAAGAAACGGGATATTAGATGGCGGGATGCCAATCACCCGCCCGTCATTGCGATAGCGTCCCATACGCGCCCCGAGCAGGATAACCGCCCCAAACGCCAGCCAGCCGCCGACGGCATGAACAACAATTGAACCGGCGAAATCGTGAAAGGCGAAGCCGAAGCTTTCCGTCATCCAGTCCTGAAAACCAAGTCTGGAACCCCAGACCATGCCTTCAAAGGTCGGGTAAATGACGCCGACGATGATAGCCGTGGCTAAGAGTTGCGGCCAGAATTTGGCTCGCTCGGCAATACCGCCGGAAATAATCGCCGGAATGGCGGCGGCGAATGTCATCAGGAAAAAGAATTTGACCAGATCATAACCGCTGGCGGCGAATGCATACCCCTCGCCGTTTCCACCAACCAAATTCCTGGCGCTGTACATGAAGTTTATGCCGTAAGCGACCATGTAACCGATAAAAAAGTAAATTACGGTCGACATCGCCAGATCGACGATGATCTTGACCAATGCGTTAACCTGGTTCTTGCGGCGCACGGTGCCGACTTCAAGAAAGGCGAAGCCTGAATGCATCGCCAGAACCATAACCGCCCCGATGAGCACAAAAAAAACATCGGCGCCCGATTGAATTGCTTGCATGTTCTTCTCCCCAGAAGATGTCAGAATCTGATAAAGGCTTCCCGAAAACGGGATAGTGCGCGTAAAGATTACAAGAAGCGTGCCAGTTGAGACGTGGGCGCGGAACGGGTTGAGAACAAAGAGGGAAACGACTTATGAGAGAGTTTATTGCCATACCGAAACGGCAATATATGCTAAATAATAATGCAATACACAGGCGTGTGGTTAAAAAACAGGCAAAACAGGGCCCGTAAGGCGAAAGTCTTACGGGCCCTGTTATTTAGAAGGGTTAGGGGAGAATTATACGGTCTGCGACCCCCTTCCAAATTCGGGATAAGCTTCCATGCCGAGCTCTGCTTGATCCAGGCCCATCATTTCGTCTTCTTCACTTACGCGGATGCCCATGGTGAATTTCAAAACCAGCCAGGCGATCATGCTCAATCCAAAGACGAAACCACCAACGCTGACAACGCCAATCAACTGATTCATGAAGGTTGCGCTATCGTTGGTAAGTGGAACCGCGAGGGTGCCCCAGATACCGCAAACAAGGTGAACAGAAACCGCACCGACAACATCGTCAATTTTAAGCCTGTCGAGCAGGGGTACCGCGAAGACAACCAGAACACCGCCAACGGCGCCAATCATGAAGGCCGATGACAGGGTTGGTGTATCTGGTGCGGCTGTAATGCTGACCAGACCGGCAAGGGCACCGTTCAGCACCATCGTCAGATCGACCTTCTTGTAGATAAGCTGGGTCATGATCAGGGCTGCGATTACACCACCGACAGCCGCCATGTTGGTGTTGATGTAGATGGTTGAAATCGCAACGGCGTCAGCAGCGCTGCCAAGGGCAAGCTGAGAGCCACCGTTGAAGCCGAACCAGCCGAGCCACAGGATGAAAGTACCAAGCGTTGCCATGGGCAGGTTGGAGCCGGGAAGCGGGTGAACGCCACCGGAGACAAATTTGCCTTTACGCGCGCCCAAAACGATGGCCCCGGCAAGAGCCGCCCAGCCACCGGCCGAGTGAACAATTGTGGAACCGGCAAAATCGGAGAAGCCCAATTCGGCGAGCCAGCCACCACCCCACTGCCAGGCGCCCTGGATCGGGTAAATGACGGCAGCCATAAAGGCGACGAAGATCAGGAAAGGCCATAGCTTGATGCGCTCAGCGATCGTTCCCGATACGATTGAAGCTGTGGTGGCAACGAAGACCATCTGGAAGAACCAATCGGATTCAGCAGCGTAGCCACCATCGAAGTTGCCTGCCAGGGCATCGGTATTGTCGCCGGACCATGGCATGAAGGTGCCGATAAAGCCGCCATCAACGCCGGCATACATGGCGTTGTATCCGACCAGATAGAACATGAAGCCGGCAACGGCATAAAGTGAAATGTTCTTCAGGCAGATTGTTGCAACATTTTTGGAACGAACCAGCCCCGATTCCAGCATAGCGAAACCAGCTGCCATGAACATCACCAGGAAGCCATGGATCAAAAAGGATAACGTATTAAAAATATAGGCGGTTTCAGAAACTTCTCCGGCTTCAGCGCTGGTGCCGGAAATCATGGAAAGCCCGATGGTGGCGATGCCGACGTAAGCACTAAGTCGTGATTTGTTCGAAAATTTGTACATTGATTTTCTCCTGGCCCTACAAGGCGTCTTTGTCGGCTTCGCCGGTCCGGATGCGGACCACCGAAGAGATGTCGTAGACGAAAATTTTGCCGTCACCGATCTTGCCGGTTTGTGCTGCCGCTTTGATGGCTTCAACGATGCCCTCAACCATGTCATCGTTGGCGGCAATTTCCATTTTTACTTTGGGAAGAAAGTGGACGGTGTATTCCGCGCCACGATAAATCTCGGCGTGGCCCTTTTGCCTGCCGAAGCCCTTGACCTCAGTTACGGTCATTCCTTCAACACCCAATACGGAAAGGGCCTCGCGGACATCGTCCAGCTTGAAGGGTTTAATAACTGCCATGATCAGCTTCATAATGCTTGATCCCTTAATTGTTTGATGACGCCGCCCCGATGGCGGGCCTAGTTAGTGTCCATTTGCGCGCTAGATCAGTACTCTCGCACAGTGGCTCGAGGACTCTATTTCAAGACTCGTGCCAGATTCCTTGAAGTGACACAAAAAGCTTTAAAAACAAATGATTACCGCATAGAATAAAGAGAGAACTTGAGCTTGAAGCATGCTGAAAATGCCTAATTTTTATACATTTTATTATTATGCTTATTTTTTAATCAATAAAACGCGCTTTAGGTAAATGAAATGACAAATCTGACTGTTGATGTCCTGATTGCTGGCGGCGGACTGGTTGGCGGAACCCTTGCCTGTGGTCTGGCCGTTGCTGGATTTTCTGTCTGTGTTGTCGATGTACAGGACCCGGCTGATGGTCTGAACGCGGCCTTCGATGGCCGGGCATCGGCGATTGCGCTGTCATCAAAGCGGGTCCTGGATGGCCTTGGTTTGTGGGCGTTGATGGAACCGGAAACGGCCCCGATTAATGAAATACGGGTTTCGGACGCTGACTCCCTGTTCTTCCTGCATTACGACCGAGAAGATGTTGGGGCCGAAGCCTTCGGATTCATGGTCGAAAATCGTTCGATCCGAAAAGCTCTGGCGAAACGATTTAACGATTTTAATAACCTGACGGTATGCGCCCCGGCGCGCATATCTGATCTTGAGCGCAATCCGGGTAATGTGCGCGTGACACTTGATGATGGCCGCACCGTTACGGCGCGCCTAATTATCGGGGCCGAAGGCCGCCGCTCACCAACCCGCGAGCACGCCGGGATCAAGATTACCAACTGGTCCTATAAGCAAACCGGCATCGTTTGCACGGTTGCCCATGAGTATTCTCATGACAATGTGGCCCACGAACACTTTTTAACAGCAGGGCCTTTTGCAATCCTGCCCTTGACGAACAATAGGTCATCCATCGTTTGGACGGAACGCGACGCATTGGTGCCCGGACTCATGGCATTGAATGACAAGGAGTTTCTGAGGGAACTGAAGGACCGCTTTGGCGACTTTTTGGGAGAGCTTAAAGTCGTCGGCTCGCGCTGGGCCTACCCGTTGTCGTTGCAATATGCGGAGCGCACCATCGATCACCGCCTCATTCTTGCAGGCGATGCCGCCCACGGTATGCATCCCATAGCCGGACAAGGCCTGAATATGGGTTTGCGTGATGTTGCCGTACTGGCCGAGGTATTGAGCGACGCCCGACGCCTTGGACTGGACCCCGGCAACGGGACGTCGCTGAATGCCTATGAGCGCTGGCGACGATTTGACAATACCCTGATGCTGATCATGACCGATGTCCTGAACAGGCTGTTCTCAAACGACATCGAACCGGTTCGCCTGGCCCGGGACCTGGGCCTGGCAACGGTCAACAAAATTCCGCCCTTGAAAAAGGTCTTCATGCAACATGCCATGGTACTGGCTGGCGAGTTGCCGCGGCTTATGCGCGGTGATCCGTTGTAAACCAAGAATAAGGTTTAAGGATCTCGGCTAAGGCCTTGGGATTGCAGCTCACTTAGATAGTTCTGCCAGATAGCATCCTGGTTTTCACCAAATGCATAAAGGGCATCCCAGGTATAGATGCCGGTGTCGTGCAGATCATCGAATTTTATGGCAATGGCATAGTTGCCGACCGGTTCCACACCCATGATCCCCACGTGGCGTCGTCCGGCGACGGTTTTTTTCTGGTCGGGCCCGTGGCCCTGAACTTCGGCAGACGGGCTTTCAACCCGCAGCAGTTCGGCAGGCAGGCTGAAGCTGACGCCGTCTTCAAAATCCAGTTCAAGCATCTTTTCCTTCTGTTTAAGGCGGATTTCGGTGGGTTTGTGTTTCTGGGAGAAGTCACTCATGGACACGTGTTATCCTAAAAGGGGTTGCATAAAAATCAGTTATCTTCCAGTGGGCGGGCCTCATCGACCAGCATGATTGGGATACCGTCGCGAATCGGGTAGGCAAGATGGGCGCTATCGCTGATCAACTCCTGCGCGCCCTCATCGTACCTGAGGGTCCCCTTGGTCAGGGGACAAACCAGAATTTCCAGAAGCTTGGGGTCAATTGTACGCTGGTCCATAGTCATATCCTGCTCAATCAAATTATGAAAAAAGGCGTCTAATCATTTAAAATCAATGGCGAAAAAAGCCTGGTTCTTCGTTGTCGCCAAGCAAGGCCATTTCCATAAGCGATGTTAGAAGCTCACCTCGTTCGGTTAAACCGGGGGACTCAAGCAGCGCCTGCTTTTCCCTTGGTTCCAGCGGACAAATCATGGCCAGCGATGTCACAAGGGTTTCATCAGCGGCTTCTTCAATAGCCTGCCAGTCGACATCAATATCCTTCAACTCGAAAAATTTTCTGACGGCGCCAATCAGACGACCCCTGTCCTGAATAGCGCCATCGTCTTCCTGTATGTCGTTATTGAAGG
>JADHSW010000129.1 GCA_016776705.1 Rhodospirillales bacterium
ACATCGTTCAGGGTGGTTCGGATATTGGCACAGTCGGCACATCCGGGTTTGAACTTCTTTCCATCGAGCGTAACCTGTTTGCGGTCTTTCCTGCATGGGTCGCGATACTTGTCCATAAAGCCCTGGTTTTCTCGGTTGGTTTTTGGGGGGCTTATCTTTTAGCCAGACGGGTCGGAGAATGCGAACAGGGTATCGCTGTCGCAATCGGGATTATTTATCTTTTCTCTTTTTGGACCTTCACCGACCAAACCCTGATGAACGGTCTGGGCCGGCTGATCAACCCACTCGCCATCTTTGTCATGGTCTCCCAATTGGGTCGTCCAAACTATGCGCGTAACGTCGGATTATTTGCGCTTCTGGCAATGACCGTGGAACCGACACATTCTCTGCTTTCCATGCTGTTGGCGATCCTTGTCGGATGGGCAATACTGAGCCGAAAACATTTTCTCCGCCTTTTTGCTGCGACATCCTTTTTAGGCATCCCCTATCTGATTAACTGGCATGAAGTGCTGTATGGTTATATTGCAGTAATCAACCATACTTTCCGTTCAAAGGTCATGAATGCGGAAGCGACTTTTGTTGATCTTAGTTTAACAAATTTTGAAACCACGGTCTCATTCAACCACACGATCGGTTCAATCCTGCATCTTGGAAACTTTTTCCCGTTTTGGCTTTTTCTCGGGGCGCTGATTGTTCTTTTTATTCACCACAAACAATCTTTTTACGACAGCCTTCTCGGTTTTGGCGTCTTTTCCCTGTTCTATATACTTCTAAACATTATGGACTGGAATGCTTTGGGGCTGGGCATCCTCAACTCATTAAGCAAAGGCTATGCAAAAGACGCCTTTTTCGCTTTCGCACTTATTGCCATGGCCCAATCTGCCCAGGTAACGAGCAAGGCAAATGGTCTTCGCCTGCCATTGTTGTCCTCAACAAGCCGGCTCCAGCAGCTTGTCTTGCCGCGTACTATTCTGCCGGCCATCGCCCTCGCCGCCCTGGTTGGGACAAAAGCCCATCACGCGATATATTTTGTTCAATATGGCGGGCAAAGTTATTTTCATTCCATTAGCAACCTTGCTAAACCTGATTGGGCCGCAATGGAGCCGTTCAAAACAGTTACGCTGTGGGACGGCAAATTTACCCCGACCCTGGTTCCGGGCTTTTACGGAATTGGCTCAGTCGACACCCAACTATCAAATTATCTGGTCACATTAAGTTCATACTGGTGGTACGGATTGCAGGCTGAAGATATGGGATCTTTTCAAACCGTCTTGCCAAGGAATATGGCCCATTGGTCAAAAACCGATAAAAAATATGATATTGGAAAACATGGTGTCAGCATGCCTCTGCTTGGGGCCGCTAATGTTAGGTACTTTCTCAGCCCGTTGCCCCTTAAAGGCGGTGGCTTGAAACAAGTGTCCGGGCCGCCAGAGGGGACTCCGGTTCATATTAAGCCGCAATCCGCCAGTGAAGTCTTGCCCTACGTTTTGGACAGGATCGACAAAAGTTTTGACTACGGTGAATTTTACATTTATGAACTGCCCGATTATCTGCCACGCGTGTATGGGGCCAATAAAACGGTTTTTGTTTCCAGCGAACTCAATGATATTGAATATTTCAATAAGCTTGAAGAACAGGCCTTCGAGAAAAATGTTGTGCTCAGGGAAAATAGAACCGACGTGTTACCGCTCGCGTCGGACAGCCTGAAGGTGACGGAATTTCAATTGGTCAAGGACGGTTTCGACATTTCTGTTGACGCCCCTGATGGCGGGGTTGTGATTGTCAACACGCCATGGGTTGTTTTCTGGAAATCCTGGGCCGATGGCGCCCCTGTTCGTAATGTAGAAGTCAACGGTATTCAAACCGGCATCGAAGTGCCGTCCGGCACACAACAAATTCAACTTCGTTATTGCCGCCCCTCCACAAAGAATAAAATAACAGAGCTACTTGGCGGCGAAGCTCTCTGCTCCAATTCTCCGAAGGACTAAACTATTTCTACTCAAACCCTTAATATCGCCCTGATCGGCTGTGGCCGTGTCGCTGGCCATCACTGTCTTTCCATCGCCAATACCCAAGGTGTTGCGCTGGCGGGCGTTTGTGATCTGGATGAAAGTAAGGCAAAGGCTTACGGCGATCAGTACGGTGTCCCCTATTTCACCGATTACCGACAGATGCTGACTGAATTACCGGGTATCGACATCGTATCGGTTATCACGCCATCGGGCATGCATTTCGAACACACCGGCGAAATGATAGAGGCCTATGGCAAGCATGTGATCGTTGAGAAACCTACTTTCATGCGACCTGAACAGGCGGAACAGATATTCAAGCTAGCCGATGAAAAAGATGTCAAAATATTCCCGGTATTCCAGAACCGTTACAACAAGGCGGTTAAAAGGGTGCGTCAGGCCCTGAGCGAAGGCGAACTGGGTGATATCCGCATTGTCTCGGTGCGTGTGCGTTGGTGCCGCCCGCAGCGTTATTATGATATGGCGCCCTGGCGGGGTACGTTCTCCCACGATGGTGGGGCCTTGACCAACCAGTGTATTCATCACGTGGATCTGTTGCGCCATTTGGGCGGCGAGGTTGGTCGCGTCAATGCCACCATGCGTACCCTTGGCGCCGACATTGAAGTCGAGGATACCGTCGTTGCCACCCTGGGTTACGATACGGACGCAGTTGGTGTGCTCGAGGGAACGACTGCCGCCCGCCCGGATGATTTTGAAGCCTCGATATCCATCGTTGGCTCCAAAGGCCTGACCCGAATTGGTGGGGTCGCTGTCAACGAATTGCAGGTCTTTACCCCCGATCCGGCCGCCTGTGCGGCTAACAGTGAGGATTTTATTGGCATCAAGGGGCATGGTGCGGTGTACGGCTTTGGTCATTCAGAGATGTACGCAGACATCGTCGGGCATTTTTCCGGCCAGTCACCTTATCCGGTCAGTTACGCCGATTGCATCGCTACGTTGCGATTGTTGCATGCGTTTTACCGTTCGGATGAAGCTGGTAGCTGGGTTAACGTTGACAGCTCTGAGCAGTCCGACCGCCTGGGTCGCCCCAACGAGCAAATTTCCGATCTCTATCGCACACCCGGACCGCAAGGCGGAGCAAAATGAGCAAACCGCTGCGTGTTGGCATTGCCGGCTATGGCGTCGTCGGCAAGCGCCGTCACGGCGTCATGGACCAACGTGATGATATGATCGTAACAGCGGTTTGTGATCAGATTTTTGAAGACTCCGGGATTCTGGAGGGTGGGGTTTGTTACCACCCCCATTTTCAGGACTTACTAAATGAAGAGCTGGATGTCTTATTCGTTTGCATCAGTAACGACATGGCGGCTGAGGTCACCATTGCCGGACTTGAAAAGGGCCTGCATGTTTTTTGCGAAAAACCACCGGGTCGAGACCTGGACGATATTCAGCGGGTTATTGATTGTGAAAAAATGCATCCCGATCAGGTGCTGAAATACGGCTTCAATCATCGCTATCACGATTCAGTGCGGCGGGCGCTAAAGATCGTGCAGTCCGACGAGTTGGGCGGAGTCGTCAACTTGCGGGGCGTCTATGGAAAATCGCAATTGGTGACATTTGGCCAGGATTCTGACTGGCGGGTACAACGTAACCTTTCCGGGGGCGGCATCCTGCTGGATCAGGGTATTCACATGGTTGACCTGATCCGGCTTTTTTCGGGTGAATTTAGCGACATCCATAGTTTCATTTCCAATGATTACTGGAAGCATGACGTAGAGGACAATGCGTACGCGATTATGCGCACAGGAACCGGTGTTGTCGCCATGCTGCATTCATCGGGCACCCAGTGGCGGCATCGCTTTCAGCTTGAAATCACCCTCGAAAAGGGAACGCTGATTCTCAGCGGTATTCTGTCGGGTTCAAAAAGTTATGGGGATGAAACACTGACCATCGCCCGTATGCATCATGATGACCGGGGCGACCCGGACGAGGAAACTATTCATTATGAAAACGATCCGTCCTGGTCCGACGAAATTGCCGAATTTGCCGATGCCATCCTTAACGGCGGGAATATCCGCAATGGCACCTCGCAGGAAGCATTCCGGACCATGCAGTTGGTCTACAAGATTTATTGCGCCGATACGGATTGGCGGGATCGCTGGTCACTTAGCGATACCACGTCACCTCAAGGCTGAAGCTGGCGGCGCAGGGCTTCCAGCACCGCCGGACCATCATAGACGGCAGTCATGGAACCCTTGATCAATGGATCCAGGCCGTCAAGGACCGGATCCAGGTAATCGGAAAACCGGGAATCAGAGCCGTCCGAGAGCAATATTTTGGGCTTGGCGGAAAGATTCTTGCGGGCCTTGTGTCCGGCAATCTGTTCCGGGTCGCGTCGTGATTCAGAGGCCCATGAAACAATGACGTAACGGAAATTCCATTGTTCGAATCGTTTCAAGAATTCAGCAGCGTCCATGCCCGGTGGTTCTTTCTTCTTTAACCACCATTGGGCCTCGTCAGGAAAATAGTTGTACACGACGGGTGCCTGCGGACAGTAGTAGGAATGAAACGCGCCGGTCACAGACAAATACTTTTCCCCGGGCTTCAAATTATTGTCGATGTATGTACAGGTTTCAAAGAAGGCCCCTCCAAGGGTGGGGGTTCGGGTGTGATAATCCTGCGCCGTCATCAGTCCGATGGCAGGGGGTATGCGCAACAATGTATAGATGCCGACAAACAGAGCCTGGTTGATGGCCAGTACGCCGATGATTCCAACAACAATGAACCGTGCTCCCCGCCGTCCTGACGACATCTGCCACAGGGCACCAAGGCCAACTGCGGCAAGGCACGATGTGAAGGGAACCAGGGGTAATAAAAACCGGGTCTGCTGGCCGAAGCCCCAGAACCAGAATGCGAAAAAGACAAGCATGAAAGAAAGAACGGCACGCCAGGTCGCCCAGCTTCCTTTTTGCACGAAGGCAAGCGGCGCCAAGGCTAAAAGATAAGGTGCGCCAAATACCATGCCATCGTAATAGTGCATGGGCATGGTGAAGATCGTCCACGGCGCCATAATAAAATCGATAACGCCCCGGCCGGTGCCGAACGCATCGCTGACACCGCGGAAAGGATCCTGGGCTTCGGGGTTAAAGATGCTGGAAAACAGCGGATAAAACGGATTTCCTGCCCCCGCATAGGTGGCTATCAGGTGTGGTGTAACCACGAAAAGCGCCACGGCAGGGCCGACCATCAGGAACAATCGCCTGCGGTTTGTGTTGGCAAGGTCGGCAAAAATTAGCGGCGCAAAAGAGACGGCAACCACAAACCCGATTAGTTTGAATAAAATTCCACCGCCGATCATCAAGCCGAACAGGACCATCAGTTGCGGGCTGCCGTCTTGGCGAAAACTCAGATAGGCCAGCATGGCCAGGGCGGCGAAAGCGGCCAATGGCACGTCTGTTTCCGACGATCCCATTTCCCATATAACGACCCGGCTTACAAGAAATAACAAGGCGGCGCTCAAGGCCAGGTCACGGCCATACCCTACGCGGCGCATGATCAGGCCGGTTGCGGCGGCGGCCAGCAGGCCATAAAGACCATGCATCATCTGGGCGACGCCCACATTCATCGTTGCCAGAGCAAAGCGGCTGATATTGCCGCCAAGCTGGGGGAAAAAGGCATGCCCCAGACCGCGATCAAAGGGAATGGAAATGAAGCCGTTTTCAACGTCGCGACGCGGGAAGGACAAATGATACATCAAACCGTCGTAATCGTTGGGCGGGGCCATACCTTGAATCAGTGAAGAGGAACCGACCAGGACGATGGCAATCCACAAACATGCCGACCACGGATGGGTGCGGGCGAGGGCTGGTAGATCTTTTGCCTGACCCAATAGCTGCCCCAGGGCTTCTTTTTGAATACTGAAAGCCGCGACAATTGTGAATGTGGCCGTAAGGCCCCACATTGAAATACCGTCTAGGCGATAGGGTCCTATCAGGAACACGGCAAAATACAGTATTAGGGAGCCGGTAGCGAAGGCGAAGGCAGCTGTTTCCGAGCCCGACAAACGTCCGTTAGCGCCAAGTCGCCCAACCAGCAACCACCCAAGACCGGTTAAAACGGCGGTGATGAAGATAATGAATCCAAACGACGCCAAAATCTAGCCAATCACATTTTTCAAGTGAGCAAAAAATACCGACAGCTTTTCAACGTAATAGGGCGTATTAAACCAGTGGTAGGTGCCGATCACAGTCAGGCTCCAAAGTACCGCGACAGTTAGTTTTACTTTTACGCTAAACGAATCATGCTTTTCATTGTCCATAATTGCGGCACTATCTACCTTCAAGAAGCGAACGTCAACTGTGTGCCACGAAGCCCAAACCCATAAAAACCCAGAGGAATCACAAGTGAATATTATCGGCATTGTTCCCGCCCGCATGGCTGCCAGCCGCTTTCCGGGCAAACCCCTACACCCCATCGCCGGGCGGCCCATGATTGAGCACTGCTTTGAACGTGCAAAGATGTTTGATCGTTGGGATGGCCTTTATTTGGCCACATGCGACGACGAAATAAGGGACTTTGGCGATGGTAAGGGATACCCGGTCATCATGACAGCCGACACCCATACCCGGGCGCTTGACCGGGTTGCCGAGGCGGCGAAGCTATGCGCTATTGAACTGGCCGGCGACGATATCGTGGTCTGTGTTCAGGGCGATGAGCCGATGTTGGGCGAGGACGTTATTGAAGCCGTCGTCGCCCCCCTTGAAGGCGATCCCGCCATAAACGGTACCATGCTCGCCGTTCCAATCATTGATGAGGAGATCTACCGCAATCCGGACATGGTAAAGATCGTCCATGATCAAAAGGGCGATGTTCTTTACACATCACGCGCTCCGATTCCCTACGCCAAGGAGTTTTCGCCGGAAATTGGGGCAAAACGGGTTGGCGGTATTTTTGGTTTTCGCTGGAAATTTCTGCAATGGTTTACCGGAGCGCCGGAAAGCCCGCTGGAAATTGTCGAGGCTTGCGATTCCAATCGTATCTGCGATAACGGTTTTCACCAACGCGTCGCGCCCGTTCCCTACCGTCCCTATTTTTCGGTCGATAGCCCTGAAGATGTCAAGATTGTCGAAGATGCCCTGGCGGATGACCCTTTGTGGGGCCGTTATTAATCTCAGGCTTTGGGTTTGCGGGCCGATATAAACCAGTCCCAGCCGATATATTTTCCCAGCCAGAATTCCAGCGGTGAGGAAATCGGCCATGGTTCGCCGTAAACCAGAATACCGCCCGGATGGGTTCCGTATCGTTTGGTCTGCCAGCGCCGGTAAAGCCTGCCCAGCTTGGGGATCAGGTAAATATAAAATTCGGACTTTCGCAAACTGACGCCTTCGAAGTGCTTGAATAGGCGCCGACAGCCACCCGCCGTGTAGCACCGGGTAATGGGGTTGGTGACCGTCTGGTCATTTTTTCCGCCCCATTCCGTTGCCCGGCCCAACCAGTTGGGACCGGTAAAAATTTTACCGGTTAAAAGCCCAACACCTAAAAACATGTTGATCCAGTAATGCCAGGAACTTTTGCAATAAAGCATGATCACAGCCTGGCCGCCGGGCTTCAACACCCGGTACACTTCATCGATTGAACGTTCAGTATCGGGTGTATGATGCAAGACGCCGTTGGAATAAACGATATCAAATGAATTGTCGGCAAAGGGAAGGTTTTCGGCGTCCGATTGCATGGCCTGACAACCTTCAGCTGCGTCGGCCATCAAATCAAATTTTGCCTGGGTCGCCAGGGCTCGGGATTTTGTCAAATCGGCGCTGACCATTATCGCCCCATACTTGGCGAAAAGCGCTGAATGGCCACCGGCGCCGGGGCCGATCTCAAGCACCTTCTTTCCCTGCAACCGGTTAAGGGGCATTTCCTCGACAGCCATATAGCTGCGCAGACGAAACATATCTTCCAGGGCGTCGATACCTTTGAATAACTGATCGCGCGTCAACTGGCCATCGACATCGTCGTAAAGGGAGTCATACAAAGACCCCCAAAAGTCCTGCACCTCCCGTTTGGAAACGTTTTTATTCGTCATACGGTAATCTTCTATATAGATTGATCTGGTAATAAGCTACATGCTTCTTCAAACATTATTTCGAAAATCCCGGCAGCTGATCGACGATCCGGTGTTGCGCGGCTGGTTGCTGGGCCGGGTTTTTGGGCGTTGGCCGGGAGAGCCCGCCTTCGCAGCCCACAAGCCACCTTATCTGGCTGGCCTTTTACCGCTGGCAAGTGAAGCAGGGACGGCAAATTTCAATGAACTTTCCACGCTGCCGCCAGAGGGCCCTATTTCACTGCAACTGGCCGGATATGAAGTGACTCTCGCCCCGGGCGAGGAAGTCGCCCTTTTTTCCAGGTCCTTCGATGATGTGGAAACTCTTTTGTCCCTGCATCGCTTCGCCTGGATGACGGCAG
>JADHSW010000130.1 GCA_016776705.1 Rhodospirillales bacterium
AAACCTTCATCAGAAGTTCGGCGGTCTTTCTGCTGGGTCCAACGTCCGAAATAGCTTTCAATGCCTTAAGTCGACCCTTCACGGGGTCCGCCCTGATGTCATCAACAAAGCCGTTGAACAGGTTAACGCCCTCATGGGGATTGAAAATTTTCAGTGCTTCAAGTGTTTCAAGAATATTGTCAAGGCACACCCGCTCCGAGAAACTGACGACACCATCTGCTTCAGCCACCAGTGCACACGCCGCCATTGCGCACTTGAGCAAGGGTCGGTTTTCATGTCGCTCGACGCCATGCTTCAATTCAATAAACAGATTATTCAAGATGCTGGACATGACATTCCCAGGTCTTCCGCCGGCATCCACGTCAAGTGAACCCAACGCGGTTCCCGCAGAGCCGCGGTAATACTTTCAATCGCCTTGACTTCTTCCTTCGGGAGCTTGCCATCAGATGTGGCAATAGCGATGCAGGACTGGATCAGTAGCCTTGTAATTCTGGTTTTTCCCTTCAACGATCCAATTGCATTCATGACATCAAGGCGACCATTCCCGGGGTTTGTGCACAGTTTATTCAAGAAGTCCTGAAAAAACTTGCTCCCTTCTTCGGGGAAGAGGGATTTCAGGTCATTGAATGTTTCGGCGAGACGAGGGTTGCCAACATGTCCTGAAGATTGTTCAGGGCGATTGACGAAGTACACAAGTGCATAGGCAGCCATCACGGCTTTCAGCAAGGGCTTCGTCTCTGGAGTTTCCAGTTCCAGGATCAAGCTGCGCGCCAGGGCACTCGGGTATTTAGCCATTTTTTCCTCCGTAAAAGATACTAGGTGTCGGTCAGATATGCCCAAGCCCCACCGCTGGCTTCCACACCGTGAAGGTGACGGAGCTCAGGCAGAATTATTCCAGGCACAAAGATGTCGGGCGTATTACTTACGCAGCGATACTTTTTTGTTTCGCCGCACGAAGGGCGATCTGCTCTTTTCGGCGAAGGCCAGCGCGTTTTCGCTTTATGCGCTCAACCTCGATCATCTTCTTGATGTATTTTTGTTCTTTCTCGCTCTTGATCATCATGGCGAACCTCATCCTTTGTAAGGTAGACAATCTTAATTAACTTAGAAATTCTATCCACCAGGATCATATTCGTATAACGAATTTATTTGATATGAATAATCAAAAAATCAGATCAAAAGAGGGCATGCATTTCGAATTGTAACGGTCCTGAGGGCATTTGTTTCCAGGTTCGGAAACGCAGCATCATTTGCACGCTACGGACCGTCTCTCCACTTTTGTCCCTGAACCATGCGCCAGTTTCCTGAATTCATTGGCCTGTTCATTCGAAATCCGATGGGAAGCCACATCTCCTGTCAAGAGGTCCTCATTGACGATGAAATAAGTACCCAACTCAGTCTGGATCAGCGTCTCGCGATGCATTGGCAGTACCCGGCTTTGTACCTCATTGTTATTGGCTGTTTTCATAATGGGCCCCTATCCGGTTCCCATGTTTTTATGCTGGCGCCGATCAGTACAATGAAATTTTGTCTGTTTGCGGCGCCTGTCCGGTCCAAAATAATGCTTTGCCCTGATGAATGGGCGAGGGTGTTCGATAATGCCTGCAATCCGGCTGTAAAGGGATTTTGCCGAAATCGGTTTTGCCAAAAATTCAGTTACCCCGGCGTCACGGGCCTCAACAACCCGCCGCTGCTCGGTATTGCCGGTCAGCATGACAATGGGGACAAACGGGTTGGGGCTATCGCTGGCGGTGCGCACCATGCGGGTGAAATCGATGCCGTCCAGGGGCTCCATCTTCCAATCGCAGATAACGATGTCTGCACTGTATGTGCGCAGTTCACGAAAGGCATCAGCACCATCTTCGGCCTCGACAACGCTCCTCACCCCAAAGGAATAGAGGATGCTTTTGACGATTAAGCGCATATGACGGTTGTCGTCGACCACCAGAAAATTCAGGCGCTCCAGATTGTAGCTCTTGTTTGCATCTCGCGATAAGTACAAGCCAGATTTCCTGGCGTCACCAGCACCGTGATTGTGGGAATCAGGTATTTCCTGTAGTGCGTTGTGCATCTTCAAATATCCAGAAAGCGCTCGATATCAAGGATGACGAGGATTTTGTTATCCAGGCGGTAAACGCCTTTGCAGACATCTTTCCATTCTTGCTTCAAGGTAGTAGGAAGCGGTTCGAAAAGGGCTGTGGAAAGTTCCATAATATCCCCGATGCCGTCGATTAACAGGCTATAGAGTTCTCCCTTGTATTCGACGGTGACGCAACGGTGGCCTTTTTGATCTTTGTTGGCTGTCCTGCCAAGCCGAAGGCGGGCGCGCATATCGATAACGGTTACAATTCGTCCCCTGAGATTGACAGAACCGGCCACTTCATCGCGGGTAAGCGGGATATGATAAATTTTATTGGGGACCAGAATATCCCGGGTTACCCCAACCGGAATTCCGAATATCTGATCGCCCACAGACATGGTGACAAAGGTATCCACTTTGTGGAGGAGCGCATCAGGACGACGCCCACCATCTGTCAATGCCAACTGGTTCATATCTTTCTCTTATTCCATATTATGTTGATCATTTGGGCGCACGCACCGGTACGGAGGCGCCGCTTCTTATCCCCTGTAAGGATGATCCTCACCATCAAATTTCTCAAATGAATTTATTGAATAGGTATTATAGGCTTTTCGAATATTGGTAATTTAACTAACGGCTCCTTCAGGAGCCAGTACAGGAAGGGAAGTGTTAAAACAGACAAGTGGGAGTTAATTCCATTCCACGAAAACTATACATCGGTATTATAGATCGTAGCCATTTAATAAATTTGTTTGATTGATCTGATTGAAGAGGCGAGTATTTGAGTGGCGGGGGCGGTTTTTCCCTTCTTCCCCCCTGGGAAAAGCGACTGATACTCATCAAAGTGCTCAACAACCACTCGTTGCGACCACCCCCGCCCCATAGCTTTCAGGTATTGATTGGTGGAAAGTTCCTCAAATGAGCCTCAAATATTATCATCGGCCGGAACCGGGAAAAAAGCATCGCAGTTTCCAGAGAGGGCCTTTAACATTTACGATTTTATTCGAGACGCCTATAAATCGTTGGAATGGATTTAAGCGATGCTTTTGATCCAGAACAACGATATACCGCTCCAGCAAGTTAGCCCTTCTAGAAAATTGAGCGGCATCAGGGGGAAGAATATGGATATTGATCTGGCCCGCACCTTTCTTGCCATCGTTGAAACAGGAAATTTCAACAGGGCGGCCGAACAGGTGAACGTCACCCAATCCACGGTTAGTATGCGTATCAAATCTCTTGAAGATATCCTGGGGCAGGAGTTATTCATTCGTAGCAAGGTTGGCACCACGCTAACTGGCCCTGGATTGATGTTCCGTAAATACGCCGAAACCCTGGTTCGAACCTGGGAACAGGCACGCCAGGAAATCTCTTTGCCGGAAGAATACGAGGGCACGCTGGCAATCGGTGGCCAGTTTACATTGTGGGATCGCTTGTTGCTAAAATGGATACCCTGGATGCAGACCGCCGTCCCCGACATGGCGATCCGGGCCGAGGTTGGCTTGTCGGACGGTTTGATGCGTCAGTTGCTTGAAGGATTATTGGATATTGGCGTGATGTACATGCCCTTTAACAGGCCTGGCTTCGCCATTGAAGAGTTGATGAACGAAAAACTGATTATGGTTTCTACACAACCAAGCCCCACGGACCCTGATGACAAGGGCTTCATTTACGTCGACTGGGGGGTTGATTTCAGGGTGAATTTTAGCAACGCTTTTCCCAATGCGGATGCCGCCAGACTGACGGTAAGCCACGGTCCACTCGGGCTTCGATACATCCTGGATAATGGCGGTGCCGGATACTTCCCGATGCGTCTTGTTCGCTCACATCTGAAAGACAATCAGCTGTTTTCAGTCGAAGATGCTCCCGTGTTCATGCGACCCGCCTACATCGTCTATCCAGAAGATCGAGAAGACGAACGATTTAAAACGGCCCTGCAGGGACTGCGTTACGTCGCGGCGATGGAAACCGAAGACTGATATTTCTTTTTCATGATCCGGATCAAGCCACATGTTCCTGCGACTGTTTTGGTGGAAACGCTTTAATAGACAGGCGCTCACGAGCTGCTTCCAGAATGTTCCGGAGAAAATCCGTATAGCTCATTCCGTCAAAACCAGCCATTAGGTTCATTTTCCCATCCCAGCACCAGCCTGGATTAGGGTTGACCTCAAGGAGCTTGATCTCGCCACGGGCATCGGTCCTGAAGTCAAAGCGGGCATAGTCCTGACAACGAAGGCGCTCGAAGAGGGTCCTCGAATAAGCAACCAGCGAGCGCTGGCTCTCTGAGTCCAATCTGGTTTCATGGTACTTGATGTCATTCCAGTAGGGAGAATCAGGTAGCCACTTCGATTCATACCCGAGAATCCGGGGGAGACCTTCTGGAAGATTGCCATAATCCACTTCCAGGATGGGCAACGCCTTTAAATCCTGCCCGGGATTGCCAAGTAGGGCAACACTGTATTCCGGGCCAAAAAGAAACTCCTGAATGAGAACCGGCTGCCCCGGAAGTATTTCACGCAGTTTTTCAAGGTAGGCGACCAGGCCTTCGGCCGAATCAACGACCGCGTCCTTGGTGATTCCAATACTGCTGTCACCAAATACCGGCTTGAGAATTGCCGGAAAAATAGATGGCAGGTTTGCCGCGTAGTCACTTGCGCCAATATAAGTTTCCAACGGTACGGGGATATCGTTGGCCATGGCCACGGCCCGCACAAGCGACTTGTCGTAGCACATTCCCAGACAGGCAGGCCCGGCACCCGTATAGGGGACTCCGTAGCTCTCAAGAAGAGCCGGAACATGCAGCTCCATGAACGGGTCGTTGTTCAGGCCCTCGTCACAAAGGTTGAATACAAAATCACTTTTGTTGGTCCCCAAAGAGCTTTTTATCGTCTTGTGATCATCCAGGTAATCAAAAATATAGCCATCAATTTCCAAAACCGATTTCTTGAATATATCGATCGTTTCCATATCCTCGGGATTGAATTGGCCGTTTTTCTTGACCTGATCTGGCATATGGGGGTCGCCCATAACAACGGTTACCTTTAAGGGACGCGTTTCACCACGAGGCTTGCTGGCCGCCTTGTGGGGAGCGTTGGCTGTAAGGAAAATCCGGTGAGCCATCATTCCAAGGTCGCCATTCCGGTTGGATTCTCCCTTGAACGACGCATGAAAGACAAGGTCTCTGAAACCCTTTGCCTCAAGCAAACGCTCAATGGATTCCCTTGAATACAGCCGCTCTGCATAAAACTGGTCGGCGATGACCCCTCGCTCTGCATGGGTGACAACTTCACGGGTGATTAGTCGTTGATCATCGCTCGACAGTGAACGTTCACGGCAAACAAAGTGGTTCTGGTCGATCCATTCCCAGCTTCTTGGTTCAAAGTTACCGCGCATCCAGTCACCATCCGTGATGTCGAGCGCGATTTGCCCATCTGTACAAAGAACCTTCTTGATGACATCGATAACGCGATGATCATCTGTCTCCTGGTCAAAATAACCGAAGGAATTTCCCATCAGGAAAACACAATCAAAACTGTTTTCAGGAAACCTGAGGGCGCGGGCGTCCCCTTCCTTGAAAGTCACATTAAGGCCGCGCTTGGAAGCCCTTCGTTTAGCCAGGCGGATGAGATAACGCGAACGGTCCACTCCGGTGACGTTTGAAAAGCCGCGCCCCGCCAATTCCAGTGAATGACGACCTTGACCGCAGCATAAATCGAGGAGTCGATCCTTGCGTCTGATATCAGCGGCTACGATAAGGTCCGACACTTCACGGTCGGTGTTCAAATTGTTCTCGACCACATCTCCGTCGGTCTTGAGATATATTGAATTGAAAAGTTCCCGCCACCACTCTGCCGGAAGGTGTTTCTCAAGATCCGCTACCGGGCCAAGTGTGCTGCACTTGCGTACTGAACGACCGGAAGCCACGCTGGAAGGAGATGTCGTCATTTTATTCGTTCCTTTGATGACCGGAAGGTCTGCGATAGCTACCGGTCAGTCTCTGCAGGCAATCAAATCGGGTCGCTAATTTAGCTTTCCGTCGTTGATCACGATTAATTGGTCGCCTTCTGCGATGACGGGTTCACCATCACCGATTTGAATAATGCACTCTTGGCACACATTCTTCAGGGTCTCACCTGCAGCGATTTCAAATTCCTGGAAGTCCCCCTCGATGCCAACAGAAATGCTGTGGCTGGTGTCATCATCGTTGACGATATCAACGGCACGAGCGCCACTCATTGGGAGCGTTGAAATAGCGGCTACCGCCATTACGAAAAGGACCTTTTTCATCTTGTTTCTCCAGAAGAAAACTGATGTTCAATATTGAACAGGGGGAAAATTGACCTTTACATCAAATTTATCAAACGAATTTATTTGAATGATAAAATCGGAAAATCAAATGTAAATATTCGGTCTAACAAGGGAGAATAATCTGGAGTATGTAAAGAAAAAGGCCGCCCCTTCAGACGTGAAGGGGGCGGCCTTTGTATCCCGATAAGGGGGAGGAAAATCGGGATTATTTGGCGATTTTCGCCGAAAGTGCCTTGATCTCTTCAAGGCTTTCGGTAATGCGGGCGTTAACCAGCGTGGTTGCTTCGGTCGAGGACTTGGTGACCATGTCAGCAAGTTCGCTCATGTTGGCCAGGGCCTTCTCGAAAGCAGCTTTGTAAACTTCGGCCTGCTTGGAAGCGGTTTCCGAAGGATTACCGGATTTGCTGAAGTCAGCAAAGGACTTGGTAGCTTCATCTAGGGCTTCCTGAAGGATCTGGGCCTGACGGCTTGAAACCTTCTGCATGCCTTCAGCGGCAGCCTTGTTGGCGGCGGTCAGCGCTTCGATGTTTTTACGCTGGGAAGCCATGATGGCTTCGATGTCCATGGTCGGCATCTTGTAGTTGCCTGCCAGTTTGGTGAACTCGTCAGCCATCTTGGAAGGGTCGAATTCGGTCATCATCTTGGTGACGTCGAAATTGAAGAACGGGTTGGTGTTGGTCTGCTTGGCCATAACTCTAAACTCCTATAAATCTGTTTATGCTGCACTGCACAATAACGATAATATGAGGGAGAAAAGAGCATAAGTCAACCATTATGTTGCACTGCAACATAATGGTAATAAATGTGAAAAATCAATATGTTAAGTGTACAATAAAAATCATATATGGAAATATCATAAAAAATTATCCGGCCAGTTCCCGTGATCTGGCAGTGGCGGCTGCAATCGCCTTATCCAGCAGCGGCTGCCAGCCATCGTCGGCCATCAACACCCTCAGGGCCTCGGCTGTGGTGCCGCCGGGGCTGGTCACGTTCTGGCGCAAAGTCTCCGGTTCTTCGGTTGAGCGATGCAGCAACTCGCCGGACCCTGCTACCGTAACCCGGGCCAGACGTCTGGCCAGATCTTCCGGCAGGCCCGATTGCACGCCGGCATGGGCAAGGCATTCCGCCAGCAGGAAGACATAAGCCGGGCCGCCGCCTGAAAGGGCGGTGACGATGTCGATGTGTGCTTCGTTATCAACCCAGGCCACTTCCCCGACCGAACTGAGCAATTCGCCACACAAGGAGATCTGATCCCGGTTGACATGGGCGTTGGCGAAATTGACGGTTATGCCGCGACCGACAGCGGCGGGGGTATTGGGCATGGCGCGCACGATGGCGGCGTCCGCGCCAACAAGATTCTCGAAATAGGCAATGGTTTTACCGGCGGCGATAGACAGAAACACCACACCCTCACCCTTGAAGCGGGCGTAAGCCGGGGCGACGTCGTCCATGACCTGCGGCTTGACGGCGAAAATGATAACTGTCGGTTTGGCGTTGAAGTCCAGGTCTTCGGGGCTGGCAACGGTTGTCACGCCGTATTGCAGGCGCAAGGCTTCGGCGGTGTCCGGATTGGGCTCAACGACGGTAACGTTGGCGGGCTCAATGCCTTTATCAAGCCAGCCCGCAAGCATGGCTCCACCCATCTTGCCGCACCCGGCCAGCAATAACCTTATCGACATACCCTTATATACCTTCAGGCTTCGCCAACCGTATCGACCATGGCGGCCATTACCGAATCGGCGGCGCTTTTGCCGCCCCAGATCGTATACTGGAAGGCCGGATAAAAACGCTCGCACTCGCTGATCGCGGTTTCGACCATATCTTCCATCTGGCCCAGGCTGGGGCCAAGGGTGCCGCGAAGGGGCAGGGCGTGACGGTACATGGGCAAGCCCTCGTCATCCCAGATGCCGAAATGGCCAAGCCACAGCTTCTCGTTTATCAAAATCAGCAATTCGTGGACTTTCTCGCGGCTTTCCACGGGCACACGCATATCAAAGGCGCAGGTAAAATGCATGGCGTCAGC
>JADHSW010000131.1 GCA_016776705.1 Rhodospirillales bacterium
AGAAAAACAGCGTTAATAGCGTTTTCTCAGCACGTTCCAGTAGAACCCGAACAACCGTGAGAGCGCCGGACGCTGTAAACGTGGGTCACCCACATTTTGATGACATCGGGCGAGTCGCCCAAGGCGGTGCGCGGCGAGGGTTACCGGCAGCATAACCGGCAACAGGGCATTCGGTATGACTTGATCTGCCTTACGGGCTTTGTCGATGTGCGCTTGCGCACATTGGGCGACGTAGGCAACCTGCTCCCCCTTTTCCACATCGGCGGGCAAATAACTGCGCCCCAGCCTGGAATGAAAAGCGGCTGCTACAAGTAATCCGGATAACGCCCAGGCAATTCCTGCATGACGAACGGTAGCGCGATGCTCCTTGGTCAAATCAGCCAGCAAAACTTCCCCCATTAATTCATTTAAGGAACCAGCGGTTTTACCCCCATATGACTCCAGTTCTTCAAGCGAAGCTGGCGCTTGCCCATACAAATCAAAGCTTCGGCCATCCATATAATCGTCAAACAGGGATTTTGTCAGATCGAAGTCCCTGATCGCCTCAGCCAGACCAAGGGCGACGGGGTGATCTAATCGCTTGCCGGAATAAAGTTGCTCGATTGTATCGCGCCACCACTGCAGGCGCATTTCACCGACAATGGTTTCGCTGACCAGCTCTGGGATGGTCGCAATTTCCATGTTAAAAGCAAGCAGGGCCAGCAATGGAGCCTGCTTTTCAACAGGGGCGAGCGTCGTACACATAAGGCGGTCACGATCCAGCCTGTGGACCGTTTCAGCACATATTGACTGCCAATCATCATTGTTCATCAGCGATTCGCACCTTAATTTGCCCCATTCAAACGAATTTCCTTAAACTCAGACTTCAAAAGGCCCTATCCTACATTACTTTTCGCGAAACCATTGAAATTGCAACGTCTAGTCGTATATACAGAGATAGAACTTAGAATTATTTTATTAAACCATCTATCCCTTAACAATTAAGAGGAAAAGGCCAAATGTCAGGCATCCTTACAGACCTAAAAAAGACGGTAATCGCAGGCATCATCCTGACGGTTATCATGATTATTGTCGTCAGCGCCGGAACCGGTGACGATTTCGCCTTAGACCATATGTATATGACCTTTATCGTTCGTTGGCTGCATGTCATCAACGGCGTCATGTGGATCGGACTGCTGTGGTATTTCAACTTCGTGCAAATTCCCAACATGCCCAATATTCCGGATGAGCAAAAACCCGCCATTGGCAAGGTGATCGCACCGGCGGCCCTGTTCTGGTTCCGTTGGGGTGCCATGGGCACCATCGTCTTCGGCCTGATCCTGGCGGCCATGAACGGCTACCTCGTTGAAGCCATGACCCTTGGCGCATCCGAAGGTTTCGCCGTGGCCAAGCACACCGCCATCGGCATCGGCATGTGGATGGGCATTATCATGTGGTTCAACGTCTGGTTCGTTATCTGGCCAAACCAGAAAAAGGCGCTGGGCATAATCGAAGTCGATGCTGAGACCAAGGCAGCAGCTGGACGCACTGCAATGCTGTTCTCGCGCACCAACACCCTGCTCTCCTTTCCCATGCTCTACGCCATGGTGTCTGCCCAGAATATCTACTAGGCCGGGTTTATTATTCTACGAAAAGCGGAGCCTTCGGGCTCCGTTTTTTTATGGGACTAACAATGACGCAATTCGGTCCTATCTTTCTAAAACAGCAAATGAAGCACCACTTTACTGAATTATTGGCGCGATGTACTGTCAGAATAATTTGGATGTGGGGGGGAACCCTATTTGGTATCCAAAACAGAAAAAAAACGAAAATAACTCAAAGGGATACTCTAATGAAGTTAAATATAAGCAGCCGCCTAATTGGCGGTTTTGCGGCTATGGGCATAATTTTGGCCATTGCTGTCGGCACGACCATCTTTAAAGTTTCCGATATTAATAAAACAGCGACCCGAATTGTTGACTTGCGCATGCCAACGGCCGCTGCAAGTTCCAACATGGTCAAAAATATTCAGGCATCACTCGCTGCATTGCGTGGCTACATGCTGACAGGCGCTGAAGTGTTCAAGAGCCAACGCGCGGAAGTATGGGCCGATATTGACACGACCATCGCCAATATGGACGAGTTATCGAAAAGCTGGACCAATCCAAAAAACGTCGAAAACCTTCAAGTTTTCAAGGGTGTAATCGAACAATTCCGTATTGCTCAGAAACAGGTTGAAGACATTGCCAAAACACCCGAGGAACAGCCTGCAACGCTCATGCTCGTCACGGATGCTGCGCCACGCGCCGGTGTTATGGTCAGTAATATCTCCAAAATGATTGACCTGGAATTGCAGGGCAAGGGTGGCATCGGCGGTGACCGTGTGCAGATTTTAGGCATGATGGCTGATACCCGCGGATCATTGGGGCTGGGCCTCGCCAACATCCGCGCCTACCTTTTAACCGGCGAGGAAAAATTTGCCAATAATTTCACAGATCTGTGGGAGAAGAATACCAAACGGTTCGCCGATCTTTCTGAACAGTTCTCCTATCTGTCACCCGAGCAACAGGAAGCGTTTAGCACTTTTGAGGCAATGCGTAAGGAATTTTCCCCTCTGCCGCCAAAGATGTTCGCTATCCGCGGCTCCGAAAAGTGGAACATGGCCAACTACACCCTGGTCACGGAAGCAGCGCCGCGTGCTGGCAAGCTGTTGAATATGTTGCTGGGTGAAAAGAACGCTGAAGGGGTGCGCGAAGGTGGTATGCAACGAAACCAGCAAAGGCTGCTCACAGTTGATTCTGACGCTAACTCCAAGGCTGTAAGTGCCCTGTTAACAATCGAATGGGTGCTGCTCGCCCTTGGCCTTGGCGTCGCCACCGCCGTCGCAATTTTGATTACGCGTTCGATTGTCGGCCCGGTCAACGGTATGACATCGGCAATGGGTAAACTTGCCCAGGGCAATCTTGAGACCGAAATTCCAGCCCTCGACAAAACGGACGAGATCGGTGAAATGGCCCAGGCTGTTCAGGTATTCAAGGAAAACGCCATTCGCGTCAAGCAAATGGAAGAAGAAGCCAGGGAACAGGAAAAACGAGCCAACCAGGAAAAGATTCGGATGATGAACAAGATGGCGGACGACTTCCAGGCCAGCGTCGGTGGTGTCGTTCAAACCGTCTCATCTGCGTCGACCCAATTGCAGTCTTCAGCCCAGTCAATGACGGCAATATCCGAAGAAACATCGGCCCAGGCAACAGCCGTGGCTGCGGCTTCGGAAGAAGCCTCAACCAATGTTCAAACAGTGGCTTCCGCCGCCGAAGAACTTTCGTCCTCGATTGGCGAAATCAGTCGTCAGGTTTCGCAGTCTACGGAAATTGCCGGTACGGCGGTAATAGCAGCTAAAAAAGCCGACGAAATGGTCCAGGGCTTGGCTATGTCGGCTCAAAAAATCGGTGAGGTTGTTGAAATGATTACCGATATTGCCGACCAGACCAATCTGTTAGCGCTAAATGCCACCATCGAAGCGGCAAGGGCGGGTGATGCGGGTAAAGGCTTTGCCGTGGTCGCATCCGAGGTCAAAAACCTGGCGAATCAAACCGCCAAGGCAACCGAGGAAATCGGTGGTCAGATCGGAGATATCCAGGATGCTACGAACAATTCCGTTTTAGCCATTCAGGACATCACAAAGACCATTGGCCAGATCAGCGAAATTTCCGCTGCCATTGCCGCAGCGGTCGAGGAACAGGGTGCGGCAACATCAGAGATTGCCCGCAACGTTGAACAGGCAGCGGCTGGAACTGGCGAGGTATCCACCAACATTGCAGGTGTCACCCAGGCGGCTGCCGAAGCCGGCTCGACATCAACGCAAGTGCTAGAAGCTGCCAATGAATTGTCTGAACAGTCGGAATTACTTAAAGCCGAGGTCGACAAATTCATGGATCAGGTCCGTAAATCCTGATTTGAGTGCCGCATATTACTGGCGATAATCTACAGAAACGGAGCCTTCGGGCTCCGTTTTTTATTTGCGCTCTTCGAGCGCCAGTCCAATTCCCAGTCCGATGAGTGCAAAACCACTGGATCGGAACATCCATGCCAGTACTTTGGGATTTGAGCGAAACCAGCTGGATAGGGTTCCGGCGAAATAACCGAAGGGACCCTTGACGAGGAAGGTCAGGGCGGCAAAAACAGCCCCCAGAACAAAAATCGAAAGTGTCGGCTGCTGCGATGTCGCCGGTACGAACTGAGGCAAAAAGGCAAAGTAGAACAGAGTGATTTTCGGGTTTGAAAGGTTCGAGAATGCCCCTTGCCAGAACAAACGCCTGTGCGAACGATTTGAGGCCAAATGAAGATCGATATTTTTGGCGCCGGAAAGAAGCAATCGCCCCCCCAGGTAAATCAGGTAGGCGACGCCCACGAATTTAAGCACCGTGAAAGCCATTTGCGATGCAATCAGCAAGGCCCCTAATCCAAACGTCGCCAGCAGGGTATGCCCCAGCAATCCCGTGCTGACGCCTGCTGCGGTTATCACACCGGCCCTTGAGCCTTGCCCCAGACCGCGAGACATAACCAGCACCAGGTCCTGGCCAGGGGCGATGATAATCGCCAGTGACGCGCCAATAAACAGAATCCAGGAAATATCCACCATCAAAACCGTCCTATACGGCGATCAGGGCCGCCGCTACCGGGCGCTCCTCGACCAACAACACATTGAAGGTGCGGCAGGCCGCGCCGGTGTCCATCCATTCGAGAACGATGCCGTGCTTCTTTAGGCCCTGACGCAGCTCATCAGGTATGGGTTGGAATTCAGCGCCGCAACCGACAATCAAAATGTCGATTTCGTCCGCCTTATCAATGGCGGCGCTCAGGCTTTCCAGCGTTATGTCTGAGGCCGATGAGACAGACCAGGGGACAGCGGCTTCAGGAAACAGGATTTGGGAGCCTTCAATGCGCTTGCCGCCCGATACACGAAAGCCGCCGTCACCATAGCCCTGCAAAAGGTTACGTGAAGCGGCGACTAGCGGTGTTATATCAAGTGAAATGGCCTTACGGTGCCTGTTCGGTCACCGCCTCCTCGGCTTCATTATCTGCCCCGCCGGACGATGAGCGGCGTTCAATCTTCATGTACAGCAGGACCGGAACGGCCAGGCAGATAGAAGAATAGGTACCAATAATCACACCCCAGATCATCGCAAAGCTGAAACCACGAATGACTTCACCACCCAATATGTAAAGGGCGAGCAAAGCCAGCAAGGTGGTGACACTGGTCATCACCGTGCGCGACAGGGTCTCGTTGATGGAATTGTTCAACAGTTCCGGCAAGGAAAGCGTCTTGTATCGACGCAGGTTTTCGCGCACCCGATCATAGACAACGACCGTATCGTTGATGGAATAACCGGCAATGGTCAGGATCGCCGCCACCGTGGACAGGTTGAATTCCAGTCCCAAAAGGGCAAAAATGCCAATCGTGCTCAACACGTCGTGGATAAGGGCGACAACAGCGCCCATGCCAAACTGCCACTCGAAGCGGAACCAGACATAACACAGAATGGCGAATATGGCCGCGCTGACGGCGAAGATGCCATCCCACAGCAATTCGTCACTTATTTTTGGGCCGACAAATTCGGTTCGACGGTATTCGACACCATTACCCAAAGCAGATTTTACCTTGTCGACGGCTACCTGCTGGGCTTTCTCGTCGCCATCCTGGGCCTGAATTCTGATCAGCACTTCGTCAGGTGCTCCGAACTCCTGCAGGCCGATTTCACCAACACCAAGACCGGACAAGTTCGAACGCATGGCCTTGATATCGGCAGGACCGCCCGTGGTTTTGATCTCGATCAGGATACCGCCCTTGAAATCAATGCCGTAATTCAGTCCCTGGGACAGATACAGACCGATTGAGGCGATAACCAGCATAGCGGAAAAGACGAAAAACATGATCCTGCGCGGAATGAATTGCAGGTTGATGTCTCCGGGAAGCAGATGAAGTCCACGCATAGTCTTTTCCTAAATCGGCAACGTGTCGGGGCGGGACTTTTTCAGCCACGTCACGACCATCAAACGGGTCAGCATGATCGCCGTAAACAGCGAGGTTACGATACCAATAGCCAGTGTTACGGCAAAGCCACGTACCGGACCGGATCCGAACTGGTACAACAGCACTGCGGCGATCAGGGTGGTGACATTGGCGTCAATAATCGTCTTGATCGCACGCGAATAGCCCGCATCAATGGACGAAATCGGCGTCCGCCCGGCGCGTATTTCCTCGCGGATACGCTCAAACACAAGCACATTGGCGTCAACCGCCATGCCAACAGTCAAAACAATACCGGCGATTCCGGGAAGGGTCAGCGTCGCTTGCAGCAGCGACAGCGCAGCACCGATAAGGATGATGTTCGCCATCAAGGCAACATCGGCCATCAGGCCAAAACGGCCATAGGTTATGCCCATGAAAACGACGACCAATACCATACCGACCATCGACGCAATTTTACCCGCAGCGACGGAATCGGCGCCCAGACCTGGGCCGACAGAGCGTTCTTCGAGAATGGTCAACGGCGCGGGAAGCGCGCCAGCGCGCAGCAACAAGGCAAGATCCTGAGCGCCCTGAACCGTGAAACGGCCAGAAATAACCCCGCTGCCACCCAGAATGGGTTCGCGAATAACCGGGGCGCTGATGACCTTGCCATCAAGCACAATGGCGAACAGTTTATTGACATTTGCCGTTGTCGCCTTGCCGAAAAGCTTGCCACCCACCGTATCAAAACGGAAGCTGACAACCGGCTGGTTGTCCTGGAAAGACGGCTGCGAGTCGATCAGGGTATCACCACTGATCATTACGCGCTTTTTCAACATGTACATACGCGCACGACCGTCACTGCCGATTTCGTCAGCTGACGGCATCAACATCGATCCCGGGGGAACGCGGGAGCCCAAGGACGGGTTTTCACGTTCGTCAACCAAATGGAACGACAACTTTGCGGTTTTGCCCAGCAGACGTTTAACCCGTTCCGGATCATCGACACCGGGAAGCTGGACCAGAATGCGGTCCTCGCCCTGACGCTGAATAGTCGGTTCCCGAACACCCGTTTCATCGATGCGGCGACGGACAATTTCAATGGATTGTTCAATCGCCGCTGTACGGCGATCACGAACGGCCTGTTCCGTCATTTCTAGCGTGATAAGGCCATTTTCAGCCATATCGACGTTCAACTGACTATCCAGGTTTTTAAGCAACTGACGGGCCTGCTCGGCGCCGGCCTGATCCTTGATTGTAACGCTTGCGCTAAGTCCATTGACACCCAGTCCGCCATATTGAATGCGCGCCTTCCTCAGGGTCGTACGCATGGTATCAACCAGCGCCTCAAGGCGTTCTTTCAGGACACTGTCGACTTCAACCTCAAGCAACAGGTGGGAGCCGCCCTGAAGATCAAGGCCCAGGCTTATCTGCTTGTGGGGCAACCACGAGGGTAGTTGGCTGGCCATCTTCGATGACAGGAAGTTAGGAGCCGCGAAAATCACACCCAGGGCGCAAATGCCCAGGATCATCACGATTTTCCATTTAGCGAAATAGATCATTGCTTAGTTCCGTTGGCTGGGCCTGAGCCTCAGCTTTTACCGCCCAGAAGGCCTTTCAGCTTTGACGCTGCGCCCTTTTCTTTGCCGTCATCATCCGCGTCGTCGGACTTGTCCTCTTTCTTGCTTTTTTTATCGTCGTTGACCGGTTCGGTCTTCGACATAACGGCGGCAAGCAAGCCACGCTGAACGCGAACTTTAACGCCATCGGCAATTTCTACAGTAATTTCACTGTCATCGTTGACCTTGGTCACGGTTCCGATAATACCGCCACCGGTAACCACTTTATCACCGCGACGCACGGCTTCCAGCATGGCCTTGTGCTCTTTGGCCTTTTTCTGCTGCGGACGAATAAGCAGGAAATAGAAGACGACAAAAATCAGGACCAGCGGGAACATGGCCTCAAGACCACTACCACCACCGGCGCCACCGGCGGCTTGAGCATAAGCAGGTGAAATAAAACTCATGGGACTCCCCAGTAAAAAAAACATTCAAAGCCGAAAATCCGGCAAGCGACGGACTATAACGCGCCCGACGCGACTTGCAACCGCTAACAGCCTGTCTTAAAAGCCTTAGAGGACCCAATTTGAAGAAAAAACGATTCTATGAGCGAAAATGACCTGATCCCTCTGCTTGAACGCATAGCAGGAGCCTTGGAGCGCCTTGCCCCGCCCCAATCCGGCGGCACCGATATTGATGCGGCAAACGCCTTCGTCTGGCATTCCGATGGCTTTTGGCTTGAGCCAATCGAAACCGTCAACCGGGTCGATTTTGGCCTGCTTAAAGGCATCGACCATCAAAGTGGCATCCTGCTGGAAAACACGATGAATTTT
>JADHSW010000132.1 GCA_016776705.1 Rhodospirillales bacterium
CATCAGGGCCAGCGGTCGATTATACCGCATCAACAGGCCGGACACATGACCGCACCCGACCGAGAGAGGAATCAAGAAAGATTTACCTTGCAATCGTTGAGCCGTCCACACATGGCGGATAAGGTTCTTCTGGTAGACCGGCATGTCCTGCGGGTGCATGTTGGAATAGATGAATTCCTCGAGGACAATTTTATTATTGGATTCCAGTTTTTTAGCTACTTCCTTGCCGACAATCTGTTCGAAACGCCGAGAGGCATAAATTTGATTGGTATCCAGATTCCAGTCCCAAACGCCTTCATTGGCGGCCTTGATGACCAGGGAATATCTTTCTTCGCTTTCAAGCAGCGCAATCGCGGCGTTTTTTTGTTCCGTAATTTCATGCCGGATCATTACCAGGCCGCCGTCACTGGTTCTGTTGGTTCTAACGAGCCACCAACTGTTATCTGAAAACCGGGTTTCGTAAGTTCCTGGTGTGTTCAATTCTTTCAGGCGGTGTTTAACAAACCCATCAATGCTGCCGTCAAAAACGCCATAAAGTCCCTTTTGAGCAAAATATTTAACAATATCCTTCAGGCGAATATCAGGAGAGAGAATTCCGGGAACATCTTTGTAGTAATTCAGGAACTTGGAATTGTATGAGATCAGTTTTCCGTCTGCGTCAAACATTGAAAAATCTTCAGACATGTTCTCAACAGCATCGACGAGTTTTTTATGGGCAGCTTCCTGCCTGGCTTCACTATCCCTGAGGGCCTGTTCATGAATTTTTTGCCCGGTGATGTTCTCGCGAACAAACACAGTACCGCCTTCTGCGGTGCGGCTCGATTTTACCAGCCACCAGCTTCCATCACTGAGCTGTTGTTCACGAATGCCCGGCTTTTTCAATATTTTCATACGATTAGTAACGTAAGTATCCAGGTTCCCTGATACGTCGTTATATATATTCTTCCTCGCCATGATCCGGACCACTTCGCTCATTGAAATACCAGGATGCAAAGTTTCAGGAACAGTCTTGAAGGTCTCGGCGTATTTAGAGTTGTGCATAACAAGCTTGTCATCGGCGTCAAACATGATGAAGGTTTCGGACATGCTTTCAATGGCATCGACGAGCTTGTTGTGGGCTGACTCAAGGCGCGCCTCACTTTCCAGCAGAGCTTGCTCGCGATCTCTCAATTCGGTTGTATCAGTGAGAAGGCTGACCAACATGCCGTCGGGGGTCTTGAAATCGACGTAGCGAATCCATTGTCCATTATCGAATTGAAATTCGGTGGGTTTACCGGGATTTTTGTGCTGGTCTACTCGTTTCCTTACCCAGGCCCTCCGTTTTGTGTCGGAAAGAGACGACAGGGAACGTTTTGCGAAAGCGCGGATAATATTTTCATATGTCTGACCGGGAACAAGGAATGGAGCCGCACTAGCCGACAGTTCCTTGTAGCGTTCGTTGAAAAGAAGCAGGCGGTCTTTCTGGTCATAAATGACAAAACCATCAGGCATGCTTTCAACAGCCTGCTGAAAACGCCGTTCACTTTTCTGAAGGGCCAACTCGTTTCTCTTTTTGTCGGTGATATCGGCATAAAGGCTGACACGCCCGCCATCATTGGTCTCAAAATCCTGATAGCGAATCCAGGTGCCATCCTGAAAGACACATTCCAGGACGGAACCGGGGGACCTGTGGTGTTTGAGCCGCAGATTGATCCAGTCATTGCGTTCCTTCTTCGGGCGGCCCCTGAAACGGATCGATGCGACCTTTTTAATAAGGTCTGAACGTAGAATGCCCGGTTTAATATACCCGGAGATGTTACTGTTTAATTTCCGGTAGCGGCTGTTACACATAACCAGGCGGCCATCGCGATCGAACAACACAAACCCTTCGGAAATACTTTCGATGGCGTCTTCCAGGCGTTTTTGCGCCGTTTGGGCGAATAGGGTGCTTTCGACAAGTCGACGCTCACGGTTCGTCAGTTGCGTAATGTCTTCATAAATTCTGACGGTGTAACCTGACTCAGTATGTCGATCCTGAACTTTAAGTGTGCGGCCATCATTGAATGTAACTTCAAAGGGGGCATCCGAATTTTTAAAAGAAGCAAGTCTCTCCTTTATCCACAGCCGCTTGTCCTTGCCGGTGTTGATGAGTTTATTCTTTATGACAACCTTATGAAGAAGCTCCTTGAAGGTAGGACTGCCTTTCAGGTCATTCTTGTTCAGGCCCGATAACAGGCGGTAATTCTCGTTATAGGCAATAAGGCGGTCTTTTGTGTCGAAAAGCACTAGTCCGTTGGGAAGGCAATCAATCACCTGACGAAACAGCTCAGGGTTTTTTAGAAGGTCTTCGGACACACAAAAGGGCGCAGTGCCGCCTATGGGTTCAGACGAGCCAGAAATTCTTTTTGTTTTATTATTGCCCCGATAAGTGCTTTTTACCACGCCACTTTTTTTACCTGCCATTCCCTGCATTACTTTTTAAAGGTTACAAAGGGCGGTGAAAAGGGAAAACGCCGTTGTATGATCAAGATCTGTCAGGGCCGATACAGCGTCGAACAAAATCAATGACTTCAGGGGTGTCCCATTCGGCAATTCCGACCACACGGCCTCGTTCCATGCCATGGGCGTCTATCAGAATGGTGACAGGCAAGCCCTGCACCCCGGATTTTCGCGCAACGTTACCTTTTTTGTCGATCAGGACATCCAGCCCTTCAAGGCCTCTTTTTTTCAGGAAAGGAATCACCTTCTGGGCGCCCTTTCTGTCTTGTGAGAGGGCGAGAACGCGAATGCCTTCATTTGCGAGAATATTTTTCATCACCAAAAGGGAAGGCATTTCCTTGATGCAGGGGGCGCACCATGTGGCCCAAAAATTCAGGACCACACCCTGACCTTTATAGTCTTCTATGGTACGTTCTGAGTCCTGACCATCGAAAAAAGGAAAGACAGGAGATGGCAGCGGCGGTATTTGTGGCCTGAAATTATTTAGTTCAGGACCCGGATTGGCGCAATTATTTGCCTCAGCACTTGCAAGATGCGGCGATATGGAGACAATCACCAACATGACCGCCGCAATAGCGATTGGAAACCTCCAATGGCTTCGCTGGGGTGGTTTAATTCGGCAGGCCGGTGATTTGCAGGAATAAGCTTTCATGGTCGTTTTTGATTTATAACATTTTACAAGTGGGGTCCAGCGGTGACGAAGAAGTCTTCGAATCCCGATACTGCGAACAAGCAGAAAAATTCTTCCTCCAGCACCATCTGGGGGGGGCGTTTTAATGCAGGTCCGTCGTCGTTGATGGAAGCAATAAATGCTTCAATTGATTTCGACAAGCGTTTCTACGCCCAGGATATCGCCGGATCAAAAGCACACGCGACAATGCTCGTTGCCCAGGGAATTTTAACGGCCGGTGATGGCAAGAATATTCTGGAAGGGCTGGATACCATTGCCGGGGAGATCGAAGAAGGCGCTTTTGAATTCAGCACCATCCTTGAAGACATTCACATGAATATTGAAAATCGTTTGTCTGATCTGATTGGTGAGGCCGCCGGGCGCTTGCACACGGCGCGCTCGCGTAACGATCAAGTGGCGACGGATTTCAGGCTTTGGGTGCGCGATGCCATTGACGATATCGATGCCAGCCTTATGACTTTGCAAGGCGTTCTGATTGGCATTGCAGAAAGTAATGCTGCAACGGTGATGCCCGGCTTTACACACCTTCAGGCGGCGCAACCGGTAACACTGGGCCACCACATGCTGGCCTATGTTGAAATGTTTGGCCGCGACCGTGGCCGCTTTGCCGATTGTCGGACAAGGTTAAACGAAAGTCCCCTTGGGGCCGCCGCACTGGCCGGAACGTCGTTTCCGATTGACAGGAAAATGACGGCGGAGGCGCTCGGTTTCGCACGACCCGCTGCGAACTCTCTGGACGCGGTTTCTGATCGGGATTTCGCCTGTGAGTTTTTGAGCTCAGGCTCTATTCTCGCTGTACACCTCTCGCGCATGGCTGAGGAAATTGTCCTTTGGAGTGCGCCTCAGTTTGGCTACGTCAGAATTTCTGATTCTTTTTCTTCGGGCAGTTCAATCATGCCGCAAAAACGCAATCCGGATGCCGCCGAACTTGTTCGCGGCAAGGCCGGGCGGGTCATCGGTTCCCTGAACGCGCTGCTTGTCGCCTTGAAGGGGTTGCCACTGGCTTATGGCAAGGACATGCAGGAAGACAAGGAACCTGTGTTCGATGCGGTCGATACCCTGGGAATTTGCATCGCCGCCATGGCGGGCATGCTGGCCGAGGCGGAATTCGACAAGGCTAGGATGAGGGCAGATGCGGGCAGGGGGTTCACGACCGCGACCGATCTGGCTGACTGGCTTGTCCGGGTTGCGGGCATTGCGTTCCGTCAGGCCCATCACATCACCGGGACGTTGGTAAAAATGGCCGAAGACAGAAGCTGTGGCCTTGAAGAGCTGAGCCTTGCCGATATGCAATCCGTTGAAACGGCGATCACAGACGAAATCTTCGCCGTTCTTGGTGTCGAAAATTCGGTGGCCAGCAGGACCAGCGAAGGAGGCACGGCGCCTGCCAACGTTATCGCCGCCACCGCCGAAGCGAAAAAGAGGTTTCTGAAATGACCAAACACATATCCAGCCTGTTTGCTCGCCTGATCGTGCTGGCGCTTGTTATTGCGATTGCTTCACCGATTGCAGCATGTGGCCGTAAAGGGTCACCCGATTACCCGAAAGATTCAAAATACCCGCGCAGTTATCCCAAGCCATAACGAGTTTTATCAATGGATCACTTTCAATACCATGACGGCGTCATGCTGGCCGAAGACGTTGCTATCAGCGACATTGCAGACGATGTCGGAACCCCGTTCTATGCATATTCCACGGCGACTTTAGAGCGTCATTTCAAGGTCTTTAGTGGTGCTTTTGATGGCATGGATACGCTGATCTGCTTTTCTGTCAAGGCGAATTCGAACATTGCCGTCGTGCGTACTCTGGCGCGCATGGGGGCCGGGGCGGACGTGGTGTCAGGGGGCGAGTTGAAGCGCGCTCTGGCCGCAGGTGTTCCGGCGGACAAGATTGTTTTTTCAGGCGTCGGCAAAACCGCACAGGAATTGAGTGACGCCCTGAAAGCCGGAATCATGCAGATCAACGTTGAATCCGAACCAGAGCTTGAAACTTTGGGCGCCATCGCCCAGGCCCTGGGAGTGGAAGCGGCCGTGGCATTTCGGGTCAACCCGGATGTTGATGCACAGACGCACGCGAAAATTTCAACCGGCAAGGCGGAAAACAAATTCGGCATCGAATGGATGCGCATTCATGAGATCTATAAAAAGGCCACGGCCATGGCGGGCATTCGCCCGGTTGGGCTGGCCGTTCACATTGGATCCCAACTAACACGAAGCGACCCTTTCAGGAATGCCTACATACGTATGCGCGATCTGGTCACTATGCTGAGGGCCGATGGGTTGAGCGTTGAGCGCCTGGATCTTGGCGGCGGCCTGGGAATTTCCTATGGAGAGTCGGACGAACCCCTGGCGGACCCTGTTGAATATGGCGAAATCGTCCGCGATGTGTTTGCTGATTTTGATGGCCAGCTTGTTTTTGAGCCAGGCCGGGTCATTGCCGGAAATGCCGGTGTGCTGGTAACCCGGGTCATCTATGTCAAGGAAGGGGCGACCCGCAACTTTGCCATTGTCGATGCGGCGATGAATGATTTGACCCGCCCCTCGCTCTATGACGCCTTTCATGAGATCGTTCCCGTCAATCAGGCCGACGAGGGTGGCGACACAGCGCTTTATGATGTGGTCGGACCCATTTGTGAAACCGGGGACACGTTTTGCACCCAGCGCAGATTGCCGCGCATTGCCGCCGGGGACTTGCTGGTGATCCGCACGGCGGGGGCCTACGGGGCGGCGATGGCGTCAAGTTACAACACACGGGCACTGGTCCCGGAAATCATGGTCCGCGAAAAAGATTATTCGGTCATTCGCCGTCGCCTGGAAGTGGATGACCTGATCGATCTTGAAACCTTTCCAGCGTGGCTGTCCAACAATCCGGAATAATGAAAAAGCCCCTGTCCATCTGGCAGGGGCTTTTTTCGTATTCAGATAATGAAGTTCAGGAAGCTTTATTTTTTTCGTCCGGGTCATCTTCATAACCGGTCAGCATCGCCTTGAAGTGTGACAGTGGCGTATGTCCCGTTGTTCCCAGATAGATATGGGCTATGACGAACAGGACCATCATGAAGGCTGCCGCAAGATGCACGAAAGCGACGTCAGCAAGATTTAACCAGTCCAGGCCCCAGGCATCCCACTGACTATAATAAAGGTACAACAGGCCGCTGATCCAGATAACCGGATTGATGATCAGCTGAACAAACAGATAGGCAAGTCGTTGCAGGGGATTGTGCTTTGAAAGCCGCGTCACCTTGAACGGATGCGGGGCATTGGTGAAAATTCCCGACATGTAATATTTCATCATCGCGATCAGTTTATCCGTGGTCGGAATATATTGACGCCATTCCCCAGTCGTGAAGTGCCAGAAGAAGGCAAATAACCACAACCAGATCAACATCCAGGCCGCCGTTGTGTGAACTTCCTGGGCCGTTTCGTATCCCAGCCATTCATAGGTGCCGTGGATTTCAAAACCGCTGCCCCCCATGGTGAAGATCAAGGCTGCTTGCGACCAGTGCCAGAAACGTTCAAAGCGTTTAAAGATATAAATCCTGTTCATGGCGCTAGCCCTCCCTGCGATGCATGATGTAGCGAATTCCACCGTGACCAAGGACGCCCAATAAAGTCAGGGCTGCCAATATCCAGGCGGCGGTATCGAGCCATCCGAAACGGTCGCGACCGGGAATATAAAGGCCGGGAACGTCCTTCAAACGACTGTTCAGACTGTGGCACTCATCGCAGCCGACGGCGTCTTCCTTAGGCGCAACCATATGGGTGATGGGCCATGCCATTTCGGTTTCGACAAAACCCATCTTGCCGCTATACGTCGCGCCGGCTTTTTTCATGCCGGATTCAAGCGCCTTGTCCCAATCGTATCCGGTCCAGTAAGCATTTTCGTCTCCCGGTCCCCAGGTGTGAACCACGGCCAGTGTTTTCAGTTCTTTATCGTAGGGCTGCTTGCCGCGCATGACCTTGAACGGCCAGATACGAGAGTCCGGATCATTGGCGCTGCCGCCATAATTGTTGATGGAGATGACCTCGTTACCGGTGACTTCGTCACCGAACAGGGTGAACTTCGACGTGCCATCGAACCAACGGTATTCGGGCGTCACATTTTCGCCCCAGGTGAAGTCACCTTTCATGCCGTTGTATATCTGATGACCTTTCTCATCATTTATCTTCACCGGGTTTCCTTCCGGCGTCAACTTGCCGGCGGTTGACCAGTCCCACCACATTTTGGTGGCATAGCCGCCACGGGCGAATTCAGGAATATGACATGTCGGGCAAGCCAGTGTGTCCGTGTGATCGTTAAGTTTGATGTTCGCCGTGTCGGGATGAGGCGTCATACCGTGGCACGACTCACAACTAGCGCGGCTGCCGTCGGTGCGACCGGGAATGTCGATTCCCTTGGTGTCTCTGGCTTCCACAGAATAGCGGCTGCCCTGAACCAGATGGTTGTCACCACCATGGCATTTAGAGCAGCTGAAATTAAGTTTGTCCGGGCTCATATGAACATCAAGATAGGGACCGGGATTAATCATCGAGACATCAAGATCCCCGTGTTTTACAGCGTTGCCACCGCCACCAAGAAAGTGGCACATGCCACAATTTCGGCGGCTGGTTGCGCTCACGTTCTGGGCCACTTCGGCCAGGTCTATGGGTTTGATGAACTTACCGCTTTTGGGAGGCCATTCAGTGTCCTGATAGGCCGGATGGCCCGCACCTGCGGGTAACTTGCGATATTTTGAGGTGGTGTCATGGCAGACCAGACAGTCGACGTTTTCCTGAGAAGCAAAATCAAAACTGTCATCCTTCCAGCCGAAACCGATGTGGCAACTGGTGCAACGAGGTTCATTTGATACCACGGAACCGCAAAAATTGTTGACGATGTTCTTCTTGCCAAGCTTGCGACCGGTTGCCGGATTGACGACGTCCCAGTTCCAGTGCTTGGTCTTGTGTATTTGTTTTGAGGCTTCTGTATGACATTTCAGGCAAGCCCTGGTAACCGCCGGGCCATCGACAAAGGGCCCCTTTAGTTCATCGAACTTGGTGTGATCGGCGGTTGATCCCTTGCCAATTTCGGCCCAGGCATTCGCCCCGATGACCGATAAGGACAGAGCCACGAGGAGGGTGCTTAACCAACTGGCTCTTTTGTGGAGTAAGTTCTTCATGACCTTTTCCTTAATGTCAAAGTTCCTGTG
>JADHSW010000133.1 GCA_016776705.1 Rhodospirillales bacterium
CTTGGACGCCATGGCCCCATCGACGGCGGCATCCAGATCGGCGTCATCAAAAACGATAAACGGCGCATTGCCGCCCAACTCCATGGACACTTTCTTGACCGTATCCGCACACTGCTTCATCAGCAATTTGCCCACCTGAGTCGATCCGGTGAAGGAAAGTTTGCGGACTTTCGTGCTGGATGTCATGGCACCGCCAATCTCGGCGGGAACGCCGGTGACAATGTTGATTATCCCGGCAGGGATTCCGGCGCGCTCAGCCAGTTCAGCAAGGGCCAGGGCGGAAAAGGGTGTGTCTTCGGCCGGTTTGATGACAACCGGACAACCGGCGGCCAGGGCCGGAGCGCATTTGCGGGTGATCATGGCGGTGGGGAAATTCCACGGCGTGATCGATGCAACGACACCGACAGGCTGTTTGATGACGACAATACGCCGATCATTCGCGGGCGACGGAATGGTGTCGCCATAAACCCGCTTTGCTTCTTCGGCGAACCATTCAACAAAGGACGCCCCGTAAACGATCTCGCCCATGGCTTCAGCCAAAGGTTTGCCCATTTCCGCTGTCATTACGGTCGCCAGATCGGACTGATTTTCCAGGATCAGCTCATACCAGAGGCGCAGGATACCGGCTCTTTCCTTTGCCGTTTTGGAAGCCCAGGCAGGCATCGCCGCTTCGGCGGCATCAATGGCGCGCAGGGTTTCAGCGGCTCCCATCCTGGGAACGCAGCCAAGCACCGAACCATCGGCCGGGTTCAGGACATCAAAAGTCAAGCCGTCATCGGCATTGACCCACCGGCCATCGATAAAACATTGTTGCCTGAACAGGCTGGTATCCTGGAGTTGCATGGGAACCTCAATTTAGCGGAGTTTATGAACACGGAAATTTCGTTCAACACATGTAGTGCGTTAAACGGCTATTCGCCACCCGGAAATTTTGTGGATTATTCTTTAAAAGTAGGATGACGGATGCAAACGCCCCATATATTTGATGATGACCACAAGATGCCACACTAGTATTGCAAGGAGGGAACAAGCCATGTCCGGAGACAAAATCCCCGTTACATTCGAAATTCAGGCCGATGCTGAAAAAATGCTGGAATACGCGGCAACCCAATACGGACTTCCAGACAAGCACAAGGCGCTTAGATGCTTGCTTGATTATCTGGCAAAAGACGCCAACTGGAATCAGGTATTCACCTTGATCCGGTGCATCCGCTGCGAGGAAGACGGTGGCTGGAAACCACCTGAAACCAATTGAGACCTTGACCTTACAGGGGCGGGAAGGTTGAATTTAATCCCTTAAAGGGAGAACGAGACATGTCGGGCAAATCCAACATCATCCTTATCGCTGTCATATTAATCAGCGTGGCTATCGTGGGTGGTGCTTACATCAACGTATTGAGCGGTAACAATCAGAACAGCACGATTACCTGGGCAGACCCGAATGACAGGGCATTAGTCAAACGCGGTGAAATTGTCTACGTGGAAATTTGCGCCACATGTCACGGCGACAACCTTGAAGGACAGGAAAACTGGCAAGTTAAAAATCAGGACGGCGTCCTGCCCGCCCCACCCCATGACGCCACGGGCCACACCTGGCACCATCCCGATTCCCTGCTTTTCCAAATTTCAAAAGATGGCGGACAGAAGAATGCGCCCGAAGGATTCATTAGCGGTATGCCCGGCTTTGGCGATGTCCTGTCTGACGACGACATCTGGGCCTCACTGGCCTTCATCAAAAGCCGCTGGCCGGAAGAAATTCGCAAACGCCACGCCCTAATAGCGGAACGATTGAAGGCGAACTAGCTGACTTTATGTTTGCGTTCCTTCCATTCATCCAAAAATTGTCATAGTTCCACCTGCTGAAGATAGTCAGGCACAACAGCATTCCAGTTCAAACCATCCTCAATTTTCCTTTTCAGGGAAGAGGCGGCCTCGGCCTCGCCATGGGTAATAAATATTTTGCGCGGAGCATTTTTAAATTGTCCCAGCCAATCCAGTATTTCCCTATAATCAGCATGGGCCGAAGTGTTGTGCAGTTCTTCCACCTGCGCCCGTACCGGCCACATCTGTCCATGAATCCTGATTTGATCCTCGCCCTGCACCAGACGTGCACCCCGCGTTCCGGCAGCCTGATAACCTGTAAAGAGAATAGTGTTTCGCACATCACCGATGAAATGTTTTAAGTGGTGAACAACCCTTCCGCCGGTGGCCATGCCACTGGCCGAAATAATGACCGCGGGCATCCCGTTAACGTGATCCAGTGCCTTGGAGTCTTCGGCGGTGTGAACATATTGCGCGACGCGGCAGACATCAGCACACAGTTTCTTTGACAGGCGATGATCGTTCTTGTGTCTGTTCAGCAGGTGCGTGGCGTCTATGGCCATCGGGCTGTCAAGAAAAACCGGAAGGGCTGGTGGTATCGCCCTGGCTTTTTTAAGCTCATTAATGAAATACAGAATGCTTTGTGTTCGCCCCACGGCAAAGGCCGGAATAATGACCGTTCCGCCGCGCGCCGCCGTGTCCCTGATGATCTTCCCAATTTTATCCAGCGGGCGTTCAGCGGCGTGCAATCTGTCGCCATAGGTCGATTCCAGCACCAGAAAATCGGCCCCCTCCATTCGCGCCGGGGTATTCATGACCGGATCATCCGGGCGGCCAAGATCACCGGAGAATAAAACAGAAGTCTGACCATCACTGATCTTGATGAAAGACGAACCCAAAATGTGGCCGGATCGACTTAAGGTAATAGTTAAACCCCCTTTCAGGTTTTGAGGTTTGCCAAAATTCACAACCTCGAACTGTTTCAACGATTTTTCGGCGTCCTTTTTTGTGTAAAGCGGCAGGGCTGGTTTGTGTTTGGAGTAATCATAACGGTTAGCCCGTTCGGCATCGGCTTCCTGGAGATAGCCGCTATCAGGCAGCAGGATTGTACAGAGATCAAATGTTGCCCCGGAGCAGTAAATCTTCCCTTTAAAGCCGTGTTTAACCAGCAACGGAATATAACCGCTGTGGTCGATATGCGCATGGGTCAGCACAACGCCATCAATGGAAGCCGGATCAACGGGCAGTTTTTGCCAATTTCGCAGACGCAGCTCCTTCAGTCCCTGAAATAGCCCGCAATCAACAAGAATTTTCGCCCCGGCATTTTCCAACAGGTACTTCGACCCGGTGACAGTTTTCGTGGCCCCTAGGAATGTCAGCTTCATGACCGGGTGCTCCTTTCAAAATCAGGATACTTCTTCATGTACGCGAGGGCTATCTGGAACGTCTATTTGAAAATGTCTGAATACAAGGCCCCCCGACCCATTATACGAACCCCACAAAAGCGCGAACCTGCTCGATCCGTTTACATACTATCATACAAAATTTTGGTGTAATTTTGAATATTGAAATGGGCCGACGTTAGTATCAAGAACTCATTTCATCGTTGGGTTATTCAACGGTCACGCTTTTTGCAAGATTGCGCGGCTGATCCACATCCGTCCCTTGATAACAGTCGTATGAAAATCCAGCGGTTGAACCTAATCCATTTGCAACAACCGCCATGCTGCCAGTACCGACAAGATCATAAACAGCACACCCGCCAGTCGGTGCAACCAGATGATTGGCAACCGGCGCAATATTGTCTTGCCCGCCAGTGCGCCAACAGTCGAGGTAAGCACCAATGCCATCGTCGCGCCCAGCCATACCGCCGCTGCGGGGTAGATCCCCGCAAGTCCAACCACGGCGAATTGCGTCTTGTCCCCAAGCTCTGAGAGAAAAATCATCATAAAGGCCGTAATGAAGAGACCATGTCCGCTGATTTCGGCCTCCTCTTCGCCCTCGCTCGCCTCGGCACGCAACAGGGAATGTATGCCAAACACAGCAAAAAGAGCCGCCATCCCTGTCAGCACCCAACCCTGGGGAAGCCAGACAGCAAGGGCGGTTCCGAACAGCACGGCTAACGCGTTGAGAATACCAAAGGCCATCGCCGCGCCGAACAGGACAGGCCGCGCCCGGTTATGGCGTGCCGCCAACACCATGCACACCAACTGGCTTTTATCCCCCATCTCTGCCAGGGCAATCAGGACAAGCGAAATACCCGCCGGTTCCCACCACATATGTAGTCCTTTTTCTTTTGAGGGAAAAAGCCGAGTCCTGGATAAATGCCTATTCCACGGTCACGCTTTTTGCCAGATTGCGCGGCTGATCCACGTCCGTCCCCTTGATAACCGCAGTATGATAAGCCAGCAGTTGCACCGGAATCGCGTACAGGATGGGGGCGACAAAAGGATCGACCACCGGCAAGGCAACCGTCGCCGCCGCCAGATCACCCAGGACTTTCACCCCCTCGGTGTCGCTCATGAAGATGACGCGGCCACCGCGGGCGATAACTTCCTGCATGTTGGACGCAGTCTTTTCGAACAAATCATCTTTTGGTGCGATGACGATAACCGGCACGCCGTCGTCGATCAGGGCGATCGGGCCATGTTTCATTTCACCGGCGGCGTAGCCTTCAGCATGAATATAGGATATTTCCTTGAGCTTCAAAGCCCCTTCAAGGGCGATGGGGTAACTGACGCCACGGCCCAGGTAAAGCACATCGCGGGCATCGGCGATTTCATGGGCCAGTTCCTTCAACCGCTCGTCGTGATTGAGCACTTCGGCCGCGCGGGCGGGTACTTCAGCCAGGGCATCGGCCAGCCTGGCCTCAACTTCATGCGATACGGTTCCAAGCGCCCGCCCCAATGCCAGCGTCAGGCAGGCCAGAACCGTTAACTGGGTCGTGAACGCCTTGGTCGAAGCGACGCCCACTTCCGGCCCGGCGTAGGTTTGCAACACCGCATCGGATTCCCGCGCAATGGTGCTTTCCGGCACATTGACGATGGAGAGGATTTTTTGATCCTGCGTGCGTGCATAACGCAACGCCGCCAGGGTATCCATGGTCTCGCCGGACTGCGAGATAAACAGTGCAAGCCCGTCTTTGGGCATGGCGGCGGCGCGGTAGCGGAATTCAGAAGCGACATCGACTTCGACTGGCAGACGAACCAGTCCCTCGATCCAGTACTTGGCGACCAGGGCCGCATAGGACGACGTGCCGCAGGCAATGATCGTCAGCTTGCTGATTTGAGATAAATCAATCCCCAGATCGCCCAATGACACTTCCCGGCTGGCCGGGTTGATGTAGGAATGCAGGGTATCGCCAATGACCTGTGGCTGCTCGTAGATTTCCTTAAGCATAAAATGGCGGTAACCGCCCTTGCCAACCGTCGCGCCGGAAAGTTCGGTCAGGCGGACCAGCCGATCGATGGCGTTATCGTCCTCGTCAAAAACATTGACGCCCGCTGCGGTGATAACCGCCCAGTCACCATCTTCAAGGTACATGATCTTCTTTGTCAGGTGCGCCAATGCCAGGGCATCGGAGCCTAAAAACATCTCACCGTCGCCGACACCGATGGCAAGGGGCGAGCCGCGCCGGGCAGCGATCATCAGATCATTTTCACCGGCGAACAAAATTCCCAGCGAGAACGCGCCGCGCAGGCGCTTCAACGCCTTGGCGGTGGCGTCCTTCGGGCTGTCACCCGCGTCCAGATAGGCGGTGATTAAATGAGCGACGACTTCCGTATCGGTTTCCGACGCCAGCACAGCGCCACCGGCCATGACTTCGTCTTTCAGTTCCTGAAAGTTTTCGATGATGCCGTTGTGAACGATGACCACCTTATCAGTTGCGTGCGGATGGGCGTTTTCCTCGTTCGGCACCCCGTGGGTCGCCCAGCGGGTATGGCCGATGCCGGTGGTGCCGCCCAGGGGGTCCGCCTGCAATCGCCTGTCCAAATTGATCAACTTGCCTTCGGCGCGGCGACGCTCGATGCCATTCCTTGTCAGCGTAGCGATACCGGCTGAATCATAGCCTCTGTATTCAAGGCGCTTCAGGCCGTCCAGAAGCAACGGAGCCGCGTCACCCTTGCCAATAATTCCAATAATCCCGCACATGCGCGCCTAGTCCTTTTTCTTTTTTGCTTTTTCGGCCGCTTTGCGCTTGCGGTTGATTTTCGCCCAGCCATCGATCTGCTGGTGTCTGGCCCGGGTCACGGCAAGTGCGTCACCATCAACATCCTTGCAAATGGTCGATCCTGCCCCGACAACCGCGCCGTCACCAATCGTAACAGGGGCGATGAGCGCCGTGTTGGAGCCAATAAACGCGCCTTTGCCAATGATGGTCTTTGATTTGAAATACCCGTCGTAATTACAGGTGATGGTGCCAGCACCGATATTCGCGCCTTCGCCAATATGGGCATCGCCAATATAGGTCAGGTGCGACACCTTGGCGCCCGGTTCCAGCATGGCGTTCTTGATTTCGACAAAGTTTCCCACCCTGGCGCCTTCGCTGACCGTGGTGCCTGGACGCAATCTGGCGAACGGACCAATGCTGGCCTTGGGAAGGACCCTGGCCCCTTCAATATGGCAAAAGGCGTTGATTGTCGCCCCGTCGCCGATGCTGACGCCGGGTCCGAAGAAAACATTTGGGCCGATGCTGACATCTACGCCAAGTTTCGTATCGTGGCTCAGGAACACGGTTGTCGGGTCGATCAGGGTGACCCCGTTTTCCATTGCCTGAAAACGCAGACGATCTTGCAGGATGGCTTCGGCTTCCGCCAGTTCGATGCGCGAATTAATGCCGATCAACTCGTCCGGTTCTCCCTCAACGACACAGCAGTTGCGACCATCGGCGCATGCCAGCCCGATAATATCGGTCAGGTAATATTCACCTTTGGCGTTGTCGTTTCCGACCCGGTCCAACAGACTCCACATCACCTTGCCGTCAATTGCCATAACGCCGGAATTGCACAAGTCGACCTGGCGTTGATCGTCAGTGGCGTCCCTGGCCTCGACAATGGCGTTCAGGGCGCCATCTTCGCCGACAATCAGGCGGCCATATTCCCCGGCATCTTCCGGCGTGAAGCCCAGCACGACAACTGCCGGGTCCAGATCCGAATGACGGGCGTCGAGCATGGCCTCAAGTGTGTCGGGGGTAATCAGCGGTGTGTCGCCGTACAGCACCAGTACATCGCCGTCAAAATCACCGATTGAATCGCGCGCCGCCAGCACCGCGTGAGCCGTACCCAGCCTGTCCGATTGCACCGCCGTGGGGAAAGGAGAGACGACGTCCGATATACTGTCCATGAAGCCGCCGACGACGACGCAGACGTCTTCCGGGTCCAGTCCGTCAATGGTCGCCATCAAGTGGGCGATCATCGGCCTGCCAGCCAGCGGGTGCAAAACCTTCGCCAGTTTTGACTTCATTCGTGTGCCCAGCCCGGCTGCAAGTACGATGACGGCGGTTTTTGACGTGGTCATAAGATTGGAATTGCCCTAAACATGCGTTTCAGTTTGGCAGGAACTTGCCACATAGCGGGAATCCCGCCAAGTCAAAGATTGTTACGGAGTTTTTCAATGCCCAGTGAACATAAGATCAAGGCCATACTGTTCGACCTGGACGGCACGCTGGTCGATAGCGCACCGGATCTTCACGCCGCCGCCAACAAGCTGTTGGCCCAAGAGAACCGTCGCGACGTTAGCCTGGATGAAATTACCATGATGATCGGTGACGGGGTGCCAAAACTGGTCGAACGATCATTCGAAGCCACGGGAGACCCCATTGAAGAGGGCGATCTGGACGTACTTGCAAAACGTTATCTGGAATTTTACGAACCCCATTCGGCCGACTTGACGGTGCCTTTCCCCGGCGCCCTTGAATGCCTGGAACACTTGAAGGAACAGGGTTACGCCCTGGGCGTGTGCACCAACAAGCCCTATGGGGCAACCATGGAAATCCTTGGCTCACTGGGGCTTTCGCAGTATCTTAGCGTGATCATCGGTGGCGACACCCTGCCCGGCATTAAAAAACCGGACCCCCGCCACCTGTTGGCCGCGCTCGACAAATTAGGGCTTTCCGCGGATCAGGCCGTCATGGTTGGGGACAACGCCAACGACGTCAACGCCGCCAGGGGCGGGTCCATTGCGGTCATTGTTTGCCGGTTCGGTTACACAAAGGGACCGGCGGAAGATCTGGGTGGCGACAGGATTATCGATCACTTTGACGAATTGGCGGACGTCATCACAGCGATGAGCAGTTCTTGACAATCCAGGCCGGGCGCCCGTATACCTCGCCCAGCCTTGAAGAAATGGGCGCGTAGCTCAGCGGGAGAGCACTCGCTTCACACGCGAGGGGTCACTGGTTCAATCCCAGTCGTGCCCACCATGGAAAACCCCCGGGAAACCGGGGGTTTTTCTTTGTTTTGGGCTATACAAAAGGCTTAATAGGTAGCTGTGTAGGTAGCAAAATTATGGATTTTGGGCAGAATTTTTA
>JADHSW010000134.1 GCA_016776705.1 Rhodospirillales bacterium
TGACGGGTCGGGGCGTTGATGAATTCCTCTTCCCGGTCGAACATCAATTTGACGGGACGCAGGGCCGCTTTGGCCAGCAAAGCGCAAACCGGTTCGAACGGATAGACGTCCAGTTTCGACCCAAAGGCACCGCCGACCGGGGGCTGGATAACCCGGATATCACCCGGATGAATGCCCAGGGCAGGAGCCAGGTCCATCTTGAAATTGTAAGGATACTGGGTTTGGGAATAGATGGTCAGCTTGCCGCTGGGATCAAAATCGGCAAGCACGCAGCCGGTTCCCATGCAGCAATGGGTGACGTAATGAACGTTGAAGACATCGTCCAGGATAACGTCAGACTCTTTTTCCGCTTCTTCCAGTTCACCATGGTCAAATTTGTAGGAGAGGCTTTTGTTATCCGGTTTTTCGTCATGAACGGCAGGCGCACCTTCTTTCAGGGCTTCAGCCGGATCGAAAACGGCCGGCAGGTCTTCGTATTCGACCTTGATCAGGGCCAGTGCCTGTTCGCAAATTTCCATCGTTTCCGCAGCGACGGCGGCGACTTCGTCCCGAACGCAGCGCACCTTGCCGCCTTTCAGTGGCAGGTTATCGCGATTGACGCCAAAGCGCAGTTCGGGGATATCGTCGGCGGTCAGGACGACATGAACGCCGGGCAAGGCTTTGGCGGCGTCAAGGTCAATGGACTTTATGCGCGCATGGGGCCGCCCGGCATGTAATATCTTGCCGTACAGCATCATCGGCAGGACCATGTCATTGATGTATGTCGTGCGCCCAACGGCCTTGTCCGGGCCATCCGGTTTTGGAATACGCTTGCCGATAATGGTCGTTTTTTCGATCGGTTCCATATCTCTTAGGCCTCCGCGTTGGCGACGTCGGAAATGGCGTCAAAAATCTTTTTGTAACCCGTGCAGCGACAGACATTGCCTTCCAGGCCGCGCTGAAGTTCTTCCAAAGACAGGGTCGGATTGTTATCAACAAGATACTTGGCCTGGATAATCATTCCAGGGGTGCAGAACCCACATTGAATGGCACCATGGTCGACGAAGGCTTGCTGAATGTCGCTCAGAACTTCTTCGGTGCGCAGCCCTTCAATGGAAAGAATTTCCCGGCCGTCACAGTCCACCGCGTACATCAGGCAGGCGTTTACGCTTTCGCCATCGATCAGAATGGTGCAAGCGCCACATTCGCCTTCCCCGCAGGCGAGCTTGGTGCCTGTCATTCCCAGTTTATCGCGCAGCAGGGCAAGCGCGCTCATGTCGGCGGGCACACTGGCCTGCACGGTACGCCCGTTTAGAACGAACCTGATATCAATATTAACAGTCATCGCTTAGCAATCTCCTGAGATAGACTGAAGCCAAATGGCCACGGTACCAGGCCGTCGCCCTGACATCGTCAATCGGGCTGATTTCGCCCATTAAGGTTTCCACCGCCTCTTCTATCAGTTGGGGAGTGAGGGTCTTGCCTTCCAGTAAAGCCTCCGTCGCCATTGCTCGCAGGGGGACGGGTCCGACTGCGCCAAAGGCGAGGCGCACATGGAACACCTCGTTTCCATCACGAAGGGCGCTGAGTGCTGCCGAGACGACGGAAATTTCCAGAGCCGGCCTGGGGCCGGATTTCAAGAATCTGGCTCGCGCTCTTTGTTCAGGTACAGCGAAGCAAACGGCGCTCAGCAATTCTTCAGCTCGTTTGACGGTTTTGCCCGGCCCTGTAAAAAAGTCCTTAAGCGGCACCCGCCTGTTCGTTAACGCCCCGCTATCAAAGCAGGTTAATTCCACTTCACCATCCAGGACCAGTAGCGCCGGAAGGCTGTCGCCCGCCGGTGAGGCATTACAGATATTACCGCCGATGGTGGCGACGTTACGGATTTGCGAGCTGGCGAAGTGGTTGGCGGCCTCTGCCAGAATTGGGGCCATATCGCCCAGAAGCTCATCCTTCAGGATATCCGTCATGGTGGTCAGTGCACCGATACGCAATTCGCCACTATCCATGGTGACGCCGCGCAGATCGGCAATTCGGCGGATATTGACCAGACGTTTTTTGTAAGGGATACGCCCCTCGCCTGTTTGAAGTTTCAGGTCCGTGCCACCGGCCAGGATGAGGGCATCACCATCAGCCATCAATCTGGCGGCTTCCTCAATGGTGGAAGGGGCGGCGTACTCTTCAGGCCCCTGATCAGATTTCAATTCAGCCGTCACGGCTTGTCTCCTTCATCAGAACCGAATGGGTTCGTCGTAGCGTCCATAAACATCGACCAGAACGTTGGTCATTTCGCCGACACTTGCATAGGCTTTCACTGCGGCTACCAGCGCCGCCATGACGTTGCGCCCTGCATCAGCATCGCTGCGCAGAGCTTCCAGGCAACGATCCACTTCGGCCTGATCGCGGTTCTTGCGAACCTCTTCCAGGGCCGCAATCTGCACCCTGCCGCCATCTTCATCGTAGGGATGCAGATCAACTTCGGGTTTTTCATCGTCGTCATCGACGTAACAGTTGACGCCGACCTTGCGCTGGGCGCCGGATTCCACATCCTTCTGACGCCTGAAGGCGTGCTCGGAAACCTTGGCCTGAATGACACCGTCGCTCACCGCCTTGACGATGCCGCCCTGGGCATCAACCCAGTCCATGGCTTCAACGATCTTGTCTTCCATCTCATTGGTCAGCGTCTCAATATAGTAAGAGCCCCCCAAAGGATCGACTGTATCTGCAAGACCTATTTCCTCGATCAGCAACTGCATGGTCCTGAGCGACAGGCGCTGCGCCTTTGGCGTGGGAATGGTGTAGGCCTCGTCATAACAACACAGGGCCATGGTCTGGGCGCCGGAAAGCGCCCCAACAAGAGCATAATAGGCCCCCCGCATGATGTTGTTTTCAGGCTGTTCAATGGTCAGGCCAAAACCACCCCCACCGGCGATCATGCGCAACCAGCCGGATTTTGGATCTTTCGCCTGATATTGCTCAAGAATGATCTTCGCCCAGTGTCTTCGCCCAGCGCGGAACTTGGCCACCTGTTCAAACAAATTGCCATAGATATTGAAGTTATAGGACAGACGACCGGCAAAGGTGTCGATGTCCATGCCGCGATCCAGCGCCCGGTCGGTATAGGCCTTGGCGATGGAAAAGGCGTAGCCCATTTCTTCCGCCGGGGTCGCGCCGGATTCACGGATGTGATAACCGCAGACACTGACCGGGCTGTACTTGGGCGCATTCTTGGCACAGTACTCGATGGTATCGGCGACCAGCTTGACGGAAGGTTCAACCGGAAATATCCAGGTGCCGCGGCCAATAAACTCTTTCAGGATATCGTTCTGCGCCGTGCCGCGCAGCTTGGCGACATCGTAACCACGCTTTTCGGCCATCGCCAGATACATGGCGATCAGGATCGCCGCCGTGCCATTGATGGTTAGCGAGACGGTGATTTTTTCCAGATCGATACCATCGAAGGCTATTTCAAAATCCTTCAGGGTATCGACCGCCATGCCAACCCGCCCGACCTCGCCAAAGGCTTCCGGCGCATCGGAGTCATAACCGCACTGGGTCGCCAGATCGAAGGCGACGTTCAATCCTGTCTGGCCGTTGGCGATCAGGTACTGGAAACGCTCGTTGGTCTCGGCTGCGTTCGCAAAGCCCGTATACTGGCGCATGGTGAACGGGCGTTTACGGTACATTTCAGCGTGAATGCCGCGTGTGAAGGGCGCTTCGCCGGACCGGCTGTTATCAATGCCCCCGCTCTGCTCGACATCTTCCTGGGTATACAGGGTCTTGATCTCGATCCCGGATTCATTGACGATCTTGTTCGTATCGTCTGTCATCATGCGTTCTCCCGGATGAAGTCGACAATTTCATGCAGGCGCGCTTCCGTCGGGAAGACACCACGGAACCCCAGGTTTCCCAGCGGCAAACGGTCGGGCTCGGGGATATTGCCGCCAACGACCCACAGCTTGTCCTCCAGTCCGGCTTTGATCAAAAGCTCGCGCATTTTTCCACACAACGGCATGTGAGACCCGGACAGGATGGAAAGACCGATAACATCGACATTTTCTTCCTGCGCCAACTTGACGATATCTTCCGGGGTTCTGCGCAAGCCGGAATAAACGGCTTCGAACCCGGCCTCCATCATGGCGCGCACGACGACTTTTGCGCCGACGTCATGACCATCCAGTCCCGGCTTGGCGATCAGCACTTTTATTTTTTGAGCCATTTAAGAAAGCTCCTTGGCGATGATGAGTTTCAGAATGTCGCTGGTGCCGCCGCCGATCAGGGTAAAGCGGATATCACGCAGGTAGCGCTGTATCGGGTATTCCATGGCGTAGCCGTAAGACGCCAGCACACGGGCCGCCTTGTCGCAAACGTCGGCTGCGGATTCCGATGCGAACAGCTTGGCCATGGCGGCTTCCTTGTGATGGGGCCTGTCTTCGTCCTTCAACCATGCGGCATAATGGACCAGTTGACGCGCCGCCATCATGTCCGTCGCCATTTCGGCAAGCTTCAGCTGAATGGCCTGAAAGCGGTTGATCGGTTTTCCAAATTGCTGACGCTCGCCTGCGTACGCGGTTGCATCTTCCAGCGCGGCGCGACCGCATCCCAAGGCCAGCGCCCCGGTGACAATACGGATTTCAGCAAGAAGTTTTCGCAAATGTTCTTCGCCGTCACCGATTTCCCTGCTCAGGCAATGGCTGTCAGGGACGAAACAATCATCAAGGGCCAATTCCGATGTGGGCAATGCCCAGACACCCATTTTTTCAATGGCCCGGCCGATCTTCAGGCCGCCGAAATTCCGTTCGACCAGAAAAATGGTCAGCTTCTGTTCTTCGCCTGCGCGGGCAAAAACGGTGAAAAAATCTGCGACAGGGGCCGCCGTTACCCACATCTTCTGGCCGTTCAGCCTGTATCCGCCCTCGACCTTTTCAGCAGATGTTGAAATGCCGCCAAGATCACTGCCGGCATTTGGCTCCGTCATGCAAATTGCACCGATCTTTTCACCCTTCAGGGCTGGTTTGAAAAGCCGATCGCGAATGTCGTCATTACCCAGCATGTGCAGGAACTTGGTTCCCATCAGGGATTGCATGGTTGCACATCCGGCCAGCGACATGGACCCACGGGCGATTTCTTCCAGGGCCAGACAAAGGCTGATCAAATCCATATCGACACCGCCCACGTCATCCGAATAGCGCATGCCAAAGAAACCTAGTTCCGCCAGCTCCTTCATCAACTCGCGAGGGTATTCATGCTCCTCGTCAAGGGCTTCGGCTTGCGGGCGAATGCGTTCGTCGCAAAAGCGGGCGAAAGTTTCCTGAACCTGACGCTGTTCATCGTTGAGGCTGAAATCCATTTATTCAGTCCAGTCCGTAGGTATCTTTGGCAGCGGCAGCCGAAATGACGCCATTTCTGACTTCCCGGCGCAACTGTTCGCGGTCGCGTTTTTTAGGGTCCCCATAGCCCCCACCACCACCGGCAATCTGATGGTAATGGGTTCCCCTGGGAACGCCGGTGATTAAATCCTTGTTGTTGGGTACAACATGAGTGCCGTCGGGATAGGTCAATTCGATAATATTCAGGATGCTGTCTTCGCCGCCGAACAGGCCGAAGGCGGGTTCAAAATCCCCATCGCCGAAAGTAACAAACTGGGTATCTTCCGAGCCAATGGTGAATTCCGTCTCGACGCCCAGTCCGCCGCGCCATTGCCCCGCGCCCCCTGAATCGGTGACGTATTCATGCTTTTTAAGCAGGTGCGGCGTGGTCTGCTCGAACATTTCGTAATCCTGATCCAGGATGCCGCCAGACGCATCGATCATACCAATATGATCGTAACCGTCGGTTCCCTTCATCGCGCCCGATCCACCTTTTAAGCCCATGAACCCGATATCCACATAGGGTTCACCGTTTTCAGGATCCTGTCCCGTGGTGAGCGAGCACAACAGGTTGTTCCAGCCCGCCGTCACCCGCTCAGGGATGACCGGTGCCAGGGCGCGGATGATGGCGTCCGCATTGGGCGGGCACAGATGGTTTCCGAACGTCGTCGCTTTGGGGTACCTGGCGTTCAGGATGGTGCCTTCGGGAATGATCATTTCAATCGGCTTGACCATTCCTTCGTTGTGCGGGATGTCGGGATTGATCATTTGCAGGAAGGTTAAAATCGTCGCCGAGGCCGAAGACGTATAGGTGCCATTGACGAAGCCATCGGTCTGCTCATCCGTATCGGAATAATCAAAGGTTATCTTGTTTTCCTTGACCGTGATCTTGACGCGAATGGTAAACGTGGTGCCCTTGTTGTGGCCATCGAAATAGACCATGCCCTCGCCGCAATATTCGCCATTGGGAATTTGCGCGATTTCGGCTTCGACCATTTTGCGGGACGCCTCGAACAACGCCGCCTTGTGGGCGTGAAAACTTTCCAAACCGTATTTGTCGATCAGCGCCACAAGGCGGCGCTCGCCAACTTTACAGGCTCCCATCTGGGCGCGCATGTCGTGCTGGACGATGTCGAGCCGAATGTTGGCGAAGATCAGATCCCAAACGTCCTTCTTCAGCTTGCCTTTTTCATAAACCTTGACCGGTGGAATGCGCAGCGCTTCCTGCCACACTTCCTTGGCGTTGGGATTGTAGCCGCCACGCACGTTACCGCCGATATCGGCCTGATGACCCTTGACGGCTGAAAATCCGATCAGGGTATCGCCGTGAAAGATCGGACGATAGACGGCGACGTCATTGTTCTGATTGCCAAGGCTGAAAACGTCATTATGGAAGATCACGTCACCCGGATGAAAATCGCCCTCATAGTATTCGATGATGTACTTGCACACAGGCGCCAGTGAAAACGCCAGGATGGGCAGGTTTTCAGTTTGCTCCAGCATGTTGCCCTGGGCGTCGTACAGGCCGGTGACAAAATCCTTTGCTTCGCACAGGATCGGCGAACGGGTGGTCATTTCGACCACGGCGCTCATCTCATCGGTTATCGACTTGAAGGTCCGGGCATAAACCGAAACCAGAATGGGATCAATCCTGCTCATGATGATACTCCTCGGGCGAGGTCTTCGCGGCCCTTAAGGTAAAGCGCGAAAGAACCAAACTTATCACAAACACAGTCATAAGACTGGCTGACAAAGATGGCTGTGGTTTCCTGTTCAATCATTGCCGGTCCGATCACCAGATTACCGTGCCTTAAACGATGACCATCATAGACCGGAACTTCCCTGAAATCGTTGGTTTCGGGAATATAGACCTGGCGATGCTCTTTCAGGGCGCTGGACGGATCGGGACCGTCGTAGGGGTCGGGGCGATAGGTCGGCTTTTGTGTCCTGCCCACTGCCTGAACCCGCACGTTAATGATTTCCACCGGCACTTTCTGTTCGATCAGGGAATACCCGTAAAGCCGGTTGTGTTCCCCGTGGAAAGCTTCGCTGATGGCGGCGATATCACCCGCTTCAAACAGGTGCTGTTCAACAACAAACGAAACTTCGTGATATTGTTTCAGGTAACGGCAATCAAAATTAATGAAGTACTCGCGCTTCTCTTCGGGGATGCGCTCGTCAGCCAGCATGGCTGCGCCTTCGGCTTTCATTTTACCGACAAGGCCTCGCAAAGCATCAAAATCGGCGCTGGCAAGCGGCGAGACGAAAGTGTGAACAAAATCATGCTTCAGATCACTCATCAACATGCCAACCGCGCACAGGATGGATGATTCCCGGGGCACGATCTGGAATGGTATTTCAAGTTCCGAACAAATCAGGCAACTGTGAATGGGACCAGCCCCCCCGGCGACAACCATGGGGAATTCACGCGGATCGAAGCCGCGCTTGATAGTCACTTCGCGGACCCCCTGGGCCATGTTGGTGCAGGCGACACGGTACATGCCCGCCGCCGCTTCCTCGATGCTGAGCCCCATGGGCCTGGCGATATGTTCTTCGACGGCCTTGCGCGCACGCGCGGCGTCCAGTTTCATTTTACCGCCGGCAAAGTAGTCGGGATTCAGGTACCCCAATATCACATTTGCGTCCGTCGTCGCTGGTTTCTCGCCGCCCTTGCCGTAAGAAGCCGGGCCCGGATCGGCACCTGCGCTTTGTGGCCCCATACGCAGCAAACCACCTTCGTCCAGCCATCCGACAGAGCCGCCACCGGCGCCGATGGTGTGAATGCCCAACATTGGCAGGGCCAGACGCAACCGGTCGATTTCACCCTGATTGACCATGACGGGCGTATCAACAACCAGCGCCGCTTCAAAACTGGTGCCGCCCATATCGACGACGATGCATTTTTCCTGTTCGTGT
>JADHSW010000135.1 GCA_016776705.1 Rhodospirillales bacterium
TGATGTGGAAGCCTGAATTCCCTTACCTTGAAGCTCACCCGGCGCTTCTTCGCGGCTATCATCGGACCCTGTGCGTGTCTTCAACAGTATACCGGGGAACACCTGAAAAACCCGGACTTGTAATGGGACTGGACCGGGGCGGCTCGTGCAAGGGGCGCGCCTTCCTGCTGGCCGCAAAGAACGTCCCCGACGTTATGGCATACCTGCATGAGCGCGAAATGAGCACAAACGTCTATGCGCCCAAGTTCCTGAACGTGCGCCTGAACGATGGTCGCACGGTCAAGGCCTATAATTTCATCGTCCGGCGCGATCATGTGCAATACACCGGTAAGTTAAGCCTCAACGAAGCCGCCGCCATCGTGCGCGAAGGCATTGGCCCCATGGGAACCTCGCTTGAATATCTGGAGAGCACCCTCGAACACCTGGACGATATGGGTATCATTGAAGGCCCCCTGCACGAAATTTGCGCACGCGCCAAGACGGCGAAATAGGGCTTAACAGTTAGACACAGGATTCCGATAGTTCAACCTGAGGTTCAGTATTTCTGGTTAGAAAAGTTGGAGTCTGATTTTGCAATCAATATAATGCATGAAATACAATTATCGTCTCAAAGTTAAATCTCCGGCAGGATTTCAATCATGAGCCCATTTGCAAAAACCATTTTAGTCCTGGCGTTGTTCGTGACTTCCCCCGTCGTGGCGCAGGGCGCAGGGCGCATTGTGGAATTGGGGTTAACCCCGAGCCCCGTATTTGGACTTTGGACCAATATCAATATGGCTGTGCTTGCCTATTCCAAATCACATTCTTCCGACGAAGACTGGCTCAGGAAACTGGAAAACATGAGACCAAATATTTTTTCCGGCAAGGAGCCCGCTAACGTGCTTGAACGGGTCAAGCTGTTCAGGAACAGACTTGATGAACTGTCAGGAGGAAGGATGGGCAATGCAGCAGATACATTACTGGAAGGTAATCTGCCGTTTCTTCTGACAAGTGAAGATGACCGTGTCACACCCAGTCTGGTCTACCTGCATTCAGGCCAGGTCCTGGTCAATATCGCTGAGGAAATTCTACATAGTTCCGCCACCGCCATCGAAATAAGTCCTTTTTTTAAGGATCAAATTTTCACCGGAAAAACCCCCAGTGACGTGTTTGGACTTGTCGACCTGGGGCTCCGGCGTCTCGATGAAATTCTAAACCGGAAAAAAGCCGGCAAATTGTCCGTCCGGGAGGGAGCGCGGTGACCGGCACCCTTAAAGGCCTGACCATCAACAGATTGGGGAAAGGATTGATTTTATCCCTGGCTCTGGTCGGCATAATTACCATCTTCACCAACTTGTTTATGGTCCGCGAAGTTGAAAAACTGAGTTCGTCGTGGGCCAACAATGAGCAAAGCATCGTCCAGAAACAGGCTTACCTGTCGGTTCTTCGTGGCGCCATCGGCTACGGCGGGATGATCCACAATTTCAAAAATTACCTGCTCCGCCAGGATAAACGTTATCTGCTGGACACCCATAGATCCATGCTTGAGATAAAAATTATCATTAGCGGGTACCGGTTACTGGGTGTCTCCAGTGAAGAAGACGCCGCCCTTGGCGATCTGGAGAACGTCGTTAAAGAATATGGGGTTGCTATCGCCCTCGCCGAACTCCTTCTCGATTCCAGTTTCTCCATCCTTGAAACTGACAGTCAGGTTTACGTTGATGACGGGCCGGCAGTGCGCGCACTGCTGAGGCTAACTGATGCGGTGGCCACCCTGCGGCAGGTCAAGACAAACGTGGATTCAGGCCAAATTCATTCCCTCGCCAATACCATTAATAGCGTAACCATCGGGATTGGCCTTCTGCTCATCATCATGATTGTAAGCCTGACCTGGTTTCTTCGTTTTCGCCTCCTTAACCCTTTGGGCAAGCTCAGCACAGCCTTTGATCAGGTTGACCCCAGCGCCCCCGGGTTGACCCGCCTGCCCAGTGCCGGGAACCAGGGCGACGAGTTGGACATGGTGGCAAACGCAGGTAACCGGTTTCTCGATTCAATTGAAAATCACGTCAACGAACGCCTTTACGCCGAAAAGGCCCTGCGCGACCGTGAACAAAGGATGGGCACCATCCTCAGCAATGTGGTGGATGGAATTATCACTATTGATAATAAGGGAACTATTGAGACTTTCAACCCCGCGTCCGAACGGCTCTTCGGCTACAGAGCCGATGAAGTGATCGGGAAAAATATAAAATGCCTGATGCCGCAACCCTATCGCGATAAACACGACGGGTATCTGCAAAATTATCACGACACCAATGAGGCAAAAATCATTGGTATTGGTCGCGAGGTGATCGGTCAACGCAAGGATGGCTCAACATTCCCCATGGATCTTGCCGTTGGTGAGATGGAAGTTAGCGGCATTCAGATGTTCACTGGGATCGTCCGCGACATTACTGATCGCCAGCAAGCTGAAATGATGAAGACGGAATTTGTCTCGACCGTCAGTCACGAATTAAGGACGCCGCTTACCTCGATCAAGGGTTCCCTTGGTCTGGTGCAATCCGGCGCGCTGGGGGAATTGCCGGACAAACTTAAATCCATGATCTCTATCGCCTACACTAACTGCGACCGGCTGGTTCGCCTGATCAACGACATCCTCGACATCGAGAAAATCGCCGCCGGTAAAATGGACTTCCATATGCGGCCGATAAATCTGGTGCCGCTATTGGAGCAGGCCATGGAAGCCAATAAGGGATACGGCGAAGAACATGATGTGAGTTTTTATTTTTCATCTGATTTACCCGAGGCAATGGTTGAGGGTGATCATGATCGCCTGATGCAGGTTCTGGCCAATCTGATGTCAAATGCCGCCAAGTTCTCCCCCATTGGAGGGAACGTCAGGATTACCCTGTCAAAACATGACGCGGGTTTTCGTGTCGCGGTTGCAGACAAGGGTCCCGGCATTCCGGAAGAATTCAGGAACAAGATCTTTGGCAAGTTTCATCAGGCCGATTCGTCGGATACCCGCCAAAAAGGCGGCACCGGCCTTGGCCTGAATATCAGCAAGGCAATCGTTGAACGACATGACGGAATAATCGGCTTTGAAAGCAAAGCCGGGCAAGGCTCGACTTTCTTTGTCGACCTGCCCGAGCTGCAAGGGAACACGGTGTTTCATTCGAGAGTATCTCGCTTGCCCCTCAAATATCATGTCCTGATTTGTGAAGATGATCCGGACAATGCGACATTGCTTGAATTGCTGCTTAAACAGGATGGGTTCACGACCGATATCGCCAGAAACGCCGCCGAAGCCGAAGAGTTTCTTGGCAGGACGGCCTACGATGCCATGACCCTGGATCTTTGTTTACCAGGCAAAGACGGCATTACGTTGCTCAGGGAACTTCGAGAGAACCCAAAAACAAGGGATCTGCCGGTTATCGTTATATCGGCCACGGCTACCGAGGGCGCTGCGGATCTGAACGGTGATGCCATCGGGGTTATTGACTGGCTTGACAAGCCGATTGACCAGAACCGGCTCTCGGCAGGTCTGCGCAGGATTCTGACGTCCTCAACTGAGGACAAGGTTCGCATTCTACATGTTGAAGACGATCCGGATGTTCTTCAGGTTGTCTCGGCCCTTGTCGATGGCGATGCTGATATCGTTCCCGCCAAAACCCTATCCATGGCAAAATCACTTTTACTAGGTGAGGCCTTTGATCTGGTTATTCTGGATTTAATGCTCCCCGATGGGGATGGAGAGGAACTCCTTGCCTTGCTAAAGAGAGAGGATCACAAACCAACGCCGGTGATCGTGTTTTCGGCCAGGGATGCGTTCGGGCAAACGGCGGAAAATATCAAGGCGACACTGGTTAAATCCAAAACCTCAAATGAGTTCCTGCTGGCAACGATCCGCGCTTCGATCAAAGCAGAAAAACCACCCAAATAAAAAAATCTTATCCCACGATAAAATCAAGGAAACCTGTAATATTAACCGATGGGCAATAAAACAGATGACTTTCTCAATCAACTTGCCACATCAAGGGTGGCCTTCGCCTCCAGACTACCCGCACTTTGAAATATTAACCGATGGGCAATAAAACAGATGACTTTCTCAATCAACTTGCCACATCAAGGGTGGCCTTCGCCTCCAGACTACCCGCACTTTGAATAGTCGCAACTGATGCAACTGTCGCAGCCTTCCTGACGGACAAGACTGGGCTGGCCGCATTTTGGGCATTGGCGCAAGCGTTGGGTCGGGCCGCCTGATGCATCACCGGAGCCGCTTCCAGTCGCTGCTCCTTTATGGTCGCTTGCACCCATGGTGACGAGCTGTGCCTGGGGTTCCTCGTCATTCAGGCTCCCGGGGCTTTTCAGGAAGCCAATGGAGATCATGTGCTTTTCAATGACATCGCCAATGGCGGCCAGAAGCGACGGGATGTAGCGCCCACCCATCCAGTGCCCGCCGCGCGGATCAAACACCGCCTTCAGTTCTTCGACCACGAACGAGACATCGCCGCCACGGCGGAAGACGGCGGAAATCATTCGGGTCAAAGCGACCGTCCAGGCGTAATGTTCCATGTTCTTGGAGTTAATGAAAATTTCGAACGGGCGGGTACGACCGCTGTCATCCATGATATCGCTCATGGTGATGTACATGGCGTGATCGCTTTCCGGCCAGCGCACCTTGTAGGTCGCGCCCTTCAGTTCTTCCGGACGATCCAGCGGCTGATACAGATGAGTCACCGGTCCTGCGTCCCCCTGATCAATCGGGGTCGCCGTCTTCAGCGGTTTTTCAAGGGGAAGTTCCGGCTCTTTCAGGGAATCCTTGTTGTCTTTTTTAAGTTCCAGAACCGAGCCCGTTACGTCGTTGGGCCGGTACGTGGTGCACCCCTTGCAGCCCAGATCGAAGGCCTGCATGTAGATGTCCTTGAAATCATCGAACGAAATGCTTTCCGGGCAGTTGATGGTTTTGGAAATGGAGCTGTCCACAAATTCCTGAACAGCGGCCTGCATGACCAGATGATCGTTGGGACTCAAGGCCTGGGCATCGACAAAGGATGTCGGCAGGGCGACGTCAGACCCGAATTCTCGCCGGAACAGCCGGTAGGCGTAATCGGAAACTTCTTCTTCGCGGCGGGTGCCGTCTTCCATCAGGATGTGGCGATTGTATTTAAAGCTGAACACCGGTTCCAGGCCAGACGAGACGTTGTCCGCAAACAGCGAGATCGTACCCGTGGGCGCAACGGATGTGAGCAGGGCGTTACGCACGCCGTGTTCGGCGATAGCGGCGCGGACGTCTTCATCAAGCGCCAGTATGGCTTCACCGCCCAGATACTTTTCCTTGTCGTACAAGGGAAACGCGCCTTTTTCGGCAGCCAGTCCTGTGGACGCCAGATAGGCGGCGCGCTGGATTGCCTTCATCCACTGGCGGGTCAGCTTGACGGCCTCGGTAGCGCCATACCGCGCTCCGCACATGATCAGGGCATCGGCCAATCCGGTAACCCCAAGGCCAATACGGCGCTTGGACTTCGCCTCGTGCTCCTGTTCAGGCAAGGGGAAGCGCGAGATATCGATGACGTTATCCATCATCCGGACCGACGTTGTCACCAGATCCGCCAGGGCCGCTTCATCAAGCCTGGCTGCGTCGCTAAAGGGATCATTGACGAGGCGCGCCAGATTGATAGACCCCAACAGACATGCCCCGTAAGGCGGCAGGGGCTGTTCGCCACAAGGGTTCGTCGCGTGGATGGTCTCGCAGTAATTCAGGGGGTTCAGACGGTTGATGCGGTCGATGAAAATGACGCCGGGTTCCGCGTAGGCATAGGTGGCGCGCATGATCTTGTTCCACAATTCGCGCGCCGGAAGGCTTTTGTAGGTGGTACCCTTGAAGGTCAGCTCCCAGGGAGCATCTTCCTTGACGGCGCGCATCAAATCGTCGGTTACCAGCACCGACAGATTGAACATGCGCAGCCGGCCCGCTTCGCGCTTGGCCTCAATGAAGGCTTCAATATCCGGGTGGTCGCAACCCATGACCGCCATCATTGCGCCACGGCGGGAGCCGGCGCTCATGATCGTGCGGCACATGGCGTCCCAGACGTCCATAAACGTCAGCGGACCCGATGCATCCGCCCCCACGCCCTTCACCGCAGCCCCCTTGGGACGCAAGGTGGAAAAATCGTAACCAATTCCGCCACCCTGCTGCATGGTCAGCGCGGCTTCTTTCAGGCTTTCGAAAATTCCGGCCATATCGTCAGGTACGTTGCCCATGACGAAGCAATTGAAAAGAGTGACATTTCGTTCGGCCCCCGCACCGGAAACAATGCGCCCGGCAGGCAGGAACTTGAAATTTTCCATCGCTTCATAGAAACGCAGTTTCCACTGCTCCTGATCAACTTCTGGCTTGGCAAGGGCCGAAGCCAGCCGGGACCACGTATCAGCGATGGTTTTATCCACAGGCTGCCCGTCGGGCTGCTTCAAGCGGTATTTCATGTCCCAAATACGTTGCGAGATAGATGCGACCTGAACCATGCTGAATTTTCGTCCCTGATAGGCTCCCGAAAAGGAAAACAACCTGAATTAGGTTTCGAGAGTGATAAAACATTTCGCAACCCCAATGTTTCACTGGAGTTTGTCTGATAAACCTATGCCTTTAGGCAGGTGGGGTCAAGTTTTGTTCCCGTTCTGTTTCCCACAGGGTTTTCCCACGCCTTTTTTTTCTCAAGGCCACAGACCGTATAGAGTTCCCTATAGTTATGCACAATGTCCACAAGGCGGGCAGGAAAAAACTGTCCACAAGTTTCCCCACAGGTTGAATAATTTGGTATTCACTCCTGATGATCCGCGGCTTCCGCTATCAGACGATTGGATGCCTCCTCAATGCGGCTTTCCAGATCGGCCATGAAAGTTTTGCGATCCAGTCCTTCCGGTATGGGGGTAAGAAACTCGATGATGATCTTTCCAGGTTTCTTGGCGAAAGACCTGCGCCCCCAGAACAGGCCGGAATTCAGGGCGACGGGGACAACGGCAACTCCCGCCTGCTTGTAAACGGCGGCAATACCCGGATGGTAGGGCAGCTTGTCGCCAGGATTGCTGCGTGTCCCTTCCGGGAAAATCACCAGCTGGCGACCATCCCGAACAACTTCGATGCTGTCACGGACCATCTGTTTCAAGGCTGATGCCCCACCATCCCTGTCAATGGCTACCATCTTGTCCTTTTTAAGCAGCCAGCCATAAAACGGGATCGACAGCAGTTGTTTCTTCAATACGTAGGAGACATCCTCCAAAATCAGGAAGAAAATTCCCGTATCCCAGGCCGACTGATGCTTGGATGCAAACAGTGCCGGGCCGTTTGGTATATTTTCACGGCCCCTGACCTCATAACTCAAACCGGCAACCATTTTCAGAGTTGCCATGGTAAGCAACATCCAGAATTTGAACCCCTGGTTCAGCACCGCCCTTGGCAGGGGGAGGGTCAGCACCATTAATGTGACGAGAATAGTCGAGCCGCCAAAGAAAAGGATATTAAACAGGACTGATCTTATGAAGTTCATCAATTGGCGACCTTCCGGGATGGTATTTTCTCGGTTTGCTGACGAAGCCAGGCGAGCATGAATTTATTATACTCACCAGCGATTAAGCCTGCCGTGCCGCGCCATGCCCACCATTTGTCCACCTTCACATGTTCGGGAAACACCGGATGCGAGATAATATCGGTATCCGGCATGGCATGGCGAAATTCCAGCAGGCTTCGGGGCATATGATAAGCTGCCGTGACAAGACGCATGGAGATGAAACCCTGTTCCCTGATCCACTCGGCGGTTTCTGTTGCATTGCCCATCGTATTTGTCGCCGTACCAATACCAACCCGGGCTTCAAGTTCTTCAGGATTGTGCTGGAACATATTGAACAGGGTTTTCACATCAACGCCCTGATACACCCCCGATACAAACAGGCGTTCGCCCATGTCATCGGCGAGAAGTGTCAACCCTGCATCAAGACGCCCGCTTCCTCCGGTAAGCACGATGATGGCGTCTGTATGTCGATCAGGTTCCTCAATCGTCATGGGAATGGAATCTGCAAAACGAACCAGCCCGGCGCTCCATACCAAAAACAGCGCCACGACCAGCAAGACAAGTCGTTTTAAAAGACGCTTCCCCCGACGTTGTGACTGATATCCAGCCATTTTAACTTGCCACCCCTCATGCAATTCATTTTCCCGCTGGCGGGAC
>JADHSW010000136.1 GCA_016776705.1 Rhodospirillales bacterium
CTGATTGACCTTAAGGGCAAAAAAGTCGCTGATATCGGCTGCGGAGAAGGATCCCTCACCCGCCTGATGACCCGCCATGGCGCAAGTGTCATTGGTGTCGAGTGCTCACCCCAACAACTTGAGCGCGCCCGTTCAGCGAAACCGGCGGGAAACGAAAATTATTCAGAAGGTGTCGGCGAAAACCTCACCTTCGAAGACAACAAGCTGGATCTGGTGGTTTTCTTTAACAGTCTGCATCACATAGCAGTCAACCAACAGGACAGGGCACTGGCCGAGGCCGCCCGCGTGTTAAAGCCGGGTGGTCAGGTTTATGTCTGTGAGCCCCTGGCCAAAGGTGAGCATTTCGAGCTTATGAAGCCGGTTCACGATGAAACCGAGGTTCGCGCGGCGGCATATCAAGCCATGAGCCGGGCCGACAAACACGGCCTGACCATGGAAATGGAAACCGAATATTCCCATTCGTCCTGCTACCCGGACTTCACCGCCTTTCGCGAACGCATCGAAGTCATAAATCCACACCTGAATGACCAATTCGATGAATTGCAGGAAATACTCAGGAACAATTTCGAAACCCTGGGCCACAAATCAGATGATGGAATGGAATTCAGCCAGCCGATGCGAGTGAATTTGTTTACCAAGAACAGCCCGACCATCTAAACGTTCTTTTCTCAGACAATTTCGTCTCGTTATCTTTCCTATCGAAGTCATTGGAATTTATGATACATTTCCCCAAGGATTGAGATTGGCCCTGGTCAACCCCAAATTGGACCGGGAGAGATGGGTTTGCGTGTGCTTGATGCACGTCCACTGGCTGGATGGAATGAACGGCAGCAAGAATAAAATTACTTACGAAGTCCAGATCCTGCAAAACGGGCATTGGGAGACGCACGCCTCTTATCCCGGCGATCAACAAGGTCAGGCGATCAAGGACGCCAAGGCGCTGGAGAACATCTCAACCGTTACCAGCGTCAAGGTCATCCGCGAGGAAATTAATTCCGCCAGTGGGGCCATCCAGGAAAATAATATTTTCGCCAGTAAAAACCTTCCTGAGGACCAGCAACCACAAGGGAAAATAGAGGCCCAGAAAACAAAGGCGGCTGGTGGCCGCACCCCAGCCGGGAAGCAGGCCCCGGCAAAAAAGAAACCCCCACAAAAATCACCTCCGCAAAGATCAACTCATATGCAGGCCGGGGCCAGCATCCCGGACGAAATCCACAGTTTTGATCCCGATAAAGAAGAAACACCCGCCTTTTCAATTTTGGGACTGTTAATCAAACTGCTCCTGGTCATTGCCTTCAGCGCCATTATTGCCTCTCTTCTTACGGGCCTTGCCGGCGTTTGGTTGCGCGAATCATCGTTCCGGAACAATACCCAATCGAATATTCTGTTCGGACTTTTCGTCGGCTCCTTCGCTATTTCCATTATCTCCATGAGCATGTCTTTCCTCGCCAAGGCCAAATTAAAAACAGGCGGCAAGCCGCGGGCGGCCAAACCCGCAAGTTCCGGCCCCGCCAAACCCGCCAGGCCCGATAAGATTAACAAGAAAAAAGATGATCCCCTGCCCCCTCGCTTCCGGGAAGAAGCCGAGAAATCGGCGCAGACCCACAAGGATGAGGCCCGAACTGAAGAAGATAGTCAGGATGAGAAAAAGCCAGAGCAAAAGGATAATACCCCCGAAATTCTGAGCGAAAGCGATGAAGACAAGGGCGTGGAAATCGGCAGCGAGATCGGCGCCGACCATGAGGAAGGCGTGAACAAACCATGGGTCCAAAAGCAACAAAAATTCATTATGGATTACCTTCTGAGCGCAATGGAAGAAGGCGGCGTCGACAAGTCCAAGCTCGACAATTTCAACAAATTCGGGGTTAACCTGTTTATCGCCGGAGCCTGTGAAACCTTATCCCAGGAGCATAATCTGGATGGCAAGACACTGTCTCTGGTGATCAGTGAGCCTGTCAAATACATGGGATTCAAGCGGCGCGACGCCGAATCGTTCGCAGACCGGATTCAAGGATATCTTCTGGCTGATTCCAAATACATGCAGGCGTACCAGGCTGGCCGAAGCGCCATGAAAGGTCATCTCGAGGAAGACCCGGAAGCTGCAAAACACCTTAAGGCCGCCCTGGAAGAGTGGAACAAACCCAAGGAAAAGGGGGAAACCAGCGGCCCAGTAACCGTCCTGTTTACGGATATCGCCGGCTCTACCAATATGACGCAAACCCTGGGCGATGCTGTCGCCCAACAGGTTGTGCGCGCCCATAACAGGATCGTGCGCGAAGCCTTGACTAAATTTAACGGCAAGGAAATCAAGCATACCGGGGACGGTATAATGGCGTCTTTTGCAAATACGTCGAACGGGATTGAGGCCGCCGCCGATATGCAAATTGGTTGTGTTAAGCACAACGTCAACAATCCGGATCTACTCCTGGGCTTGAAAATCGGCCTCAATGCAGGGGAACCCATCGCAGAAGACAATGACCTGTTTGGCACAACTGTCCAGATGGCTGCGCGTATTGTCGACAAGGCCCAGGCATCGCAAATTTACGTCTCCGATATCGTCTTTGGCATCTGCGGCGGTAAAAACTATACTTTTGTCAAACACGGTCCTTTCGATATGAAAGGATTCGAAAACGGGCTGCACCTGTACGAATTTGTCTGGAACAAGGACATCCCCCTGCCGCAACCCGATCCCGCACCAGACCCCAATCGTGAACCAGAACCCGCTGCAGAAACATCTGAAAACGGTGTTGAAGCTGGCGCGGAAATTGGTGCTGACATTGGTGCCGATATTGGAGTCGATCTGAACAATGCGGAATCCGAAATGCCGGAGACCCCGCCTGAGGGCGCCGATGAAACTCAATCAGAACCCTCACCGCCTGACGGGCAACCCGACGTTACGCCACCGCCGGAAACAGTAAAGATGGCGTCTCTTGCAGAGCAACCTCAAGCCGACCCTGCTATAGCTCCTTCCGGGAACCAGGCAGATGAAAAGCTCCAACAGGCAACGCCGACCCCCGCTATTGAAAAAACACCCGATCAGGGACCAGACACCTGATTGTGAGAATTTTGCTTCAACTATTTCTTGTGAGCCCTGCGGTATGCTTATATTTTGTCTAGATGACTGAAATCCTTGCTATCACAGCCTTTCTCATAGCCTTTGGCACAGTCTTCCTTGTCAGCGACGCCCTGCGCAAAACCGAGCGCAGGCAAGACGCTGCGCTCAAGAGTTTTTCGGACAAGCTTAAAATCGAATTGAACCACAACGCCCAGATCATCCGAGAACTGCAAGAGGAAATGAAGGAATTCAATGACGTCGCAAAATTGGATTCAGGCAAAGCCACCGAGATGCAGAACCGTCTGAAAACCATTGATGCAAGACTTGCAAATCTGGACAGCGAACTTGATGGCCTTAACCAGATGCTCGGTCCTAAATTTCGCAAAGCCCCACGAAAGAGTGCATGAAACCCGTTCTACGCCTTTTCATTCCTTTATTCGCCTTTGCCTTATTATGCCTCACGTCCCTAAGCGCTACGACGGCTTTTGCGGACAACCGCTGTCAGCCATTGAAAAAACCGGCAAGGGTCAATTTCGAGACCAGCCCCGCCATGGTGATCTACAAAACCGGCCACAGCAGCAGTGACCTTGAACGCCTGCAACGCATGCGTGGGCGACATGCCTCTAAGGGAAACTGGCGGGTTCTTGGGCTAACGCTTACAGATTTCAAATATTCCATCAAGACATCCGTCCGCCTGATCCCTATTGAAGGGGGACGCTATTGCGCCGAACCGGTAACCTATGATCTGAGCATAGGATATTCCGATTTTCTGGTTTACATCGACAGGAGATACAAGCGCGGCAGCTGTGAATTCCACGCCATCCTTAATCATGAAAACGCCCATGTCGCCCTTTATCGTGGCTATTTAACCCGCTACCTGCCCAATATCCGGAAACTGGCCCGTCACGCCGCCGCAGGCGTAAGGCCAGTGGTCGTCACCACCCCTGATCTGGGCGCCAAGTACATTCAGGATCAGGTGCAACGCCGAATTACCCCCCTGATACAAAAGCTGAACCGCGAAGCCGATGCCTCGAATGCGCGCATCGACACGCCAAAAAGTTACCGCAATATTCAAATGCTCTGCGATAAGTGGTAACATGATAACTGGCAATATTTTGAGACGACTTTTAGCGAGGCAAAAAGATGGCCGAACACATACGTAAAAAGGAAGACCGGCGTTTGGGAAGCAACGCACGATCCACAATGGACAGACGTGAAAATCCGGCTGGCGACTGGCAGAATACTGAAAGACGCCATAAAGATGACAGACGCCAACAACAAAGACGCAACCGGTCTGACAGACGGGATCAGGGTTGAACCACAACTCACCCCTTCACGTTATCGATGACCTGTTCCTCAACCCCGACGAAATAGAAGAGACTTTCATTCGCGCCGGCGGCCCCGGCGGGCAGAATGTCAACAAGGTCTCCAGCGCCGTGCAATTGCGCTATGACGCGCGCCACAGTCCCGCTCTTACGAATGCCGTTTTCCTGCGATTAAAACCACTTGCAGGCAGGCGCATGACCGCCGATGGCGTCATCATTATCGAAGCAAAACGCTATCGCAGCCAGGAACGCAACCGCGAGGATGCCCTGGCGCGGCTGATCGAACTAATCCGGAAAGCCGCCATTCCCCCGACGCCGCGGCGCAAGACAAAACCATCAAAATCCGCCCGGCAAAGGCGCATGACGGACAAGCGGTATCGGGGAGACACCAAGCGCAATCGTGGATCTGTCAAAAGCGACGACTAGAAAAAAACCAGAAAATAATGTAAAATGTCCCATTGGAGTTTGTCCCTCATTCACAGGCGGGGACGGCCTTCATCACGGAAGGCATCTTCGCCCGGAACCGAAAGGAGACGGATCATGGGTATGGCGATAACACTCAAGGAATATCTGAAAGACTGCCACATCATTTTCGAGGAAGTGGACCATCCTTATCAGGCGACAAGCATGAGCACAGCCAAAAGCGCCAGGGTCGCCAGCAAAAACCTGGCCAAGGGCGTCCTGCTTCGCGAAAATCGTCATTATGTCATTGCTGTCCTGCCAAGCGATCACCTGATTGATCTGGATAAAATGGATGATTGCTTCCATGGCCATTTTGAAATGGCCAGCGAAGATGAAGTCGAGTCCCTGTTCACGGATTGCGCCCCCGGTGCGGTACCACCCATCGGCGCTGCTTACGGCCTGAAAGTGATGTGGGATGAAAGCCTGTCAGGACAACCGGACATCTATTTCGAAGGCGGTGATCACCGAACCCTGATTCATATTTCAGGTGATGATTTTAACAGGTTGATGACCGGTTCTGATCACGCCGGATTCAGCAACCCGGTATGAGAAGCTTATTCCGTCGAAGGATGTGTTGAAGAAAATTCTTCCCGCAGGTTCAGTCGCGCCACAAGAGCTTTGAGGCGCGGATAGTCTGTGTCGCCAATCAGGTCTGGAAGAACGATGTTGACGAAATCGACCACCGCGGCGGTGGTAATGTCGGCCTGCGACACGTTGGGGCCGACCAACCAGCCCCCGTCAGTTGGAACGGCATTTTCAAGGGCGTTCAGGCCGCCGAGAATTTGCTCACGGTATTTTTTTACAGCCTCGTCCCAGATCTTGTCATCCGGGCGCCGGGTTTTCTCGTAAAAGGCGACAACTCCCTTTTCCGCCGCGCCTACAGCCAGTGCCGTCAGCTTCAGCACCTTGCGACGCTCGGCTCCCGATGAGGGAACAAGAGCTTTCTGGGGCCCGACAAGCTCGTCCAGATAATCCAGTATCGCCGCACTGTCGATAAGCGTTTCACCGCCATCCAGTATTAGGGCAGGAACCCGGCGAAGCGGGTTCACCTGGCTAATCTCGTCGGCATGGGTAGCGGTGCCATAGGGTCTGCGTTCGCACTCAATGCCAAGCAAATTCATGGAAATTTGTACACGCCGTACAAACGGCGAAAGAAGTCTGCCAATCAAGATCACTTTTGAAACTCCTCGCAAGGTTTCCACCGTTATCTATGAGTTCTGCTCTCAGGGGAAGACCAAAAACGAACGCGATAGAAGTACATAGACGAACACCTTATCGCGTTATTTTTTCACTTACATAAAGGGTTCGTCTACTTGACGACAATCATGCCCTTCATGCCCAGTTCCGTATGGGTTTTGCCGCTTTTATCCAAAACGTCACAAATCATTTCGTAAGTACCGGCTTTGGCAGGGATGAATGTCCACTCAACCGAACCGCCTGAATTTACGATCATTTCATCCGGCTTGCCGACCACAGTAGCGACGGGCAGGGCAGTTCCGCCATAACCGTCCAGCACTTTAACTTGAGATGATTTTGAGGTAGCGGCCAATCCGGGCGCATCAAACTCGTGGATTTCGTTGCTGGGATTTTCGATTACCAGTGTGTAGCTTTTACCCTTTTCGAAAATCAGACCATCAGGATAGAACAATCTTTTCTGGTTGCTCTCGCTGCCAAGGAACAAGACGACCCTTTGGGATTTAATTGCCGTATTCTCTTCAACTGCCTTCGCAGCCGCGGCCCCCGAGGACATTGATGATGTTGCCCCAACAGTAAGGCAATATTTAAAAAGCTACTTTAGCTTACGCAGACGGATCATGGTCGCCTCGCCGGGGCAGTTGAAACTAACGGGGACTGAGCCATGCCCAAAACCCAGGCTCGTTGTACATACAGCACAATCCGGAGGTCAGTGATGGGAAAGACGCCTTCACCAAATATTTCGAGAAAACGAGGGACGTGTAGGGAAACACAACATGTGGTGGGTTTCTGCATAAACCGAGTAGGCCCGAACCAGACGGCGCAACCTGTTTCATAATGACGCCGTCTGGTTCGCAGTTAGATAACGGGTATCAGTGGTCCGAACCCCGTTTGAAGTGGAATTCGGCACCGTCCTTGATGCCTGACGGCCAGCGTGTCGTCATGGTTTTCAGGCGGGTATAAAAACGCACCCCTTCCATGCCGTGGATATGATGATCGCCGAACAAGGAACGTTTCCAGCCACCAAAGCTGTGATAGGCGACGGGAACGGGGATGGGAACATTTACGCCGATCATTCCGATTTTGGCGCGGCTGGCGAAATCGCGGGCAGCGTCGCCATCACGGGTAAAAATAGCCGCGCCATTTCCATATTCGTGATCGTTGACCAGCCCGATCGCCTCTTCATAATCCCTGGCGCGAACGACTGACAGTACGGGTCCGAAAATTTCATCCGTATAGATCGACATATCAGGCGTCACCTTGTCGAACAGACAGCCGCCGACGAAATAGCCGTTTTCATAGCCTTGCAGGGAAATATCGCGGCCATCGACAACCAGTTCAGCACCGGCCTGAATCCCGGCGTCCACATATCCCTTGATCCGGTCCTGGGATTCCCGCGAGATCACTGGCCCCAATTCAGAATCCGGATCGCTGTAAGGCCCAACCTTCAGGGAGCGAATTTTGGGTTCCAGTTTTCTGATCAACTCGTCGGCAGTGACGTCGCTGACCGTAACGGCGACGGAAACCGCCATGCAGCGCTCCCCGGCGGAGCCATATCCCGCACCCATCAAGGCATCGACAGCCTGATCCAGATCAGCGTCGGGCATGACGACCATGTGGTTTTTGGCGCCGCACAATGCCTGTACCCGTTTTCCATTGGCGCAACCGGTTTTATATATGTATTCACCAATAGCGGTTGAACCGACAAAGCTGATGGCCTCGATGAGCGGATCGCTCAAAAGAACATCAACGGCTTCCTTGTCGCCATTGACAACATTCAGAACCCCGTCAGGAAGCCCGGCTTCACTCGCCAATTCGGCAATGCGGATGGCGACGGATGGATCGCGCTCCGATGGCTTCAAAACGAACGTATTGCCGCAGGCAATGGCCACAGGATACATCCACATAGGAACCATGGCGGGAAAGTTAAAAGGCGTGATACCGGCGACGACTCCGACAGGCTGGCGAAGGGTGTAGCTGTCGATATTGGAGCCGACATTCTCGGAATATTCCCCCTTGAGGCATTGCGGAATTCCACAGGCAAACTCGACAACCTCAATACCGCGGCCAATCTCTCCCCTGGCATCCGGAATGGTTTTCCCG
>JADHSW010000137.1 GCA_016776705.1 Rhodospirillales bacterium
GTTTTTTCATAGCCTGGACTGCGCCTTCGTTTTCAAGCCGGGCTGCATAATCACGTACGGTTCCGATAGTCTTCTTTTTGTCATGAAGTTCCGGCATGCGGTCCATTTCGACGACAATGGCCTTGACCTTTTTCGAGCCCATGACCGCGCCCACGCCGCCGCGCCCGGCAAAACGAACCGGCCGGTTCTCGCGGTCGCTGAAAGCAATGGCGGCAACAAGGCCCTGGTATTCACCCACCGGGCCACATATCGCCAGACTGACTTTCTTGCCATATTTTTCGTGCAACAAGGCAGCAGCTTCAAAATTGCCCCTACCCATGTAGGGAGCGGCATCATTAAACGTAATGGTGCCGTCCTTGGCAAAATGAATAACGACCCAATCGGAAGAAATTCCGTGCAGGGTGAACCCGGCCATTCCCTGATGACCAACAGCAACGGCGAATGTGCCGCCTACGTTGGCTTCTTTGATCCCCCCGGTAAGCGGGCTTTTGCAACCGACACTCAAACGGTTGCCGTTGGACATATTGGTGCCGGCAAACGGGCCTGCGGAAAATATCAACGGGTTGTCTGCCGATAACGGGTCAACCGTGGCAATCCCGTCTTCAAGCAGGGTTTTGGCGATAAAATGACGACCGGCGTTGGCGATCTCTTCGCCATTCAACTCTTTGATCTCAGTTGACTGGTCATGGAGCTTGATGTGCAGGTACTTCCGCATGTTTCAGTGTCCCGTTGGCTGGTATTTCAAAATATTAATTAGCTAATTATCATGTAATGACGGCGCATTGCCATATTCAGTTAAAATTTATTCCCTGTGGTAAGGGTGACCGCCAAGGATACACTGGGCGCGATATACCTGTTCGGCGAGCAATCCGCGCACCAGCATATGGGGCCATGTTTGCGCCCCGAAGGACAGGCTTAAACGCGCTTGCTTTCGGATTTTTTCGTCCAGACCATCGGCGCCACCGATCAAAAATGCAATGTCGCGGATACCTTCATCACGCCATTCACCTATTTTACTGGCAAATTTCGTACTGGGCAGGGATTTACCCCTTTCATCAAGGGCGATAACAAGAGCCCCTTTGGGCACCACCCCAAGCAACAAATCCGCTTCGCGTTGTTTGAGTTCCACTCCCTGTAGGGGGCGTTTTTCCTCGACCTCTTTCAGTTCCAGCGAAAAAGGGTTCAGGAGGCGAGCCTGATAATGCTCAAACAAAGCCCTCTCTGGGCCTGCTTTGGCGCGGCCCACCGCGGCGATCAAAATTCGCATTAATCAAACCGTCAAGCGATTGCCGTTTGACCGTCAGCACCACCGGGCAAGGGAACGCCCCACATCTTTTCGATGTTATAGAATTCCCGGACTTCCGGTCGGAACAGATGTACGATGATATCTCCGGCATCAATCAGGACCCAGTCGCACGAAGCCTGTCCTTCAAGGGACACGCCTTGTACGCCACTTGCCTTGATTTGATCGTGAAGATGATCGGCCATCGCGCCGACATGGCGCTGCGAGGTGCCGCTGGCAATGACCATGTAATCGGTCAAAGATGACTTGCCGGCGAGATCGATGACAACAATGCCTTCGGCTTTGTCGTCATCTAACGAAGTTTCCACCAGTTTCAGCAATTTAGCCGGCACCGGAGGCGTTTTTTTCGTGCGTGGTATGGTCGACTCCTTAATAATTCAGTATCGGCGACAGGACAATCCCGCAACCTTGTTATTTGCTTCCGTGACGCTTATCGGCACGGATGCGTGTAGCGGATTGTCGGTTTAACCGGGTACGCAGAAAAGCCCACGCCGGTGGCCTCATATCCGCCAATGCGCCGCTACGGTATCTGGAGATCCTGGATGCCGCGAAGCGCCGCGCTGCCTTTCCAGCCAGCGCCCTTGAAGAATAGGCTGGACGGGCAAAAACCGCAATGGGAACCGTCCTGAACAGGGTCCGCCAACGCTTCCAGTTTGGCAGTTGAACCAGAAGGTCCGCCCCCATCACCCAAACGAAAGAAGTCCCCGGAAACTGCCGTTTTAAGGCCTCAATCGTATCTACCGTATGACGGGTCGAGAGCTCTGTTTCAATATCGCTGACAACAATACGAGGATCAGCCGCCGCCACCTTTTTGGCCCCATTGAGCCTGTTTGACAACAACGCCATACCGGATTCGGACTTCAGGGGATTCTGTGGACTGACCAACCACCACAGCTGATCCAGCTTCAAACGGTGCAAGGCCAGTGCGGAAATGTGCAGGTGTCCTTCATGGGCCGGATTGAACGATCCGCCCAAAAGGCCGATCCGTTGGCCGGGGGTCACGGACGGCACTGACCTGTCCCGCGCACGACATATTTAAAACTGGTTAGCTGTTCGACTCCGACCGGTCCGCGGGCGTGCAGCTTGCCCGTCGAAATGCCAATTTCCGCGCCCATCCCAAATTCACCGCCATCGGCGAACTGGGTCGAGGCATTGACCATGACAATGGCGCTGTCGACCTGGTTCAGGAAAATCGCAGTAGTTTTGTCATTATCGGAAATAATAGCATCCGTATGCTGTGATCCGTGCCTGGCGATATGGGCCAGGGCTGCCTGAACATCATCGACGATGCGGATCGAGATAATCGCATCCAGATATTCCGCATCCCAGTCGGCATCCGTCGCTGCAATGATACGGGCATCAATCGCCTGCGCCTCTTCATCGCCGCGCACTTCGCAACCAGCCGCTATCAAGTCATCAACGATGCCCCCCAGCATGAGCGCACTGACGGAACGCTGGATCAGGAGGGTTTCCGCCGCCCCGCAAATACCGGTTCGGCGCATCTTGGCGTTGACGATAATGTCCCGCGCCATTTGCGGATTGGCGGCCTCGTCCACATAGATATGACAGATGCCTTCAAGGTGCTTGAACATGGGAATGCGGCTTTCCGTGGTGATACGCTCAATCAGGGATTTTCCACCCCGGGGAACGATTACATCCACATAATCGATCAGACGCAACAATTCACCAACGGCGGCGCGATCCCTCGTCGGCACAAGCTGGATCGCGGCGTCAGGCAGTCCGGCCACTTTCAGGCCATCGGCCAGAGCTGCCATGATTGCCCCTGAAGAATGGAAACTTTCAGAACCGCCACGCAGGATCACAGCGTGTCCGGCTTTCAGGCACAGGGCGCCAGCATCCGCCGTAACGTTGGGCCGGGATTCATAAATCACGCCAATTACACCAAGGGGTGTGCTGACCCGTTCGATCTGCAATCCGTTCGGACGGTCCCATTCGCTTAAGGTCACGCCAACTGGATCTGGCAGGTCGGCGATGGATTCCAGCCCTGCGGCCATGGCCTCGATGCGATCCTCGTTTAACATCAGACGATCAAGAAAAGACCCCTTCAGGCCCTTTTGCTCGCCCGCCGTCATATCAAGGGCATTTGCTTCCATGATTTCCGGTGCCCGATCGCGTAAGGATTTAGCGGCCTGGCGAAGCGCCGTATTCTTGGCCTGCGTTGTCGCCGTTGCAAGTTCAGCGGCAGCCGCCTTGGCGGCCTTGCCCAAATCCTGCATCAGGGCAGCAATGTCGTTCTTTTCAAGTGCACTCATGACAACACCAAATCGTCCCTGTGGATCAACTCGTCCGCACCACGGTAGCCTAGCAGGCCTTCGATTTCACTGCTTTTATGGCCCATCAACAGGCGCGCATCTTTCAGTGAATAGGCAACCAGCCCACGCCCCACTTCGGTGCCGTCACCGTTAACAACAATCACCGCGTCACCCTTTTGGAAGCGTCCCTCCACATTGACGACACCCGCAGGCAGAAGGCTTTTCCCGCCCTTCAGGGCTTTCAGTGCGCCATCATCGACGATCAGCTTACCGGTCGGATTAAGGGTTCCGGCGATCCAGTGCTTGCGCGCCGAGCGGGGCGTTCCCTTGGGAATGAACCAAGTGCAGGACGCGCCTTCTTCAATCCGGCGAACAGGATTTAGTTCGTGACCGTTGGCGATGACCATGCGACACCCGGCGCTCATGGCAACTTTGGCTGCGGCCAATTTGGTTACCATACCGCCAGTGCCGACGCTGGACTGGGCCTGCCCGGCCATGGCTTCAATTTCCGGGGTAATCTCATAGACTTCTGGAATTACCGTCGCGTTTTCATCCCGCCGTGGGTCGGTGGTGTAAAGGCCGTCCACATCGGAAAGAAGGATTAGGGTGTCGGCGCTGACCATGGCGGCGACGCGCGCGCCCAACCTGTCGTTATCACCCAGGCGGATTTCATCAGTCGCGACAGTGTCGTTCTCGTTGATCAGCGGCACGGCACCCAAACGCAGCAGCGTCTCCAGTGTATTGCGTGCATTGATGTAGCGCCGCCGGTTTTCACTGTCATCCAGGGTTAATAACACTTGCCCCATTGTAAGGTCGTGATGCGCCAGTTCTTCCTGATAGGCATGGGCCAGACGCAGCATGCCGGTTGCCGCGGCTGCCTGTTTTTCTTCAAGTCGCAAATTTCCGTCAGCGAATTTCAGATGCCGCCTGCCGACGGCTATAGCGCCGGACGATACGATGAGAACTTCCTGACCACGCCCGCACAGGCGCGCCACATCTTCTGCCATTGCCGCCAGCCACTTGCGGTGAATTGTGCCGTGTTCGTCGTCAACCAGAAGGGAAGACCCGATCTTGATGACGATGCGCCTGGCGGCACTTAAATCCCTGGTTTGTCGGTGCGGGCTCATGGTTCAAATACCGTTCGTTCCTCGACGATGTTGTCGCCGCGCTCCTCATGTATGATCGCGTTCAGGGCCCTGAGCATTTTTTCAACGCCCAATCCTGCGATGCCCGACAACTTCATGACTTCTGACCCTGAGGCTTTTTTCAGGACTTTCAGTTTTTCGATGATGTCATCTTTCGTCAACGCGTCGCACTTGTTCAGAGCGACAATTTCAATCTTGTCCTTAAGCTCGCCGCCATAGGCTTCAAGCTCGCCGCGAATTGTCCTGTATGAAGCAGCAACATCGTCGGCCGTTCCATCGACCAAATGCAGCAACACCCGGCAACGCTCCACATGACCCAGGAAACGATGACCAAGGCCAGCGCCTTCGTGGGCTCCCTCGATCAAACCGGGGATATCGGCGACGACGAATTCCTCTTCATCGACTCCGACAACCCCCAGATTTGGATGCAGGGTGGTAAAGGGATAATCGGCAATTTTCGGTTTGGCGCGCGAAACGGCAGCCAGAAAAGTTGATTTTCCGGCGTTGGGCAAGCCAACCAGTCCAACATCGGCGATCAGCTTCAGACGCAACCAGACCCACCTCTCTTCACCCGGCCAACCGGGATCGAAACGACGCGGCGCCTGATTGGTGGATGTTTTGAAGTGAGCATTGCCGAAACCGCCGTCGCCGCCTTTTAATATTTTTTGCGACTGACCGACTTCCGTAAAATCGGCAATGATGGTTTCGTTATCCTCGTCAAGAACCTGGGTGCCAACGGGAACCTTGATAATGATCGTCGCGCCCTTTGGCCCGTCACGATTTGATCCCATACCATGGATTCCGCGCTTGGCCTTGAAATGCTGCTGGTAGCGAAAATCAATCAGGGTATTCAGGCCATCGACGCATTCGAAAACAATATCGCCACCGCGCCCGCCGTTACCACCGTTGGGGCCACCAAAGGGAATGTTTTTCTCACGACGAAAGCCAACACAACCGTCGCCGCCGGTGCCGCTCTTGATAAAAATTTTTGCTTCGTCGAGAAATTTCATATCACCAACACTCTTAAGGAATCAAAAAGGGGAATGGCTGACCATTCCCCTGAACTTGATACGAGTGAATGGTCGCAGGACTTTTAGCCCGCAGCCGGTTCCACTCCAACAAACACTTTGCCAGCGGCTTTTTGTTTGAATTTCACGCGGCCTTCGATCAGGGCAAAGATGGTGTGATCCTTGCCAATGCCGACGTTCTCACCCGGATGCCACTTGGTGCCACGCTGGCGGATAATGATGTTGCCGGGAACGACGACTTCGCCACCGAATTTCTTAACGCCAAGACGGCGGCCAGCTGTATCGCGACCGTTGCGGGAACTACCACCTGCTTTTTTATGTGCCATCTGACTTTACTCCTCGGATTTTGCTTTAGCCGCAGCCTTTTTTGGCGCGGCCTTTTTAGCTTCGGTTTTCTTTGGTGCGGCTGCAGCGTCGTCAGCCTTGGCTGCTTCCTTCGCAGGGGCGGCTTTCTTGGCAGCGGCCTTCGGCTTGGTGCCGGTGGGGCTGATGCCGGTGATGCGCAGAACTGTCTGGTGCTGACGATGTCCAGCCTTGCGACGATAATTGTGACGACGCTTCTTTTTGAAGACGATGATCTTGTCGGCCCGGCTTTGCTCGATGACTTCGGCAAAGACGGCAGCCTTGTCCAGATCGCTGGAAGCGGTTTTTGCGGCGGCGCCGGTATCGCCGATCATCAGAACATCGCCCAATTCGACGGTGGCGCCAGCTTCGGCTTCCAGTTTTTCGACGATGATGACATCGTTCTCGACGACTTTGTATTGTTTGCCGCCGGTTTTAATCACTGCGAACATGATGTACGCTCTCTTTTTCATTCTTCGCGTCGTGCGGTGCCACTCAAAAGAGCGATCTTTCGGGGCGAACCCCACCTCGGACTGCGCATTGCAATACCCCGCAGACAGTGTCTACGGGCTGGAAAGGCGGCAATATACTCGCAAATCCCCGCATGTCAACGCTTTCATGGCTATTTTACAACGCCAAATTCAGCTGAATGCGTACCTATATATATGTATGAGGAAAAAGCACGCCGAAACACCACTCGAGCGCCTTGCAAGGCTGGGGGCTTTGGGCTAGTCTCCGCCCGCTCTGACCATGGGATAACGATGCGGAGAGGTGCCAGAGTGGTCGAATGGGGCGGTCTCGAAAACCGTTGTTCCTTCACGGGAACCGAGGGTTCGAATCCCTCTCTCTCCGCCATTTATTTATATAAAACAATGTATTATTCTAAGCCGGTTGTCCGAACAGGACAGCCGGTTTATACTGTTTTTCCAGTATGTTTCCAAGTTGGACGAAGGTCTGGAAAGAATGGCTAACGGCGTCTCCATAAAACAACGCAAAAAGAAGGGCGGTGAAACCGTATGGGGACTACGCGTCCGCCGAAAGGGGCATTTCCATTCGGACACATTCTTGACCAAGACAGCGGCTGTAAAAGCGGGGAACAAAATCGCCGCCCAGATGGATGATGGAACCTACGTTCGCAAAGGCGCAATATCAGACCAAATCACCTTGGCTCAGGCATTGGACAAATTTCTCAACGAGCTTCCCATAGAGACAGAGCGGCAGCGCACGTATAAGGGCGACAAAGCCTCTCACGCCACGCAAATCAAGAAGTTCAAGTTTGCCAAACTCCCACTCACGCTAATCAGGAAGAGCCATATCCGTGATTTTCGTGAAAAGAGAAAAAATGATTGCAGCCCGAACACCGTCAACAACAACTTGAACACAATCTCAAAGATATTCAGCCATGCTATCGACGAATGGGATATTTTGACAAAAAACCCTGTAAAGGGCGTGAAGAAGGTAGAAAAACCTCTTCCCAGAAATCGTCGGCTGGAGGAGGGAGAAGAAGAAACCATTCTTCGAGAAGCTCGTAAACGAACCAAGCAACCGTGGTTTGCGCCACTTATAGAGTTCCTTTTAGCAACCGGTATGCGCCTCGGAGAGGTTTCATACATTTCTCCGGATCAGGTCTTTCTGGAAAAACGACAGGTATATTTGGAAAAAACCAAAACAGACTATCCCCGCCATGTACCCCTACCAGAAAGGGCTGCTGCGATACTCGAAGAGTTCAAACCCCTATGGGGAAAAGAACGGGTCTTTCACGTCACTTCAAACACAGCAAGTTCAGCTTGGCTGGAATTCAAGTCTGATCTTCAGAAATAATGATTTCTGAAGAAAGACCTTCACCTTCATGACTTAAGCCATGAAGGAATCTCGGCCTTGTTCGAGATGAAGAACAGCAAGAAGGAACCACTGCTTACTGTCGCCCATATTAGGCTAATCACTGGCCACAAAGACATAAACACGTTGGTAAATGTCTACGCAAATTTTTCGGCTGAGGTGGTTGTGG
>JADHSW010000138.1 GCA_016776705.1 Rhodospirillales bacterium
GATATAGTCACGCACCAGCCGGCGCATCAGGCTGGTCGTCGATCGGTGCTGGTATTCTTTTACTAGGGACCGGTCATTCAAGGTCTCTGTTCCCCCGTTAGATAGGGCCCGACAGTAACACGGAGATACCGTGGGAGCCAACGCCCACGGACCAATTATTGGCAAATTTCAGGACGGAGCGGGCTTTAGCGCCCGGCGATGGTCATGCCTTCGACGCGCAGGGTCGGGGCGTCGATGCCAAAGCGGAATTCAAGGTCGTTTGCGCAGCTCAGGTTGGCAAACATATCGTTCAGATTTCCTGCGATGGTGACTTCGCTGACCGGATAGACAATTTCGCCATTTTCGATCCAGAAACCACTGGCGCCGCGAGAATAATCGCCGGTAACGCCGTTGATGCCGAATCCGATCAATTCGTTGACGTACAGGCCCGCTTTAATGTCCGCCATCAGCTCTTCCGGGCTGATATCGCCGGGTTCCAGATACAGATTGCTGGATGACGGTGACGGCGGGGACGAGGTGCCGCGCGAGGCATGGCCGGTGGTTTGCATGCCCAGTTGACGGGCCGAGCGCAAATCCATGAACCAGGTCTTCAACTGCCCGTCTTCGATCAAATGGGTTGTCCTGGTGGCGATGCCCTCGCCATCGAAGGGGCGGGATTTAAGGCCGCGCTTGCGATGGGGGTCGTCGATAATGTTGATGCCTTCGGGGAAAATCCGCTTGCCCATCCTATCCTTCAGGAACGATGTTCCACGGGCGATGGACGATCCATTTGCGGCCGCGGATAAATGCCCGACCAGGCTTTTCGATACCCGCGTATCAAAAATGATCGGCAGGGCCGCGGTTTCGGCCTTTTTTGGGTTCAGGCGTCTGACCGCCTTCTCGCCGGCACTTTTGCCAATGGCTTCCGGGGTATCCAGGTCGCTTGCGAAAACGGCGGCGGTGTAATCGTAATCGCGCTCCATTTCCGTGCCTTCACCGGCGATGACGGATGCGCTCAGCGAATGGCTTGAATTGGCGTAGGCGCGGGCGAAGCCGTTTGACCCGGCCATGGCGACCGTGTTCAAGCCCCAACCGGCAGTGCCGCCTTCTGAATTGGTGACGCCAGCAACGGCCATGGCCGCTTCTTCGGTGCGGCTGGCGAGATCGCGCAGGTGATTGGCGTCGGGCTCAAAGGTATCACAGGATTCCACATCCGCGAAGATCGTCGCCAGTTGGTCCGGGTCGGCCATTCCACAGTAAGGATCTTCCGGCACGGCGCGGGCCATGGCGACGGCGCGGGCCGAGAGTTCATCCAGCGCCTCGCCAGAACTGTCCGACGACGAGACGATGGCCTGACGTTTGCCCATAAAGACACGAAGGCCGATATCGCTGCCTTCGGAGCGTTCCAGATGTTCCGGCTTGCCCAGTCGAATGGACTGTGACAGCGAGACGCCTTTGACGAACACTGCGTCCGCCGATTGGGCACCGGCTTTTTTGGCCCGCCCGATCAGGTCTTCCAGCAGGCAGAGGGCGTCGGCCTGCTCTTTTTCGTTTGAATTTGTCATAGAAGGCAAAGTGGCCTTTTAACCCGCATCTTGCAAGTGCGACATGCAGCGAATTATCCACTGACGGGTCAATTTCTCCTGTACGGCGTTCTGACGCAAGCGTTGTTGCAAGGACGGGAAAACCACATGATCCAGTGTCTGGTCCTGATTGAAGCACGAGAAAATAATTGTTTCCTCGCCGGTTTCAGGGTCCTTGTGCAGTTGCAGGCACTGGGCGCAGATTTCCTTCATCATGCATTGCATGGGAGAGTTGATGGAACCAATGGCCGTGTGATCAGGGTCCAGATGTTCTTTCAGTATGCCGTGACGGGCGTCGGTGACGGCCTTCATCATCACGTCGGAACCGATGACCAGCATGCGATTGGCGTCCTTCATGGAAATCGGCGTCTCGCCCAGCTCACCCGTGGCATAGGCTGTCATGGCCTGAACCACGTTTCCGACAAAAGCCTTGTCGCCATCGCGGCCGGGTTGGAAACCGGGTGCTTCATCGCAACACCAGACGATGGTGTCGGCAGCGGCCTCGATATTATTGATGTGGTATCGATCATTGTTGCCTTTGTAGGCGGCGAAGTAGAGAACTTTCGATCCTGCTTCTCGCAACGCCTGACCGATTGAAAACAGCACGGCGTTGCCAAGGCCGCCGCCAACCAGAACCACGGTTTCGCCGCCGGGGGTTTCCGTCGGGGCGCCCGTCGGTCCCATCAAGACCACATGCTCGCCTATATCCAACAGTTCGCACAGGTTTGATGAACCACCCATTTCAAGGACGATGGTGGACACCAATCCTTTTTCTGTATCGACCCACGCACCGGTCAGGGCCATCCCTTCCATTCCAAGGACGGTGCCGTCACAGCGTTTGGCGTTGGCTTCATAGTTTTGCAGGCGGAAGAACTGTCCGGGTTTGAAGGCCTGGGCTGCGAGCGGGGCGTGCAGGATGACTTCAAGGATATTGGGATTGTGGCGAATGATGTCGACCACACGGGCGCGAAGACCATTATCCAGCTGTTTGACCAGATCACCGCCCCTGATGGCGCTGGGCGGGTTCTTGGCTAGCTGACGGTTGATGACGGGATAGCCCTGCTTGGCGCTGGCCATGGCTTTGACCACGTTACCGGCATAGGACGGATGCAAATCACCGAAGAAAGTAATGGAGTGGTTGTCGTCATTTACCTTCATGGTCACCTGCGCCTGTTCAGGCTTGGCCGACCATTCCGGAGATACGGCATTTCCATCTTCGTCTTCGGCCTGGAAGTATTTTCCATCCAGGTCGCCAAAACCAGGGTATTCACGGGCGATCACCGTGTTGGGTTGGGTGCCTGCGGCAATCAGGATTGACCTGGCTGGCATGGAGATGACGTGACCCGTTGCATTGGGACGGTTGTGTTCGTCAATTTCCTGCACTTCAAGTTTGATCGCCTGGGCATGGCCGTGATCGTCGATTTCAATGGCGACGGGGGACAGCATTTCAGCGAAGTGGATGCCCTGCTCAAACGCCTTGGTGATTTCCTCGTGGTTCAGCGTATAACTGGGCGAATCGATCATGCGGCGACGGTAGGCGAGCGTCGCTCCACCCCAGGAATCCAGCAATGGCGCAAAGTTGGGTGCGCGGCCATCGGCTGCTGCGGCTTCGCGTTCGGCGCGTACAGCGCGACCGTGTTCAATGAATTCTTCGGCGAAGCCTTCTTCTTCGGGCGTCCAACCCGGGTTAGCGCCATTGCCCTGAATTTTTTCATATCGGGCGAGGAATTTCTCGACCTGCTTGACGTAGTAGGCCAGGGCTTCTGTCGCCGTGTCGATGGCGGTCAGGCCGCCGCCGATAACGACAACAGGCATGCGGATATTCAGGTTGGTAACCGAATCCGGCTTTGCAGCTCCGGTCAATTGCAGGGCCATCAGGAAATCAGATGCCTGACGCACACCACGGGCGAGGCCGTTGGGGATGCCGAGAACCGTCGGCTTGCCAGCCCCCATACACAGGGCGACATGGTCGAAACCCATTTCGAAGGCGTTGTCAGCGGTGATTGCGCCGCCAAAGCGCACACCGCCGTAAAGCGTGTAGTTCGCGCGCCTTTCCAGCAGCAGGCGGATGGCCTTCAGGAAATTCTTGTTCCAGCGCACGGTGATGCCGTATTCGGCGACGCCGCCAAAACCTGCCATGACGCGCTCGCCAAGATCTTCTTCAATATCGGCGAATGTGTGGACCGGTTCGAACGGGACACGATCGCCGCTTTGGCTCATGCCGCTTAATTCAGGAGGCAGGGGTTCGATTTTTGCGCCATCGATGGCGACAACCGTGTGGCCTTCGTTCATCAGATAATGGGCCAGGGTGAAACCGGCAGGTCCCTGGCCCACGACCAGCACCTTGTAGCCCGTATCGGCTGCCGGTAACGGGCGTGAAATGTTCAGGGGGTTCCAGCGGGTGAGCAGGGAATAGATTTCAAATCCCCAGGGCAGTTCCAGCACATCTTTCAGGGTACGGGTTTCGGCCTGCGGGATATCGACCGGTTCCTGCTTCTGGTAAATACAGGCCTTCATGCAGTCGTTGCAAATGCGGTGCCCGGTGCCTGCCGTCATGGGGTTGTCGATGGCGATGATCGCCAGTGCCGCCAGCGCGTGGCCGTCGGCCTTGGCCTTGTGCATCTCGGAGATTTTTTCTTCCAGCGGGCAACCGGCCTGCGGCACTTTCAGCTCATTGCTGGCGAAGGCTCCGCTTTGCTTGTCGCGAATGCCCTTCGCGCAGGAATCCTTGCCCCGGTCGTGGCAAATAACACAGTAATTGGCCTGATCCAGCGCACCGATAAGATCGCAGCCCTGATCGGTGAGTCCGAAACCGTCCCGGGGATGCTGCGATTCGGGCGGCAGGTGCAACATGTCGATACCATGCTGATGGATGGTTTCGGCTTCAATAAGGTTAAGGAAATCGACTTTTTCGGGGCCTTTGAATAAAACGTCATCGCTGTGGCGCTGCTTTCCGGCGTCCGTGTGAAAGGCCCAGCCGGCGTAACGTCTGGCAAGATCAAGGGCGTCGCAATTGGCTTCCTCGTCATCCATCCATGCCATTACGGTTTTGGCGAAGCCCAGCTGGTCGAACGCGCCGCCCATCATTGCTGTCAGTTCACCCTCCAAAGCCGGACCGTCAATAGTCTCAGCCTCGTCAGCCTTGATTTTCTTTGCCGCCTGACGCTGCACAAACAATCTTTTACAGGCGAACAGCGGGGCCAGATCATGGTGGCGTTCGGCGAGGGCGCGGGCGTGCGTTTCAATGCCGAAAAGGTTGGCGACGAAATCATCCACATGGGGTGCCAGATCAAGCAGCAGGTCGGACGTTGCCTTGTTTTCCATGCATTCTGGCTGGGTGCGGGCATCGACAAGGCGATCGGCGAGATCGCTATCGGCTTCTTTCAGATGATCAAGGTAGGCCGCGTCAATACGGGCCAGGCCATCGTTTTCATATAAATCTTTAAAGGATAAACCGTAGGCGAGAGTAAGATTGGGCATGTGAATTTTTCCGTAAAAATAATAAATGCGCAAAACAATACGCAATTAGGCCATTGTTCTTATATAGTGGGGGTAGGATTGGCAAGAAAAACCCTGTTTCATACAATTTTTGAAGGGATTTTACGGTGACTGAAGGAATATACGCAGGCGATCTGACACCAAAACAGACTTGGGAAATAATGGTTGAGAACCCCAAGGCGGCCCTGCTGGATGTGCGCACCCCTGCCGAGTGGGCTTATGTAGGCCTGCCCGATTTAAGCGCCCTGGGCCGCCAGCCCCTGCTCGTGCCTTGGCTCATGTTTCCTTCCATGCAACTGAACCCGGACTTCCTCAATCAGGTACGCGATACCGGCATCGATCCGCAACAAGACCTGTTGATCATTTGCCGTTCGGGCGTGCGCTCAAAATCCGCCGCCATCGCCTTGAGCGAAATCGGCTTCAAGACCTGTTACAACATCGCCTACGGCTTCGAAGGCGATAAGGACCCGGGCGGCCATCGTGGCACCATCAATGGCTGGAAGGTGGACGGCCTGCCCTGGGGACAAGGTTAATCTGTATGAGCAAGGTTCTCGATTGCGGCGGGCATGCCATAAAAATACCCAACATTGTCAAAAGCGAAGGGGCGCACCTGTTTGACGACAGGGGGAAACGTTATCTGGATCTGGAATCGGGTGTCTGGTGCATGTCGCTGGGACACAATCATTCCCGGATCAACCAAACCATCAAGGATCAGATCGACTCCATAACCCATACCGGTTTTTGTTATTCCAGCAGCATTGTCGAAGAAGCCGCCGAAACCGTTCTGGACATTGCAAACTTCAAAGACGGTAAGTGCGTCTTTCTCAGTTCAGGCAGCGAAGCCATTGAACTGGCGCGGCAAGCCACACGACATCTTGCCGGAAAGGGCGCGACCTTGAGCCTGCATGACGGCTATTTCGGCTCCTTCAGTTCGACCATAAACAGGGAAAATGGCTGGTGCCTGTTCGACTGGAGCGACTGCCGTGATTGCCGGGAGCGTGATAATTGCAACGTGGCTTGCGAAAAATTGAAAAGCATCCCCGGTGATATTTCCGAGTTCCTGTTTGAACCGGGAAGTGCGTCCGGTTTTGTGCGCTTTCCGACCGCCTCGATGGTTCAAAACCTTGTCGCCGCCGTCAGGGACAGGGGCGGAAAGATAATTGCCAATGAAGTGACCACAGGCATGGGCCGCACAGGAAAATGGTTCGGCCATAATCATCATCAGATTGACCCTGACATCATCGCCATCGGCAAAGGCGTCGGCAACGGTTATCCGGTCAGCGTGGTAGCGATGAACCGGCAGACGGCGAGGGAAGTGGAAAATAGTTCTTTCAAATACATGCAGTCCCATCAAAACGACCCGTTGGCTGCGGCGGTGGCGAACGCGGTCATCAAGACCCTGATGGATGAGGATTTAATTTCAAGGGCAGAGACCCTGGGCGGGAAATTCTCCCGGGAACTAGAAAAACTGGTCGATGGAAAGATTGTCACCCGGGTTCGCGCCCGCGGCATGATGTTCGCCATTGAATTCAGCGGTAGCGATGTATCGGACAGGCTGTACGAAGCCTTGTTGGAAAACGGATACATCGTTTGCAACCGGAACGGCCTGTTTCGCATCGACCCACCCCTGACCATCGACGAAGGTGAGTTCCTGGGCTTTGTTGAAAAGTTCAGGGAATTGCTGGCGCTGGTGGCAGCGTAAATCGCCGGGTCGTTTCGTAATTTCAGGCGATGCTCTTCGTCGCTTTGAAATTCCAGCAGGAAGCGGCGACTTTAAAAGGGCGGATCCTGAATGAGGTCCCCATAAATGACATCCCCCAGGCCATCAAGCAAGACAAGCAGGGATTTCTTGATCCGGCTCTCAGATAACGCAGGGAGGGAGGTTGAGGCCTCAGCGTTGGCATCCTGAACCAGTTGAACTGTCCAGGAATTCCGATCACCCTGAATACGGTATCGTGCCGAAACTGCGACCCTGTTTTCCGACAATGGGGACAGATTGCCCGGGTACGGTGCAACCTGCCAGTCAACGACACGTTTCCCGCTTTCGCAAAGTTGCCCGATAAGGGTGCGCAGGGCTTTTATCCGCCGGTCGTTTTTTCTTTTGGCCATTTTTTTGATGCCGATAAAGGCTTTTACCTGCCGGACAATGCCCGGTTTTTTTCCGATTCTGGAATCGCTGCGTCTGCGCTCCAGGTGTTTTGGGACATCCTGTTTAACAATGATCCGGTCGAAGGGAAGGATATGTTTCTCAAATGCGACGGTCAGAGCCTTTGAGTGGGAGGCAAACTCCAATTGCATCTGTTTCGGGGTTTCAATCCTGACGGAATAGTCCTGCCGGTCTGCTTCCGCGCGTAAATCATTAAGGAATTTGCGGACCACTATTTCAGGTTTGACATGCCTGGGCAGGATATTGACCTGTTGTTTTCGCCGGGATGGTTCTCGAACCATGTCCGGTTCCGGTTTCGCTGCTTTGGCGTTCTCTCTCACCAGGGTATTTTCAGGGCGGTTCTTCTTTTCGATTTTTTGCGAGCCCAGGGCGCGCTCTCGATGGCTTCCCTCATTCGGTGCCATGTCTGGGTCTTTGGAACGATGGGATGCGGGTTTTCGGGCCGGCGCAACATCGCGTTGCCGGTGGTCAGCTTCCTTCGAGCCGACGGTTTTATCCTGATAGGCACGCCCACCCTCGACAGGAACCATCTGCAGTTCCTCTTCGACGCGTTTTCTCGCTTTCTTCGGTGTCGCGATATTCCTGCTGGCGCGGCCGCCTTCGACAGGGATCATTTGCACCGAATTACCCGGATGTTTGTTATCATCGGCTGCGGGTTGCTTGTTTTGATCGGGCCACTTTCCCTGCAATGGCTTTGTCAGGGGGGATGGTTGATGGGTGGAGGGGGCGCGTTTTGCTTTATCCACACCATCAATTGGCGTTGTGGGGGCTGGGGTGTCCTGATCAGCGCGAAGGATGCGGGTGTTATCGCGCGGTTCTTCTTTTTCCAGCGCGAAGGTTTTAATAACATCCTTGCGCGGGG
>JADHSW010000139.1 GCA_016776705.1 Rhodospirillales bacterium
ATCGCGAACGGGCGCTTTGGGCGGCATCAGGGGGGTATCCACATCGCGCTCGCTGATAACAACATGGACGGACGGGTCTACGTCAAGCACCGTCTTCGCCTCGCCGCCAATCTGGCGCGGAAGGTAAATGCTGAATGTCGTGCCTTCCCCCGGGGCGCTGTCGACGAAGATATAACCGCCGGTCTGGTGAATAATGCCATATACGGTGGAAAGGCCAAGTCCGGTTCCCTGTCCGACTTCCTTGGTCGAGAAGAACGGCTCGAAAATACGCACCAGATCTTCCTTGGCGATGCCAACCCCGGTGTCGGCGACTTCAACCAGGATGTAGTCGCCTGCTTTCATGACCTCGTGGCTGCGCTGGACATTTTCGCTCAGGCTGACATTCGAGGTGCTGATCGACACCGTGCCGCCACCGGGCATGGCGTCGCGGGCATTGACGGCCAGATTGATAATGACCTGATCGAACTGACCGTGATCAACAAGGATCAACCACAAGTCCCGCTCGTGGGTCATTTGCAGTTCCATGTTCTCGCCAATCAGGCGGCCCAGCAGGTTGGACAGGTCTGACAGGGCGTCGGTAACATCAAGCACTTCGGGCACCAGTTCCTGCTGCCGCGAGAAGGCCAGCAACTGGCGCACCAGATTGGTCGCCCGGTTTGCGTTTTGCCTGATTTGCTGAATATCGGCAAAGGACGGATCGTCCGGGCCGTGACGGGTCAACAGAAGATCGGAGAAACCGATCATCGCCGTCAGCAGGTTATTGAAATCATGGGCAACGCCACCGGCGAGCTGGCCGACAGCCTGCATCTTTTGCGACTGGGCGAACTGTACTTCCAGATTCTTGTGCTCGGTGGTGTCGATAAAGTGCAGCACTAATCCTGAGACCTCACCGGAATCGTCCTCCAGGCGGGAGGCGTAAAGTGAGGCGATCAGTTCTCGCTCGCCCATTGCCGGCATGCGGACTTCCAGATGGGACGCTGGCATGATGCCCATCACCACCTTGGATAACTGGGCCGCCACATCGCCGCGGTCTTCCTTGCTGATCTGCTCAGAAAAAGGACGCCCGATGACCGAGTCCCGATGCACCCCGCGCAGCTTCAGAAAGGCGCGATTCGATTCCGTGACATTGCCCTGTAAATCCAGCAGCACGATGCCGACCGGGGCCTCGTCAAACAGCCAACGCAGTTTATGGCCATTGGCAGAACCCGATGCCACCGGCTTGCCCTGGACGCCGGTTTCGCCGCGCCACGTAAGGTCGCGCAGCAGGACGGAACGGCTGTATGCCATATCGCCATTGCCATCAAGCTGTTCAGACTGGACAAGGCAGGCCTTGAACAGGCTGCCGCCGGGGCCGCGCAGGGTAACGTCGCCACTGACGCCGGTCTCCGGCGCACCGGTTGCGGCGTCGGCGCTGCCGGCGACGACGAAGTCTGAAAAGCGCATGTTCCTGGCACGCAGTTCTTCCGCCGATATTCCCAACCAGTCGACGAATTTGTTATTGGCGTAAAGAATGTTTCCCGTCTCATCGGCGGAAAAGAAGGCGGCCGGCAGATTGTCAAGGAAATCGGCAAAGGTTTCCTCTTCCTGGCGGCGCGCCACATCCATCTCCCTGCGTGCGGTTACATCGCGGCCACGCCACAAAACAAAGCCACCCTTTTCCCCCGCCACCCGATAAGGCTGCACTGAAAGCCTGCGCCATTCAGGGGTGCCGGAGGTTCCTTTAAACGGCAATTCCGCATGATCGGCGCTACCCGCATTTGCCGTCGTCTGCAAACGGGCAAATTCGTCGATGGTGGCGTCGCCGCCATCCAGAAGCCCTGTCAATGCGCCAAGGGACGACAGAAAATTCCCACCGCCAAGCGAAGAGAACAAGCTGTGAAAAGCCGGGTTGGCAAAAACAAAAGGCGCGTCTGGATCAATAGGCAATGCGGTGACGAAGGCGGCCTGGGAGCTGTTATCAATGGCCGCCGATATAATATTTTCAAGGGACCGTCCCCTTGAAAATTTATAAAACGACCAAGCTGCAACGGCCAGCGCCGCGCCGCCAAGGCCACTCAACGTCGCCATCGCCCAGCCATCGTTCATGCTGGCAGCCGCAATCGCGCTCAGGGCAACCGCACTGAACGCCGCACCGTGAACGCCCGGATGTAGAAAAAACAATCGCCGTCCCTTTACCATTCCCGGGCTGATGGACTGGACTGGTATCGGTTGGGTATCTGTCACGTTTTTATCTCATTGCCCCGGGCCGGTTTGCGGCAGGTCGCCACGCATACGCATGACATACCCGATCACTTCGGCAACGGCCATATAATGTTCAGCTGGCACTTCTTCATCGATCTCGACACTGGCGTAAAGGGCGCGGGCCAATGGCGGGTTTTCAACGATCGGAATGTCATTTTCCTCGGCGACTTCCCTGATCCTCATCGCCAGAGAATCCATTCCCTTGGCAACCAGTATAGGGGCCTGCATTTCTTCCATCTTGTATTTAAGGGCGATGGCATAATGCGTAGGGTTGGTGATAATGACATCTGCGTCTGGCACCGATGACATCATCCTTTGCTGGGCGCGTTCCATACGAATTTGACGAATCCTGGCCTTGACCATGGGATCGCCTTCCGACTGCTTGTTCTCGTCCTTGACCTCCTGCTTGCTCATCTTCATTTGCTTGAATTCAGAGTATTTCTGGTAGGAAAAATCGATCACTGCAATAACCGTCATGACGGCGACGGAAGCCAATGTGAACCAGATTGAAACGCTCAGCAGACGCTCCAGCATGTCGCTGATGCTTCTTTCTATGAACAGGGACAAATCGTTCATCAAGGGCGCGGCAACCATCACCGCGACAATGGTAACCAGCGTCAGCTTCAGGATGCCTTTGACGAATTCATTGACAGAGCGCAGCGAAAACATGCGCTTGACCCCTTTTAGAAGGCTGATTTTTTTAAAATCAGGGACTATTTTTTTCGGCGCCCAGATAAAGCCCGTCTGGCCGACGTTCGAGGCGATACCCAACAGAAGAAGCAAAACCAGGACCGGCGACAGGGCGACAATGGTATCAAAAAGGAGCCCGGAAAACATTAAACGAAAATTTTCCTGGTCCATGGGAATCGCATCGGGTGTTTCAATAAACTTCGCCCCGATAATCCGGACATTGTTGGCCACACCAGGCGCCAGGACCAGCAGGCCGAATGCGCCGCCAAGCAGGGCGGCCCAGCTTTTGACTTCCTGTGACGAGGCAACCTGACCGTCAGTACGGGATTTTTGTTTTCGTTTGTCAGTCGGGTCTTCTGTTTTTTGTGAGTCGTCGTCTTCAGCCATAGGTCAGGGCTCCAGAAACACAATGATGGCTTCCTCGAACCTGCTCAGGAAATACATCATCAACGCCGACAAGGATAACATAAGTAATCCAATTTGGCCGACAATCTGAATCGGCATAACAACAATAAAGACTGGTAGCGCAGGCATCAACCGGCCAAGGATACCAAGGCCGATATAATAGACCATGGCAGCCAGCAAGAAGGGCGAGGCCAATTGCACCCCCAACTCGAAACTGTCGGCGACACGCCGGGCCAGCATTTCCGAAAAATCACCCAGTTCCAACTGCTGCCCCGGTTGGAACAGGCTGTAACTTTCAACGACGCTTCGGATCATCAGGTGGTGCAAGTCCGCAACAACAATCAAGACCATGCCCAGGAGGCTGAGAAAGGTGGCGATCAGCGAGCTTTGTTGCTCCGCAATCGGGTCGCGGATCATGGCGTTGGCAAGGGAGGCGAACAAGGCAATCAGGGTACCCGCCGTCTGCAACGCCCCCATGGTAATTCGGGCAACTAACCCAATGAATAGGCCTATGATCATTTCGGTCAGAATCAACAACATCAGGTCTATTTGCGACCCCGGCATACCGGGCAAAGACTGGGACAGAAAGGGGGTGACGATGAAACATACCGCAAGGGCAATCGCCAGTCGGATATTCATCGGAACATAGCCGGACCCAATACCCGGCATCAGCATGAAAACTGTGCCGATTCGCGCAAATATCAATAAAAATGCGAAAATGTTTATCTGGATTAGGTCCGACAACATCCCCCGTTACCCAAGGGTCGCGATTCGGTCGAACAGGGTGTTGGCGAATTCGATAACGGTCGTCATCATGAAAGGCATGAAGACGACAATGGCGATAAAAATGACGATAATTTTCGGGACAAAAGTCAGGGTCATTTCCTGAATTGTCGTCAATGCCTGAAACAGGGCAATAATCAAACCAATCAGCAGCCCGGCGCCCATGATCGGCCCTGATGTCATTAGAATAACCAAGAGGGCTTCTCGCCCTATTTCAAGGACCGTTACCTCGTCCATGGTAATACGCTCTACACTAGAGTGTCGTCGTTTCGAATCAAGGCGAAGGCCTTAAACCGGCATACGGAGGATTTCCTTGTATGCTTCGACCATCTTGTCCCGAATTGACGTTACAGCATGCAATGTGGCTTCGGCCTCGGCGACAGCAGTAACAACCTGTGTCATGTCGGCGCGATCGGTTATTGCGGCCATAGAAACCGCTTCACTGTTTTTCTGAACGTTGATTGCCTGCTGTACGGCACCCTTGAGCATATTTGCAAAAGGGCTGGCTTGTGTATCGCGCGCATCAAGTCCGGGACTGCCCCCTTGCGGCGCCTTGGCATAAGCCGATATCGCGCTGGCGGCGTTTTGAATAGGTGCTAGTGCCATGTTATTGCTCCTGTTTTTATATTATCAGCGGCGCAGAACATCGATGGTGCTGGTCAGCATCGCTTTCGACGACTTAATGACGTTCAGATTTGCTTCGTAAGAGCGCTGTGCCTCGCGCATGTCCATCATTTCGATCAAGGTGTTGACGTTTGGCGTTTGCACATAACCGTCCTGATCGGCAGCCGGATGATTGGGATCAAATTTTTTGATGAATTTGGATTTGTCTTCAATAATCTTGTCGGTACGAACCGTATCAAGACCGACAGCCCGATCCAGGGTGTTCTTGAAAGTAATGACCTTGCGGCGGTATGGAATTTCACCGGGTGCTTGCGGCAGGGAGCCGGCATTGGCGATATTTTCGGAAATGACACGCAGCCGCGTTCCCTGGGCTCGCATGCCCGAAGAGGAAATTCGCATCGTTTTTAGAAGATCGTCCATCTTGCTTGATTCCCGTTATCCTGGGCGAACGACGAATAAAATATCGCCGAGCGTACTTTTATTATCTGTTTCCGATAGCCATCCTGATCATGTTCAGGTGCTTTTTGTAGAGCTGCGTTGTCAGATCGTGGCTAATCTGGGTTTCATTGATTTTGCCCATCTGCTCTTCCAGCACAACGGAGTTCCCGTTGGGTGCGGTTTCAAAGGGCTTGCGCTCGACTTCAGCGGAAAAGTCCCGAATTCTGCGACGGATTCCCTGAATATGGTTCTGCCCGGTGGCCTCAAGATTTAATTGCGCTGCTTCGTTACGCACCAATTCCTTGAAGTTATAAGGCCGCAGGTCGCTGGGCCTGTATTTTGGCGTGTCCGAGTTGGCAATATTCTGCGCCAGAACTTCCTGACGCTGACCTAGCCAGTTCAGTCTGTTCTTGACCATACCGAAGAGTGTTAATTTGTTGAGATCCATGATCCAACCACTTGCCTGTTTATCCAAACACCACCCGGTCCCAAATCGAGCGGCAATACCCATTACAGTTACTAATACTGCCGCTTAACGTTTAATATTGAGTAAACACCTGGAATGACTCATGGAATCAGAACCTTGGCCCTGAAATCTGTTCATTTTCCGGGCATTTCCAGGCCAAAACAGGGCATTTTTCAGATAGAATCCGCCTGCTTTAAAGCTCTTCCCTCCTTAACCATATCTTAGGCATGTTGGGGCAGGATCGGTGGTGGGTAAATTTGGGTTAACGCCATGTGGTTTGAACATTTTGTCAGACATCAGCGACAGTGAAGAAGGGGTCACGCAAGAGGGTCCATCGAAGGAAAACGATGGTAGCCGTACGCGTAAAGACACCGTTGCTGTCGCCCTTGATTACGACCCGGAAAGCGAATTTGCTCCGAAAGTCGTCGCCGGTGGCCGCGGCTCGGTAGCTGAGCAGATTCTTCAAATCGCCTTTGCCCAGGGCGTCAAGGTCCGAAAGGACGCCGATCTTGCGGAAATGCTTAGCGCTATTGATATCGACAGTGAAATTCCGATTGAGGCCTTCGCAGCCGTCGCTGAAATTCTAACCTATGTCTACAGAGCCAACGGCAATATGCCTGATTTTGTATATGAAGACATGAAGGCACGGGAAGAAGCAGATCAGGATACGAATTCCCCGGACGATAAGGAAAACAAGGACACAACACCATGAACCCTAAAACAATCGAAGAACTACTGGAGGAAGCACAGAAAGTATCATCTGTGATTGCCACCGCCCGCCGATTGATTGCCGACGATAAAACAGTCGACCTGGCCAACCTTGAAGGAAAGGTCCAGGCCCTTTGCGAAGATGCAGAAGCCTCAGATATGGAGGGATCAACTGATGTCGAAGAAGCCTTCAATGCGATTGTCCAGGATTTAAACCAGTTAAACGAGGAAATGTCCGCCAAGATATGGACCGACTCGCAAGAGGAACTTGAAAACACTGCGAAACGCGCCATTGATGCGTATAAATCGGACAGCGGAGACCAATAGCCGCAATGGATGGCCTTGATTTCAACATGACCGATTATCTGAAGTTCATCTTCGCCTTCATTTTCGTGCTGGCGTTGATTGCACTGGTGACAGTCGCGGCCCGTCGCATGGGTTTCGGACTCCCCTCGAACCCCAGAAATTCCGCGCAGCGCCGTCTGGGAATCGTCGAAAGCCTTAACATTGACGGCAAACGACGAATGGTCCTGATTCGACGTGACGATACAGAACATCTTATTTTGCTGGGGACAGGCACCGAACTTTTAATCGAAAACGCAATCACGCCACCGGAAAATGCTTTTTCAAAAGCCCTGAACGAAGCGGCCCGGGCAACATCCACAGACCTTGATAAAAAAGCGTCCCCCCTGCCCCCGCAAGGCCCGCCCCTTCCAAGGGCTTTGAGGCCGGACAGCCCGGATGACAATACGGAGAAAGACTCATGAGCCGCCGCAAGTCACTGGTTTTGTCATCCCTGATTGCAGGCGCTCTGGGACTTATCTGGTTGGCGTTCCCCGACAGCGCCGCAGCCCAGGCGCTTTCCCTGGATCTGGGTCAGGGCGGATCGACAACAAGCACCATCGTCCAGCTGATTGCCCTGATCACGGTACTGTCGCTGGCCCCGTCGCTACTGGTAATGGTGACATCATTTACCCGCATCGTCATCGTGCTGTCTTTTTTGCGCACGGCGCTGGGAACCCAGCAAACACCCCCCAATCAGGTCCTTATCTCTCTCGCCTTATTCATCACCATGTTCATCATGATGCCGGTTTTTCAGGAGTCTTATGACACCGGAATTCAGCCCCTGATTAACGAGGAAATTGACGAATTCGAAGCCTTCAACCGCTCAATGCTGCCGGTACAAAAATTCATGATGAACTTTGTGCGCGAACGCGACCTTGCGCTGTTCGCCGATATCGCCAAGGTATCCGATCAGGAAATTCAGGCCACCATGCCCCTGCGCATCCTGATTCCTGCCTTTATGATCAGCGAACTCAGGCGAGCCTTCGAGATCGGTTTTTTGATCTTCATTCCTTTTTTGATTATCGACATGGTGGTCGCCTCGGTGCTGATGTCCATGGGTATGATGATGCTGCCCCCAATCATCATCGCCCTGCCCTTCAAGATCATCTTCTTCGTACTGGTCGACGGCTGGTACATGGTTGTTGGATCGCTGGTGCGCAGCTTCGGAGGCTAGGGTCACCCACCGATTCTGATGTTTACACTTTAAGCATTTTCATCAGCAACAGTACCCACAATTGCCAAACCGGAAGTTACCATCACGGGCGTGTACAATAGTATTCACTCGCTGCCAATGAGGCGACGAAAATATAAAATTAGGAAAAGATTAGCCATCTTCGTCATTGCACTTTTCGCAAAGCAAGAGCCAATAAGACAG
>JADHSW010000140.1 GCA_016776705.1 Rhodospirillales bacterium
GAGAGGCGCGTCTTTAGTCCACTTGCCTTTTGTCGTGCTCATGATTTTTTCTTTTCCTGCTTCAAATCTTAAATAGTGAAAAAATTAAATGGTGATCATCAAGGGTTATCTCAAGCCGCTGGTGACGAAATTTCCCTTGCTGAACGACGAAAATACAATTCGCGCCACGCTTCAAGGAACGTGTCGACATCACTTTCGGTGCTGCACCAGCCAAGCGACACCCGCACCGCCGATCCGGCAATGTCATCACAGACCCCCATCGCCTTCAAAACGCCGGATGCCTTGGCCTTGCCCGACGAACAGGCGGACCCGGCGCTGACGCCAACACCAGCCAGATCGAACGCCATGACCTGGGTCTGGCTATCCGTTCCGGGCATAGACAGACAAACCGTGTTTGGCAGCCTTATTACATCCTCGCCGATAACAGTCGCCTGCGGCTCAATGTCTTTGATTCCCTTCTCAATCGCGTCGCGCAAGCTCGCCAAACGGGCAAAGTCCTGAAGACTCGCAAGGGCGGCGGCGGCGGCGGCCCCGAAACCAGCTATGCCGGGTAAATTTTCGGTTCCAACCCTGAAACCACGCTCTTGTCCACCACCGAACAATTGTCCGTTCAATTTCGCTCCGGTGCCGTCACCCATGCCGGGTACGATCAAGGCGCCAACCCCCGAGGGGCCACCGATTTTATGGGCCGAAAGGGACATCATATCAACCCCCAGGGTCACAATATCGACTGGAATTTTCCCTGCCGCCTGAATAGCGTCGCAATGAACAAGTGCGCCATGACGATGGGCAATGGCGACAACATCTTTGATCGGCTCAATAACGCCGGTCTCATTGTTTGCCAACATGACCGAAACCAGAGCCGGGTCATTATCCGCCAACAAAAGCTGATCGAGGCGATCCAGATCGACAATACCGTTCCCATCGACCGAAAGGGTCTCGCCGCCACCCTTCAAAACGGATGGATGCTCGACAGCAGAAACCAGTCGGCGCTGGCGTCCACATCCCGTAAGGGCCAGATTATTGGCTTCGGTTCCACCACTGGTAAAAATCACGTCAGCTGCTGAGGCATTGACAAGCGCTGCAACATTCGTACGCGCCTGTTCCATGAGCTTTCGCGCTTCACGCCCGGGCCCATGTACGGACGAGGGATTGCCGACACGACCCAGCACGGACGTCATCGCCCGTACCGTTTCAGGCCTGGGTGTCGTCGTCGCGTTGTGATCTAGGTAGGCGTAGTTAACCATGTCCTGCCCGTTGCCTCAGAGATTGAATAAGTCGGCTCTAAAATCGCCTTATTGTGCCGCTGCGATCGACACGTCTTCGGCCTCACGCTCGTGAAGATGCAACCCGCTGGTACCAAGAATCCGTCGCTCGCAAACATCAGCCAGGGAAATGGAATTCAGATACAGATTGATCTGATTGGTTAGCTCCTGCCACAAATCATGGGTAATGCAGCGGCTCTTGTCGCTTTGGCAGCCTTCCGCCGAACCGTTCTCGCAACGGGTCGCCGACAAGGGTTCATCAACGGCGGTAATGATATCCGACACTCTTAGGTCTTCGTAAGAGCGGGCCAGAAGATAGCCGCCGCCAGGCCCGCGAACGCTTTTTACCAAGCCTTTGCGCCGCAGCTTGCCGAACAATTGTTCAAGATAGGAAAGCGATATTTCCTGACGCTCGGCGATATCGGCCAGTGATACAGGTCGACCCTTTTCAGCAGAACAGTTCGCCAGATCAACCATGGCCATCACAGCATAACGTCCTTTAGTACTTAATCTCACGTCACCTCTCCTTAAAACTTAAAGTGTTCATGACTGCCCCCCGGAAGCCGCAATCACTTTCTGTTTGGTTTGCTTGTCACCTGACGTCGCTTCGGCGTTGCCTTCGCCACCCACGTCCCCATCAAGGCGATTATCCAGTTCGTCTACATGCTTCATCAAGGCCGTTACCTGATTGCGCAAGTCTTCGATCGTGCGCAGAACCGGATCAGGAACACCGTCAACCGGTTCGCCGTAAGCGACAAATTCCTTTGCCTTCTCTTTATCCCGCGGCATTACCACCCTGGCCGGAATGCCAACCGCCGTAACACCGGCGGGAACATCCTTGTGTACGACCGCATTAGCACCAACACGCGCGCCCTCACCAATCACAATCGGCCCCAGAATCTGGGCACCCGAACCAATAATCACGTCATTGGCCAAAGTCGGATGGCGCTTTTGATCTATCTGCATATGGGAATCAACAGACGGCGATACACCCCCTAATGTGACGCCCTGATACAAAGTAACGTCATCGCCAATGATTGACGTCTCGCCGATAACAATTCCACTGCCATGATCGATAACAAAACGGCGGCCAATTTCAGCGCCGGGATGAATTTCGATCAAAGTGACAAGCCTGCCAACGGACGAAATAAACCGCGCCAGCAAGCGCCAGTTTTTCCGCCAAAGCCAATTTGACAGGCGGTAATAAAGCAAGCTGTGGAATCCCGGATAACACAGAACCACCTCAAAACGGGATTGAGCCGCAGGATCGCGAGCCATAAAGGCATCGATATCTTCGTTAAACCTCTTGAAAATCATCCGTTTTTCTTTATATCTGTGGCAGCAGGTCAGTCTGCCGGTGTTGCTCGTGAGCGCACCCAAGGCGTCCAAGCGATTAACCTTCGCTATATAACAGGAATATAATATGTCCAACTACCACGGTCAAGTATTAGCCGGTAGTTTTTTGCGTTTCGGGGCTTTAATACCCCCTTCGCAATACTCGGGAATAGCAGCTTTTCACCCCCTCTCCAACCATAGAAACCAGTCAGGAAGCCATGCCTGAAGTCATTTTTAACGGCCCCGAAGGCCGTCTCGAAGGACGTTACCAGCATTCGAAAAAGCCCAATGGGCCAATTGCGCTCGTCCTTCACCCTCATCCCCTGCACGGCGGCACAATGAACAACAAGGTGACCTACGCGCTTTATCAAACCTTCGTTAAGCGCGGATTCTCTGTGCTACGCTTCAATTTCCGCGGCGTCGGGCGCTCACAAGGTCAGTTCGACAGCGGCATCGGCGAAATGAGCGATGCTGCGGCGGCGCTGGACTGGATGCAGACCCATAACCCGAACGCCTCAACCTGCTGGATCGGCGGTTTTTCCTTCGGTGCCTGGATCGCCATGCAGTTGATGATGCGACGCCCCGAAATTGGCGGATTTATTTCCATCGCCCCGCCGGCCGACGCATATGACTTCACCTTCCTCGCTCCCTGCCCGGCTTCAGGACAGATCATTCATGGCGACAAGGACGAGGTTGTTCCCAAGGACTCCGTCGATAAACTGGCGCATAAACTTTCAAGCCAGAAAAACATCATTATCGATTACGACGTCATTCCCGGCGCTGACCATTTCTTCTCGAAGGACATGGACACGCTGAACGGCCTTGTCGGTGATTATCTGGACAAATCATTTTCAGATAAAGCCGCCTGAACACTCGCCGGAATTGAGGTTACAAAAAGGGCGCCACGCTTTACGTCGTGACGCCATTTTTGTGTTCCGGCGGAAAGAATCATCCACTGAATTTTCGATTTTCTCATTCTTCTGAAGCGCCCTTACAATTCACTTGTCAACGTATGGTTTTTGTATCAAACAGGCCAATCACCTGAAAAATTGATCATGCCCATGTTGCACTCAGCAAAACATCCAGGGTGATGATGTGATTTTCCAGGCAAAGAAATAATGTGAGATGACATGTTCCAGCGCCGCATTCCGGAATGGATTCGACACCCCCCGATGCCAAGCGTGAGGGGTTTTGCCATTCTTTCAGGAACCGAGGCGATCGTCAGGGGCATTCTGATCTCAGTCTTTCCGATCTCAATGTACCGGGTTTTCCAGAGTTCAAGCCTCATCACCGAAATCTACTTCGCGATTGGCGTTTTTTCGTTGATATGGGGCCTTCTGGTTCCATGGTTGACTCGCTTCATTCCACGCCGTTGGCTATACACGATTGGTGCCCTGACTTACATAATGAGTGCCCTTCTGGCGACGTTAGGCCACCCTCTCATGATCGCTGTCGCATTGATGTTGAACATGACTGCGACGGTGACGATCTTTGTTTGCCTTAACGCCTATGTGCTGGACTATGTCGGCAATAAGGAACTTGGTCGTTGCGAAACCCTCCGGATGTTTTATAGCGCGCTTGCCTGGACGATTGGCCCTGTCGGGGGAGTCTGGCTCATGCAATGGTGGGAACCCGCGCCCTTTCTTTTAGCCGGAGCAGCTTCGGTGGTGCTTCTCGTCATTTTCTGGTGGATGCGGCTGGGAAACGGAAAGCAGATCACCAGGGCCAGGGGCCCGACGCTGAACCCGGTATCCTATTTATCGCGTTTTTTCTCCCAGCCGCGGCTAATTGCCGGATGGTTGTTTGCAGTTTTCCGCTCCTCCGGCTGGTGGGTATATGTGGTCTATGTTCCGGTCTTCTCAATTGAAGCAGGCCTCGGGGAAAATGTCGGCGGAGCGATACTCTCTTTCAGTAACGGAATGCTGTTTCTGACTCCCTTCATGCTCAAATGGGCCGAGAAACACTCGGTGCGTCATGTGTTGCGTATCGGATTCCTGTTCAGCGGACTGGCTTTTGTCCTCGCTACATTTCTTTCCGGCTGGCCATGGCTGACCATCGGATCCCTGATAGCTGGATCGATGTTTCTCATCTTGCTCGATATTTATGGCGGGCTTCCATTCCTGATGGCCGTCAGGCCTCCTGAGCGCACAGAAATGTCGGCAGTTTACTCAAGCTTCCGCGACGTTTCCGGTGTCCTTACCCCTGGTGTTGCGTGGCTCGTCTTGCTTATCGTCCCTTTATCCGGTGTTTTCGCTGCCGCCGGTATCGGGCTTCTCGCTGGATGGTCAATTACGGGATTTTTGCACCCGCGGCTGGGCTCACAACGAACGCAGAAAGTCATTCCCTTGATGGTGACGACGGAGCTTCAAGAGTAAATCTATCGGCACGATTGGCAGTCACACTTTTTATTCAGGCTTCAAACAGGGTGCCACCGCCTAAGGGTCGTGGCGCCCTTGTTGTGTTTGGCAAACTTAAAGGCAATCCGTAAAAAGACCGGATGGCGAGAAAGGCAAATGCCTGGGCTTCCAGGGCATCGCCGTTTTGGCCTATCGCCTCGATGGGTTCCACCGGCACACCCAATTGCTGTCCCAGCATTGCCATCAGGGTATCGTTATGCCGACCACCGCCGGTTACGAGCCAGCGCTTAGGCGAGTCCGGAAAATGATCAATCGCTTTTTTGATGGCCTGAACGCTGAAGGCCGCCAACGTCGCCGCCCCATCGGCTGGCGACAACCCGTCAACGATCTGGCTGGCCTTGACAAAGTCCTCCCTGTCCAGTGATTTTGGCGGAACCTCGACGAAATAGGTATTATCGAGCAATTGAGCCAGGCGTTTTTCATTGACCATCCCGCCGCGGGCCAACCTGCCGCCTTCGTCCATGGGGCGGGCGATGGTTTCATGCACCCAGTCATCAATCAGTGCGTTACCGGGACCGGTATCGAAGGCAAGTATGTTTGGGTCTTCGACGCTGCCGCCTTCGCCGATCCAGGTCACATTGGCGACGCCACCGATGTTGAGCATCGCCAGTGGTTTTTCCAGATCGTCGGACAAGGCAAAATGAAACAATGAGGCAAAGGGCGCGCCCTCGCCGCCCTGGGCAACATCGTTGGAGCGAAAATCGCCAACCACGTTTATTCCTGTCTGGGCCGCCAGTAGCGCCGGATCGCCAATTTGCACGGTCAGGCGATCCTGGGGACGATGCAGGGTGGTGTGGCCGTGAAAACCGATCAGATCGATGTCGCTGGCGTCCAATCCATTTTCATCCAACAGGCGTTTGACGATTTTGGCATGACGCAAGGTCAACTCATGGGCGACGTCGGCGACGCCCGGCGCCTGGGCAGCAAGTCCCAGACACCCGCGAAGCCGTTTGCGAAATTCCGGCTCATAGGTCTCGCTTGTCGCAGCACCGGCCTCAAGCAGGCGACTACCGTCGCTTACGATGATTGCCGCGTCAATTCCATCAAGAGATGTCCCGCTCATCAATCCCAGAGCTTTCAGCGGTTTGAAAACCTGTGCTGTCAGTGGTTGTCTCCGGGTCATTTTCCCCTATCCTGTCGCCTTCCCTGCCGGAGCCATTGTAAGGAAGGCCGGGAGTGTGTTAAGACCGCGTCTTTCAAGCAAGTTACAGAACGATTTGAACCATGACCAGCCATCGCTCAGAATTTATTCAAAACGTAATCGATCGCGGTTATATGCACCAGTGCACGGATTTGGACGCATTGGATAAACTGGCCACCGACAAGATCGTTTCGGCGTATATCGGGTTTGACTGTACGGCGCCCAGCCTGCACGCAGGCAGCCTGGTTCAGATCATGATGTTGCGCCTGATGCAACGCACCGGTCACAAGCCCATCGTTCTGATGGGCGGCGGAACGACCAAGGTCGGGGACCCGTCGGGCAAGGATGAAAGCCGCAAGCTTTTAGACGACGACGCCATCGCCGCCAACATGGACGGCATAAAAAATGTCTTCTCGAAGTTCCTTACCTTCGGCGACGGCCCGACAGATGCCATCATGGTCAACAATGACGACTGGTTAAAGGGCATTCAATACATCGATTTCCTGCGTGACTACGGTCGTCATTTTTCCGTCAATCGCATGCTCGGTTTCGAATCCGTAAAGATCCGACTTGAGCGCGAGCACAACCTCAGTTTCCTTGAATTCAATTACATGATCCTGCAGGCCTATGACTTCCTCGAACTCAGCCGTCGCCATGACTGTGTCCTGCAAATGGGTGGATCGGATCAATGGGGAAATATCGTCAATGGTGTCGAATTGGGACGGCGCATTGATCAGCGCGACATGTACGGATTAACAACGCCGCTACTGACCACAGCGTCGGGCGCAAAGATGGGCAAGACGGCGGCAGGCGCTGTATGGCTCAACGCCGATATGCTCAGCCCTTATGATTATTGGCAATACTGGCGCAACACGGAAGATGCCGATGTAGGAAAATTCCTGCGGCTGTTTACGGATCTGTCGCTGGAAGAAATAAGCGAGCTTGAAACCGCCCAGGGGGTCGAACTGAACGAGGTCAAGAAAAGGCTGGCGACGGAAATCACCACAATGTGCCATGGCGTTGAAGCAGCCGAAGAAGCGGCAGAGACGGCCCGGCGCACCTTCGAAGAAGGCGGCCTGGGCGACGCCCTGCCCAGCACCAATGTACCCACCACCGATCTTGACGCCGGCATCGCGGTCTTCGAGCTGTTCAAACTGGCTGGATTGGCCGCATCAAATGGCGATGCCCGCCGGCTGATAAAAGGCGGTGGGGGAAAGTTGAACGACGAGAAAATCATGGATGAAACCCTGTCCATTACCATGGCCGACGTTAACACCGACGGTGTCATTAAGCTGTCGGCAGGCAAAAAGCGCCACGCATTGATTAACCCTTCTTGACCTTGTCGTAAGACTTCTACCTGGTCATCTGGAATAGAAAAACACGTCACAATTTGCTCTTCGCCTGATATTCTCCCTTGTGATTATGGGAGGATTAATCATGGCTGGAAAACGCGGACGTCCGATAGTTATTTTGTCGCTGAGTGCTGATGATCGTAACTATCTTGAGCAACAGGGCTCTGGTTTTGAGTGTTGAGGATAATTTATGTGACGAACTTTAGATTCAGATGACTAGAGCTCCTTGAAGGCTACCTTGAAGGCTTCCTTGTCTGCTGCATGTTCGAAATAGATGGCTATTTCTTTCTTGCTCAGATTCGTAGCGATTGCTTCAATCGAGACATCCCAGTCTCCTGAACAGATGCCTTCAAGCAAGGTTTCAATTTGCTGCACCGAAGCGGATGTTTTGACTTTTACCCCTGTCGTTAAATCGGCCATCTAGATCGTACCCTAATAGTTAAAATGAATTTATTCACGTGATCCGGCCACCCCAGACAGGGATCCGGAAACGGCCTGAGAACACCATGAAATTAAATATGATATTTTTTTA
>JADHSW010000141.1 GCA_016776705.1 Rhodospirillales bacterium
CACTTTCATGGGACTGCCGGTTGTTGCCGATATTGTCGATCTGGAATCTATCAACGCACTAATCGTCACTGATATGAAGGAACCGCAGGCGATTTATAATAAATCCATCGAAACCATTTCCGCCGACCGGGTGCTTATTTTGCCATTACTTGGAATCAATTCTGAACCCCAGAAGAACAAAGGCGTAGAGATTTCATCATGAAACAATGGTTCGTTGTTCAGACACATGCCCGGGGCGAGAGTTTGGCGCGCGAAAATCTGTTACGCCAGGGTTACGAGGTTTATCTTCCGCTTTATTTAAAGCGTCACCGTCATGCCCGCCGAACCGACTGGATCAAGGGGCCACTTTTCCCGCGATACCTGTTTGTACTATTGGATCCGGAGACGACACCTTGGCGAGCTATTAATTCGACCATTGGGGCACAGTATATTGTTTGCTTTGATGGTCGCCCGGCACCGATGCCCGAAGGCATCATTGAGGAAATTATCGCCCGCGAGGACGACAAGGGTATGGTTTATACCGGATCTAAGGTCACTTTCAATCGCGGCGAAGCAGTTCGTGTCATGAGTGGCGCTATGGCCTGTCAAACTGGCCTGTTTGACTGTGCCGTAGATGATGAGCGTGTTTTCATCCTGCTAAACCTTCTGGGCAGGCAGGTCAGAGTCAAAGTTTCTTGCGAACAACTCATGGCTAGCGCTTGAGCTGAAGAGGTCTGGTTCGTTTCGTGCCGAAATACTCCGGTGAAGATTTTCACCCGGGCTGCGGTAGCGTGCCCGTTTTTTTAAATCCGAACTGTTCATGAAAGATACTTGATGATCAGACTGTCACGACAACTCAGACTGTCACGACAACAAGTAATATTGGCGATTTTGATCCTTTGGACAGGGGCTGAGTTTATATTTTTAGGGAAATATGCGCCACCAGCGGGAACCGACAATCTGATTTCGTCTATGTCCAATCTGCAAACGTATGCGCGTTCTGGTCAATGGACATTGGGGTGGATGCCTCACGTAGCGGGCGGTGTTGATACAGCGGCACAGGGCTTTTATCCTGTTATCACACGGATAGCTTTTTTTTCCTTGCCCAATTGGTTGGCAGGCTACCTTCTAAGCTTGGGCCCCATTGTTGCAGGCGTGTTGGGTGTTTATCTGTTGTGCCGACGCCTTGGCCTTGTTTTTGCCGCTGCAGCGTTTGCCGCTTTTGTCTGGGTCATTGACTTCGGCGACACGATGTTTTTGAAAACGGCGGTACCGGGCTACTTGCCGCTCTTCATTGCCTCCCTAACGTATCTTCTGGATGACAGAAAAAGTATTAAGCGCTGGTTGGCGGCACTTGGTATGTTGGTGGTGCTGGGTGGCACCGGATATTTTTCGCGTATCTTACCATTTCCCCTGATTATCATGGGCGTGTGGTTTTTATTGATTGAGCCCCGCCGGGGTATTTCCAATTGGCTGATTATCGGATTGATGACACTGTTGGTTATTGCCATGCGGACGCCGGAAATAATCGCTATGGCAAATAATGCCCCCCTGGCGCCGATTTCAGATTTTCGTCAGTCGGATGGGTTAATTGAGATAATGGGCAAAACTGCCCGGGGTTTAGGCGAAGTTTTTGTTGGCGGTCCAAAAAACTATACTACTGCAATATGTTTTGCACTTTTTGGATATTCCCTACTTGACTGCAAAAACCGTCAACGCAATCGATTCATGATAGTGGCGATCGTCACGGCGACCGTCTTGCCTTTTTTAATGGCTGCCGGAAAGATTGCAATACAGGAATTTCTGCCTTTTCTCAGTGGTTTTAACATCAATAACTATTTTAATTCTTTTCGCATGCTAATCGTTGTTTCCGGGGCCATAGGTTTTGCCGCCCTCATCGAAAACGTACAAAAGGGTACCATTTCCCGCTGGGCACCTAGGGCGATTGGGGGTGTGTTGCTGATTTTCAGCTTAACCCTTAAAGCAAATGCTGCGTACGAGTGGATTACCCAGGGTTCATTGAAAAACAATTATGAAAGCCCAGTACTAAATACGCTTGCAGGTAAAATTAAAACTAACGGGCGTCCGGTTCGCGCCTTGGCCCATCAGATGTATGGTCCCGTATTGCATGCCTATGGTATCGAGACCCTGGGCGGGGCAAATCCACTTCTCATGCGCCGTTATCACAATTTTTGGCAGAAAATGTCGGAGGGTTGGCGCAGCAGGGCTAGTTTTGACCTCCGGCGCGGCGGTGACCGCGGTGCGCAAATCAGTTATTTACCTGCGGGCGACAATATAGAATGGCCAATAGGTGATGACCTGAACATGAAAATGTTGAGCTTAGCCAATGTTGGATATGTCGTTTCCCGCGACCATATATTGGCGCCAGGTCTGAAACAGTTAAGTGGTCCGGATCGTCCCTGGCATGCTCTCAGCCGTAATGAAAAAATCAAAGTCAATCTGCACGACAACTTTTCGGGGCGCAACCATGTGTTTGTTTACAAAAACGCCAATGTATTTCCACGTTTTTATACCGTCACGGCTCTCAGGACATTCGATAATGGGGAGAAGGTGCTGGACGCAGTGGCAGCCGCGAGCTTGGGTGAATTGGCCTCAACTCTGTTTACAGAGAAGGGCCTTATCCCCAAACGGATAAACCCGAACACTCCCCTGTACAAATCCGGTGTGCAGGTTGATCGGTATGACAACAATGAAATAGTCCTCACGATCAAAAGCAAGGGCACAACTGCGCTGATCGCCACCAACGCCTACTCCCCATTCTGGAAGGCCACCGTCGATGGCGTTCCGACAATCATGTTCCCGGCCGATCACGCTTTCTGGGGGGTGTTTCTGCCCGCTGGAGCGAAGAAAGTCGTGTTCCGTTATCAACCGCCCTATCCGGCCTTTTAATTACACTGGATTCTGGAATTTAAATATGAGCTCACCTTCAACGATCAGAAATTTTTCCTCACCCGCCATAGACCTGGATAATTGCTCCTTACTCGTCACGGGTGCTACCGGATCCTTCGGCAAGGGATTTGTTAAAAATGTGCTACGGCGTTTCAAGCCGAAAAAGCTAATTGTGTTCTCGCGCGATGAACTCAAGCAGTTTGACATGGCCAACGAATTTCCAACGGATGAATATCCTGCCTTACGTTTTTTTATTGGTGATGTGCGTGACCGGGACCGTCTGGAAATGGCCATGCGGGATGTTGACTATGTCATTCACGCTGCGGCCATGAAGCAAGTGCCAACGGCCGAGTACAACCCTATGGAATGCATCAACACGAATGTTATCGGAGCAGAAAATATTGTTCAGGCGGCGATCCGCTGTAATGTTAAAAAAATTATTGCGCTTTCAACAGACAAGGCGGCAAATCCGATCAATCTTTACGGCGCAAGCAAGCTTGCATCGGATAAAATATTCGTTGCGGCTAATAATCTAAGCGGTGCCGATGGCACCCGTTTTAGCGTTGTGCGATATGGAAACGTGCTGGGGTCACGTGGCAGTGTCGTTCCGTTTTTCCGCAAATTAATGGCAGAAGGCGCACAATCCTTGCCCATCACAGACCCTGAAATGACACGGTTCTGGATTACCTTGAATCAGGGCATCGATTTTGTATTGTCCAGCCTGCAAATGATGAAGGGTGGGGAAATTTTTGTTCCCAAAATTCCCAGTATGAAAATTGTCGACATGGCCGCCGCCATGGCGCCGGGGATCGCCACCCATAATGTTGGTATCCGCCCAGGCGAAAAACTGCATGAAATCATGGTTCCTGGTGATGATGCTCGTACAACACTGGAATTGTCCGATCGCTTTGTCATTGCGCCGGCTTTCAGTTTTTGGAATGACGAGGAATATACCATCAACGGAGCTAATAAAGTCGCCGACAACTTCGCCTATTCCAGCGATGCCAATCAGGAGTGGCTTGATGCCGACGGCCTGCAAGCCATGCTTGATATGGAAGACGCCTGAACAGAATGACTCAAGCCAAACCCTTCCTGCCTTACGGGCGCCATTGGGTTGATGATGCCGATGTGGCCGCCGTTGAAGCCGTGCTGCGCGGCGAGACGCTGACAGGCGGCCCAGCGGTGGCGGCGTTCGAATCTAAACTGACAGAAGTCACCGGAGCCGAACATGCAGTCAGTTGTTCAAGCGGCACGGCTGCTCTTCACATGGCAATGATGGCTGCAGGTATTGGTTCAGGCGATACGGTGATTGTGCCGACGGTGACTTTCCTGGCCAGCGCCAACGCGGCCCGTTATGTCGGGGCCGATGTGGTGTTCGCCGATGTCGATGCGGATAGCGGGCTCATGGGCCCGCAGCATTTTCAGGCGGCGCTGGAAAGCGCCAATGGTAATGTGAAAGCAGTGGTGCCGGTGCATCTTAGCGGGCAAATCTGTGACATGCCGGCCATACGCGCCATTGCCCGTGAACATAAAATTCTTGTCATCGAAGATGCCTGCCATGCGCTGGGCACAACCAGTGGAAACAATAACCTGCCATCGGGAAGTTGCGCCTATTCTGACATGGCGACGTTTTCCTTCCACCCGGTCAAAACGGTGGCCATGGGCGAGGGCGGTGCCATCACAACCAATGATGTTGAGCTGGCGCAAAAACTGCGTCTTGTTCGCAATCATGGCATGACCAGGGACAAGGCGGCGTTCGTTAACGACGATATGGCTTTCGACGACGATGGCAACTCCAATCCCTGGTATTATGAAATGTCTGAACCCGGTTTTAATTACCGGGCCAGTGATATTCATTGTGCGCTAGGCCTCAGTCAACTGGACAAACTGTTTGAGGCCGGCCGGCGTCGCAGGCAACTGGCAGGGATTTATGATACCGCATTGGCGAATATTTCACCCCACATCCGGCCATTGGCGAGAGTCGCCGGTTGTGATCCGGTTTGGCATCTGTATGTCGTTTTGATTGAATTTGAAGCGGCTGGAACGGATCGAGCAACCTTGATGCGCTGTCTGCACGAGCGCGGCATTGGCACCCAGGTGCATTATATTCCGGTCCACGAACAACCTTATTATCGTGATCTTTACGGTCGACAGACCTTGCCCGGGGCAGATACATATTATCGGCGCTGCTTAACACTGCCGCTGTTTCCGGCAATGGACGACAGTGAAGTTGAGCGGGTCGTCGGGGAATTATCCAACCTGTTGAAGGACGGTTAGTACGCCAATGAGTAAAACCGTGGCCATCGTTCAGGCGCGCATGGGCTCTTCCCGGTTGCCGGGCAAGGTGCTGATGAATTTGGCCGGACGCACAGTACTGTCCCATGTGCTGGAGCGCTGCCAGGCCATTGATGGGGTGGATTCTGTTTGTTGCGCGATACCTCAAGGCGTCGACAACGATCCGGTCGCCGATGAGGCCGAAGTCGCCGGGGCAATAGTCTTCCGGGGGTCGGAAAATGATGTCCTTGACCGGTATTACAAAGCGGCCCTTGCCTTGGGTGCTGATGTGGTGCTGCGGGTGACCAGCGACTGTCCGCTGATTGATCCTGCGGTCTGTGCAGATGTGCTGCGTTTAAGACAGGAAGAAAAAGCTGATTTTGCTACCAACAACATGCCGCCGAGTTGGCCTCACGGGCTGGATTGCGAAGTCTTTACTTTTGAGTGGTTGACCCGTGCCGCCGACGAAGCGACGCAACAGGAAGCCCGTGAGCACGTCGGGCCTTACGTCCGTAACCATGCAGAGGCCCGTAAGGTCAATCTGGCTTCGCCGGATGCATCGCTGGCGGGGCATCGCTGGACCCTGGATACTGCGGATGATTTTGAAATTCTGACAGGCCTGTTTGCCCGGTTGCCGGAAGGTTCCCAGGGATGGGGTTACCAGGCAGTGTTAGATAAACAAGTATGACGATACCTTCGAACAAAGAAATCTACCTGCGTCCGGCACACATGGATGATGCGGCTATCATGTACGACTGGCAGGTGGTGCCGGAAACCCGACGCTTTTATCGCAATACGGAAGTTCCCGATCCCCAGGAACACAAAAGGTGGTTAATTGAAAAACTGACTTCGACAGATGATGAGCTGACCATCATAATGGAAAATGGTGAACCAGCTGGTGTCCTGCGACTGGATAAACGGGACTGCGAAAGCTACGAGGTTTCAATCATGATAGCTCCGAAACGCCAAGGCCAGGGCGTTGCCAGCGCGGCGCTTGCAAGTGCCCGGCGGCTTCGCCCCGCAGCGGCTTTTCACGCAGAGGTGCTTCAAGGTAACGAAGCGTCGCGTGCCCTTTTCAAGGGCGCCGGATATGTTTGTGAAAGTGGTAAAGAGAATGAAGTATATGTAAGTCGTCCAGGCTGCGGCGCTTCCGTTATCGCCCTTTACTCTGACGGCGGCCCAGATATAGGACTTGGCCATGTCCGACGGTGTCTGGGTTTGGCTAGCGAACTGCAGAAAAAGGGAATGGTTCCGGTTTTCCTGATACCGCCTGACTCCGGGTTGGAAGATTTGATCGAACTAGACGGCTTTCCTTATGGTGTTTGTGCGCCCGAAGCTACAGCCCTAAACAGGGCAGTAAACGGGGCCAAAATGCTTATAGTCGACAGCTACCGAGTTAACATTGGAGCACTTGTTTCAACCAACAGCCCGCATCGACTGCTGGCCGCCTTTGATGATATGTGTGAAGAAGCACTTCCGGTGGACTTGGTTATCAATGGTTCACCTGCGGCGCTTGGTTTGGAATATAACAATAGTGGCGCAAAAAAATTGTTGTTGGGCGCACATTATCAAATTGTTCGAAGTGACATGGGCGCACCAACAGTGAAAAAACACCCTCCGAAGCGCCTCCTCATTACCTTTGGTGGCGGCTTGTCCGTAGCGGCACAGACGGTGCTCGATTTGGTAATTGATAATTACATTGTGCGTTGGCCGGAACTAGAAATAGATTTTGTTTTTGGACCAATTGCAGTGGCTTCTGAGCGGATACTTCCAAAGGGTGTGACGGTACATTATGGTCCGAAAAATTGGCCACAGCTTGTCGCCAGAGCTGATCTAGCAATTTGCGGGGGCGGGCAAACCATGTTCGAATTGATGCGAGTAGGAGTGCCGACAATAGCGCTCGGGCTGGCAGATAATCAAGTTCCCAATCTGTCTGCCGTTCAGGAAAAAAATATCATCCTTTACGCAGGTTCAATCAAAAACGCGGACTGGATTGATCGGTTAAACGAATATCTTGAGAATATAATGGTCGATTCTGAATTGTATGCAAATTTGGCTGCTGCGGGCCCTCGGCTGATTGATGGCGGTGGAGGCCGGCATATTGCTGAGGTTGTCTGCGAGCTTGTTCAGGGCAAAACCCAATGAGCAAATTTATTATTGAGGGCACAATGGGTATCTCTGATCAAATTAAACACCCAAACAACGGAGATTTTCGTGACAAGTGACAGCAACGACCATAATAAAAGTACGCGAGAAGCCTACCATCCCTTGCATTTGGCACTTATTGAGAATGCTCACAGTTCGACAAGATTAAGTAGTCTTGTGTCTACAGAACTTCTTAAGTTGCCGGAAGGATTTTTCGAGGGCAAGAAATGTGCCGACCTTGGCTGCGGCTCGGGCGCATTCGGAGCGATCAATTTGCTTCAAATGGGAGCAAAATATGTACATGCCATGGATCTGGACGGATCATTCATCGCCCCAGCTCAAAAAAGCCTGAGCAAGGACGCCTCCTTTGAGGGAAGGTGGCAAACGGACATCGGTTCGGTTGACGATCTTCCATATGACGATGGCTTCTTCGACTTTATTTTGTGTCAGGGGGTCATCATGTTGACGGCTGATGACCAAAAAAGTGTTGATGAGATTGCCCGTACCTTAAAACCCGGCGGCAAGGCTTTTGTCACGGTCATGGGAAAAGGTGGACTTGCAACCCGTATGATGATGGATGTCTTTCGTGACGAGTATCATAACAATCCCGAATTCGAGCATTTTGTAGAACATGACCTCAACCCTGAATGGATAGGGGACCAGGTTGATTATTTATTGAGTACACTGAATCC
>JADHSW010000142.1 GCA_016776705.1 Rhodospirillales bacterium
GTTAATCCGGACGTCAGCCATCCGCGCTGGTCCCAGGCCAAGGAGCGACCTTTGGGAGGCGGATATTTCGCATCAAAAGTTCCAACCCAGAAATTCAACGGCTATGGCGAGCAGGTGGCCGCCCTTTACGCCGGTATGGATTTGAGCAAGTTCTATTGATGGTAATTCAGTTTTGATAATGACAAGGGACACCATGATCCGCCGGGTCGCCAAGCCCGTCGTCTTTACGCTTTCGCTGCTTCCCCTGGCGTGGGTCGTCTGGGCGGTTGTGACCGGCAATCTTGGCGGCGGCCTGAACGCCAACCCGGTTGAAACGGTCAATCGGTTCCTTGGCGACTGGGCTTTAAGGTTTCTGCTGATCGCCCTGAGTGTCACCCCCCTTGTCAGGATATCAGGATGGTCGACGCCCGTACGCTTTCGGCGCATGTTGGGACTGTTCGCCTTTGCTTACGGTTTTTTGCATGTCGCCAATTACATCGTCGCCGATCAGTTCTTTAACTGGACGGACATCTGGGCCGATATCGTTAAGCGCAAATTTATTACGGTCGGCATGGTGACCATCGTCATCCTTGGCGTCCTTGCGGCGACATCGCCAAAAGGGGTAATCAAGCGATTGGGCGCAAAACGCTGGCGCACCCTGCACCGGGGAGCCTACATCGCCGGCATCGGAGCGGTCGTTCACTACTGGATGATGGTCAAGGCCGACCTGACACAGCCGGCGATCCACGCGGGCATTCTTATGTTCCTGCTTGGATACAGGCTGATCAAATCAAGAAGCAAATCCCCCGCCCCATCGCGGCGCTCCGCCAAGATGCAGACGGTCTAGGCACTTTCTCAAAAATTCAAGCCTTTGGGGTATGAAGTTAACCGGACAGCCGTAGATTAAATCCGCAATAACGCTGGAGGCTGGGAGTGTCGAAGGGAGGGCATTCGGTCAATTGGAACAGCAAGCGTTAATTGACATTAGGCCTATTATGGAATATATTCCTTTGGCTCTTTAATATTGTGAATATCTTTGAACCCCCGTTTGTACAAGGGCAACCAGCGTTCGATTGAACGCAAGCACATTGCCCGCGATAAATAAAATCGATCAAATTACCTGCCATTGAATGGATCCATATGATGGCCGTTTGATCCGAGGGCTGAATCGGGTTACCCCGCATAAATGAAGCCCGTTTCCCGCATCGTGGAATGGGTTCGTTCCTTCACTTTTTAGGTTTGTTTCAGGCCCCGTGAAAAGGGCTGCATTCTGCGGATGTTAAAAAAATTTCCATGAATTTCTGCTGATTTCAGGATTATGGCAAATCGAGCTGAGCCCAAAAACTGTCCCGGCACAGGCAACCTAGTCCGCCGGAACCGGTTTTGGCTTGGTGTCCCACTGAACGTTGACCATCATCGCGACCTCCTGGCCTTCCACTTTCAGGATTTTCTGGGCGGTGCGGGGCAGGGGAATGTTATTGGACGAACAATATTTGATCAGCGCCGCACCGACCTGCTCCCGGCTTAAAGGCACGGTCTTGGCGTCATGGACATCGACTGAGGAAAATTTCAGGGTCAGCACACTTTCGTCCTTATCGCTGACATACACTTCATCAATCGGGACGTGGGGAATGTTGACGTTGTTGCGCAGGCAGTAGTCGTACGCTGCCGCCCTTAATTCTGCCTCATTGAACAGGAGTTTTCTCAGTTCCTTTGGCACGCCCCCTCCGATCAGCCGTTTTAGGCTTTGTTATACTGTGTTAGTGGGCCTCGTTCCAATTATCACCGAAGCCGACGTCAACAATCAATGGAACATCCAGACTTGCTGCATTCTCCATAGTATTCTTAACCACGCCTGACGTCGCCTCAATTTCTTTTTCAGGCACCTCGAACATCAATTCATCGTGCACCTGCAAAAGCATCTTCGCGCTGAGGCCCGCAGCCTTCAGGGCGTCCGGCATGGAGATCATGGCCCGCTTGATGATATCGGCAGCGCCGCCCTGAATGGGGGCGTTGATGGCCGCACGTTCGGCGAAGTTGCGCATGGACGGGTTCTTGTCGCCAATCCCCCTGACATGACACTTGCGCCCGAACAGGGTCGAGACGAATCCCTGATTGCGGGCTTCTTCCTTGGTTTGATCCATATAGGCGCGAATGCCCGGATAGCGCTCGAAGTAGGCGTTGATGTAGTCGGACGCTTCAGCGTTGGAAATATCCAGTTGTCGCGCCAGGCCAAAGGCCGAAATGCCATAAATAATGCCGAAGTTGATGGCCTTCGCCTGCCTTCGCACCAGGGGGTCCATGCCTTCAACAGGGACGCCAAAAACCTGTGACGCGGTAAGGGCGTGAATATCCTCGCCGGAGCGAAAGGCTTCGATCAGCGTATCGATGCCCGCAACATGGGCCAAAAGCCTGAGTTCGATCTGTGAATAATCGGCGCTGAGCAGTTTGCAGCCTTCTTCGGGGATAAATGCCTGCCTGATCTTGCGCCCTTCTTCGGTCCGCACTGGAATATTCTGCAGGTTGGGGTCACTGGAGGCCAGCCTTCCCGTTGATGTCCCCGCCATGGAATAGGACGTATGAACCCGGCCCGTATCCGGGTTGATCTGCGATATCAGGGCGTCTGTATAGGTGCTTTTCAGTTTCGCCAGCTGTCGCCAGTCCAGGATCCTTTGCGGCAGCTCGTGGCCATCGGCTGCCAGTTTGTCGAGCACGTCGGCCCCGGTCGCGTAAGCTCCGGTTTTACCTTTTTTACCACCGGGAAGGCTCATCTCATCGAACAGGATCTCGCCCAGTTGTTTGGGCGAGCCGACGTTGAAGTCCCGTCCTGCGAGGGTGTGAACTTCCTTTTCCAGATCGATCAGGCGGGTGGCAAAATCTTCGCTCAGGCGTTTCAGCTCTGTGGCGTCGACCTTGATACCGTGGCGTTCCATATCCACAAGCACGCCAATCAGCGGACGCTCCAGGGTCTCGTAAACCGTGACCATGCCCTGTTCGACCAGTTGCGGTTTTAAAAGCGCGTGCAGGCGCCAGGTCATGTCGGCGTCTTCGGCGGCGTAATCCAGCGCCTTGTCCAGGGACACCTGATCGAACGTCACCTGAGCCTTGCCAGCACCGGCTACTTCCTTGAACTTGATGTTCTTGTGCTCGAAGTACATGTCTGAAAGATCATCCAGCGAGTGACCATGCAGGCCGCATTCCAGCACATAGGACAGAAGCATGGTGTCATCGACAGCCCTGACCGCAATGTCGTAATTGCCCAGCACCTGGGCGTCATATTTGATGTTATGGCCGATTTTCAGCACCGCCGGGTTTTCCAGCATGGCCTTCAGGCGCGCGAGGGCCAGATCGAAGGGAATTTGTTCGGGCGCGCCGGAATTGGTTGTCTCCGAGCCGCCGTCGCCAAGATCGAAGGCGCCCTGCGCGGCGGGGGCCTTGTGGGCCAGGGGAATATAACAGGCCCGCCCGGCTTCCAGGGACAAGGACACGCCCACAAGTTCAGCCTGGGTCGCGTCCAGCGACGTGGTTTCCGTATCAAAAGCGACGATACCCTTTTCAGTGGCCGCTGCGATCCATTTTTCCAGGCCGTCCAGGGTCTGCACAAGCTCGTAGGATGCTTCCACGGCCTGTGGCGCTGTCGTAACCGGGTTGTCCGCAGAAGGCTCGAACCCGTAGCGGCTGCTCACCCTTTCCGCCAGTTTCCTGAAATCCTGGGCCGCGAGGAATTCCAGAAGCGCATCCTGATCCGGCGGTTTAATTGCGAAGGCGCTCAAGGGAATTTCGACAGCGATATCATTTTTCAGGGTCACCAGTACTTTAGAAATCCGGGCGTCTTCGGCATGGTCGATCAGGCTTTGGCGCCGTTTCGGCTGTTTGATTTCTTCGGCATGGGCCAGCACGCCTTCCATGTCGCCGTATTCGTTGACAAGCAGCGCCGCCGTTTTCAGGCCAATGCCCGGAACGCCGGGCACGTTGTCTGTTGAATCACCAGCCAGGGCCTGAACCTCGATCACCCGGTCCGGGCCGACGCCGAATTTTTCCAGCACCTGATCGGGACCGATTTCTTTCGATTTCATGGCGTCGAACATGGTCACCTTGTCATCCACAAGCTGCATCAGGTCCTTGTCCGACGAGACGACCGTAACGTCGGCTCCTTCTTCCTTTGCAAGCCTCGCGTAGGTGGCGATCAGATCGTCGGCTTCAAAGCCGGGCAGGTCGACACAGGCGACATTGAAGGCGCGGGTCGCCTCACGCACCAGCTCGAACTGCGGGATCAGATCATCGGGTGGGGGTGGACGGTGGGTCTTGTATTCTGGGTAGATGTCATTGCGAAAGGTCTTGCGGGCGGAATCGAAAATAACCGCAATATGATCGGCGTCCGTATCGTCGATCAGCTTCATCAGCATGGTTGAAAAGCCATGCACCGCATTGACCAGGGTGCCATCGGCGCGTGTCATGCGCTGCTTGATGCCATAATAGGCGCGAAACAGGAAGCCCGACCCGTCAATCAGGAAAACATGACGGGGGCCTGATGATGAATCCTTGTCCGACACGGGGGCCTAGTGACCAGCGGCCTGAGTTGCGCCCTCGGCAAGCCTGTACGTGCGTGAGCAATAGGGGCAGACAATTTCGCCCTCATTGCCAATTTCAAGGTAAACCTTGGGATGACCCAATGCTCCGCCGCCGCCATCACAACTGACGGATGATTTTTCAACAATGACGGTTTCTTCGACTTCCATGGCGCACCTTATAGATTATATCTGGATTGAAGCGGCATTGACCGCGTAATCATCGGATGATAGCGATTGCCGCCGGACAATCAAAGCCCGCATGTGATACGATTTCCAATTCTGTTTAGAACCTAGGCCAATGACCCAGAACATACCCGAAAACGCCGTCCAGACGATCAATTTAAGCAAGGTTTACGCGCCTGTTAATGGCGTTCAGCAAAAACCTGCCCTGAACGGGGTTTCGCTGGAAATTCCCCGTGGTTCCTTTTTCGGGTTGTTAGGGCCGAACGGGGCCGGGAAATCAACTTTGATTAATATCCTGGCCGGTCTGGTAATCAGATCATCGGGTCAGGCGCTTATCTGGGATTACGACATTGAAAAGGACATGCGCGCGGCCCGGCGCTGCATCGGTATCGTCCCCCAGGAACTGAATGTCGATCCTTTCTTCACGCCACGGGAATCCCTTGAATTGCAGGCGGGTCTTTATGGCGTTCCGTCAGCTGCGCGACGCACGGACGAAATCCTTGATGCGGTCGGGTTACTGGACAAGGCTGACGTCTATTCGCGCACATTGTCCGGTGGCATGCGCCGCCGCCTGCTTGTCGCCAAAGCCATGGTCCATTCGCCGCCCGTACTGGTGCTTGATGAACCGACAGCCGGGGTCGATGTGAGCCTGCGACGCCAGTTATGGTCCTACGTGCGTGAACTTAACGCCATGGGAACAACGGTGCTGCTTACCACCCACTACCTGGAAGAAGCCGAAGAATTGTGCGACTCCATCGCCATTATCGATCAGGGCAATCTGATTACCTGTGAGTCCACCAGCGCCCTTTTGCGACGCCTCGACGCCAAGGAAATCACCGTCACCATCGGCGAAGAGTTGGCCCAGATACCCGAGGCACTTAAACGCTATAACGTTGAGTTGCAAAATGGGCCTCGACTTCGGTTCTGCTATCCACCCAGCAAAACCAACAGTGGTGAAATACTGAGCGCCATTCAGGACGCGGGGTTGAGCGTTACCGATGTGGTTACCAAGGAAGCGGAACTGGAGGATATCTTCCTGTCGCTGACTTCCCCCATTGAGCACGGCAAAAGAGCCTGAGCATGGCGACGGCCACCCGCTTGTCGCTCACCATCCTGTTGATTTCCACGCTGATGGGCGCCTGCGCAACGCCCCGCATTCAACCTTCAGGCAACGAAACGGTAACGCCAATGCTGCACGACGATCACTTTATCGCCGAGGATACTTCACGCCTGCCAGTGCGTGTATGGAAGCCGGAAGCGACCAGGCCCAAAGCCGTCCTTATCGCCCTGCACGGGTTTAATGATTACAGTAACTTTTTTAGCGAAACTGGCGACTTTCTCGCCCGCCGCGATGTGGTCACATACGCCTATGACCAACGCGGATTCGGCGAAGCGCCTGAGCCAGGTTTGTGGCATGGCATTCCCGCCATGAGCAAAGACCTGAGGACTTTCACCGCCCTGATCAGAAACCGCCATCCCGATACGCCTCTGTATCTTTTTGGCGAAAGCATGGGGGGCGCCGTCATCATGGTGACGGTCAGCGAAGCCAGGACACATGGCCTTGCGCTGGACGTTGACGGCGTCATCCTGTCTGCACCCGCCGTTTGGGGACGAAAAACCATGCCCTGGTATCAAACCCTGGCTTTATGGATTTCCGCGCATACGTTTCCTGGCGTCAAGTTGACGGGCAAGGGGCTTAAGATCATGGCGTCCGACAATATTGAAATGCTGCGCGCCCTTGGCAGGGACCCGTTGATAATCAAGGCGACCCGAATTGACGCCATGTATGGCTTGACCAACCTGATGGATTCGGCGCTGAATTCTGCCACAAACCTGGAGTTGCCATTGTTGATGCTGTACGGCAAAAAGGATGAGGTCATTCCGAAAGAGCCCACAAATCTGATGCTTTCCAGATTACCCGATGCGGCAAAGTCGGCACGAAGAGTCATTTTCTACGATAACGGCTATCACATGTTGACACGCGACTTGCAGGCTGAAACCGTCTGGCGCGATATCGCCCAGTGGATCACGACCCGCAACAGCACCCCAACTCGCCAGTCTGCAACGGGAAACTAGTCGGCGCGAGGAAACCACCTGTTATCGTGGGTTGAATTATCCTGAGACTGCCGCTTCCTGTTTTCCTTATTGCTGTTTAGAATACTTCTGTGCTCTTTATCTGTTTTCTATAAAGGCCATTTACGCTTGATGACGGACTTCAAACGCGATCAGTATCAAATACTTTTCGAGCATTCGGCTGACGCCATGCTGATCATTGATCACGAAAAGTTTGTCGATTGTAACGAAGCGGTCCTGAAAATGCTGGGCTACACAGACCGGGATGCAATGCTCTCGACCCACCCTTCGCAACTATCCCCCGAATTTCAACCTGATGGACAGCCTTCGTTCGATAAGGCGAATGAGATGATTTCCAACGCCATTCTGACCGGCAGTCACAGTTTTAAATGGATTCATACCCGCGCCAATGGGGAAAATTTCCCGGTTGAAGTCTTGTTAACGGCCATTCCCTTTCAGGGTCGTAAACTGGTGCATGTTGTGTGGCGCGATATTTCCGAACGTGTTCGCATGGAAGAAGAACTGGAACGTCATCGCGATCATCTTCAGCAACTGGTCGACGAGCAAACCCGCGATTTGATTGAAGCCCGCGACGCTGCCGAAGCCGCCAGCAGGGTTAAGTCGTTGTTCCTAGGCACCATGAGCCACGAATTGCGCACACCCTTAAACGCAATCATCGGATTTACAGACGCGATGAAGACTAAAATTTTTGGGCCCATCAATAATCCCCAATACGAAAATTATATTGAACTCATCAACGATTCTGGTGCCCATCTGTTACATCTCATCAACGACATCCTTGATGTTTCCGCCATCGAAGCCGGTGAACTCGCCGTCGACGAAGAAGCCGTTAATATTGAAGGTATCGTTTCGGAATGTCAGGCGCTGGTCCAGCAAAGAGCCATAAGCGCTGAAATTTGTATTTTTACAAAAGTCCCAAATTCCCTTCCGCCACTCTTTATTGATGAAAGACGAATCAAGCAAATCATCCTTAACCTGCTGACCAATGCCATCAAATTCACGGACACGGGTGGTCATGTTCATATTGATTGTTCATTGAGCGCCCAGGGAGAATTGATAATCTGCGTAATAGACAATGGCATTGGCATGAATGAAGAAGGTATCGAAACCGCGCTTACCCA
>JADHSW010000143.1 GCA_016776705.1 Rhodospirillales bacterium
CTTGAAGGCGAAGATTTTAAGTTTTCGATTTTCTCGACTTTCTTTTGCAACGCCACCGGGTGGCGGCAGGAAGCCCAGATCACCTAAGGCTTTTTGTTCATCAATCAATGCACTGGCACGTTGTTCAAGACGTTCCATTCCTGCGCTTAGCTCTCTGTCACGCTCAACCAAAAATAACTCCCTGATACGCAACACATGAATGTTGCCCTCGCGGGTGATGATGACTGGATAATCGTCTGTTTTAACGGTCATTTCACTCATTGTTTATCCTTTGTCTAGACATTCTCACACCAAATGGTGGGTTAAAACCCGAGCTTCTGGAAGCAGCCCACAAGAAGGCGGACGTACCACTGGATAAATGCCACGGCCACAGCGACTACTCCATAGTCACCTTCATCGGCGCGTGCATGAACTATCAGGCGGATCGCTTGCTGGGCTGATGAAAATACTGACGGGTCTTATAAAACATTATCCCTCACAGACAGAAAGGGAATGATAACTGAAGACACACCACCATAGAAGAAGATAAGTGAAATTGGGGTGTTGGGGGCAGGTCAACTCCGTCAATGCCTGACACGGTCAGCGTATAGCCCAAACCAGGGCGATTTGCTTACGGAATGCTAACGGAGAAGTTTTAATGTTCTGAAAGTGGTGCGCCCGACAGGATTCGAACCTGTGACCCCCAGATTAGGAATCTGGTGCTCTATCCTGCTGAGCTACGGGCGCAAAACCAGTGACGGATCATTCTCTACATCAACGGTGCCCCGGTGGTCAATTTGTCATCTGCATAAATGCTCATTCACTCTGATAAACAGGCCATGAGAAAATAATATTGCTTTTCTAGTCAGGGCTGGCCCTTTAAATTTAAAGGATGATGCTTTTCACCGGGATCAAGGAGCCCATGATGTTGACTTTTCGCCGGATTACCCTGTTTTTTGTCTTGGTTTTGTTTGTTTTAGGCGTTGTTTCCACGCCTGTATCATTGAATATATTCAAGGATGAAGGCTCACTGTTATCGACCAATTACGCGTGGGCAAATAAAGATAAGGATAAAAAAGAAAAAGGCGAAAAAAAGGATAAAAAGAAAGATAAGAAGAAAAAAGAAAAGGATAAGGATAAGGATAAGGATAAGGATAAGGATAAGGGTAAGGGTAAGAAAAAAAGCGCGGATGACGACGACGGGGATAAAAACTGCACCCGGGACCAGCCTTGCAACGATGACAATAAAAACCGCAAGGATGGCGAGAAGAAAAAAGAGCGCAAGGATAAAAAGGACAAGGGCGCGGATAGCGACGATGACAAGGATGAAGACAAAAAGGAATAGGCTGGATAGCCCTGCACCGGCCTGTTTTTAATGCTCAGTTGTCAAGTCCATAATCTGGAACCCTTTTATAATCGAAGAAAAGAACCTCTTTGACCATGAATGTCGTTTACCGCCCCGTTAAGCTGATTAACCGGGAAGTCCTGGATACTTTCCGCTGTTTGCCGTGCACCGAGAATGAGGATGGCACGAGGTTGGCAGACAAGCGCCTGCTGGCCCATGGCAAGGATATTGTGGCGACAGCGACGAAAAATGCAGCGCTTATAAGCAAGGCTTTTCAGGAATTGACCAAGGCATTCGCGGCCGGAAACCGGTTGCGCATGATCGTTCCAATCAATTCCTACTCTCTGGCATCCGGTGAGGGGGCGACCCTGATTGTCCAGGCAATAAGGGAATTGGACAAATCCCTTCATGGGGCGGTGATTACCGAATTCATCGATATGCCGGCATCGCTCAATCTGGATATGCTGGGCGACATGACGGTACCTATTTTGCCGTTCTTTGATAAATACCTGGCGGAGCCCCGGCCGATCTCCAACAAGGACAACTTTACCATTTATTCAAACTGCAATTATTTTGGTGTCAGCCTGAATATGGAGGCCCTCAAGGAAGGCGGTGATGCGGCGGTTAGCCTGCTTACAGAATTTTGGGCCGAAGCGACGAAAAGCCGCCTGAAGGTCGTCATTCAAGGGGTCAGGGATCAGGGGATTGTTGATAAGGCGCAACAGTACGAGGTCTTCGCCATAGATGGTCCGATTATTGGCCCCGACAAGGAAACCCTGCTTTAAAAAATTGCCGTCAGTAAGCTGAAGGGACTATTTGGCCCGCGCTTCGCTGGTCATTTGTCTGAGCACATGGGCTGGAATCAGGCACTGCTTGCCGCTTGCGTTGATTTCTTCGACGGACAAATTGTAAATATCCAGTATCATGTCGTCCAAATCGATGGAAAGGCCCTTTGGCAGTTTGGCGAAAGTCGAATCCATCCTGACCGTCATGCGTTGAATGGCATTGCGGGCCGCTTCCTCATTCTGGATGGTCTCATCCGTGCCAATTTCAACGATCAGATGGGATACGGCCAATCTGTAAGCTTTGCTCCAGCACGTGACCCTGGCTTTGTCTCCAACCACGGCCAGGGTGGATAAATCCTCAAGCGAAAGCTGGCGAGCAATCTCATCAACCGATGCGTCCCGTTTCTCCATGGCGCGGTATAATTTCAGCACCAGTTTGTGAATGACATACCCTTGGCAGGATTTCCCGCGGGAACACAGAAGACAACTTTTCATGGAGGGAGGCAGCCTTGTTATTAATTCCCGAAAATTTTACTGAACGGAACCGAATAGATAACCATCGCCGATTCCGTTCCCGGGTTTGTGTCACCCAAACTTGCGTTTGAATAATGGGATACGGCGACTCCCAGGCGCGAGCGATCATCGAAGCGATAGGCTGCTTCAATCTGGGAGCGAAATTCAATAGCATAATCAAGATCCAGCTTGGAATTACCGCCTGTATAGAAGTGGGGGGCAAAGCTGGGGGTCAGAACAAAGCGGCGACCTAAAAAGACGTCAATCAGGACACCTGCGCCAACGAAGTACTGGCCCGTGGAGGTGCCGGCAACAGCGCCAAAGGGCTTGAACGCCCAAATTTTTGTATCGGAACGATATTCCAGGCGGAATTCCGCGCCCTGTTCCTTTTGACGGTTCCAGTCATAGGCTCCGGCGCTGAAGGAAAGAAAATCAGGGTCATCGGCAAAGGCCTCAAAGGATGCAAAAAGGCTACTGCCTGTACAAACGGCAAGCGCCAGCATCAACTTTTTTATTACCAGTTTCATGATCCCTCAGGCTTCCCCACATTTTGCAAGCGCGGGCATATTACGCGTATGTGTACAAGAAGGAAAGAGGCAGGACGCGGAAAAGTGACTGATTATAACGCTTTTAAACTGGCTCTAAAATGGTCCGTTGCCTGAACCAGGGCCCGGCGGGTGCCCGGTTCCATTGCCGAATGGCCGGCATCGTTAATCATCTTGACGGTCATCCGGCTTTCGGCCTGTGGCCATTTGCGGGCAAGTTTGTCGGCGCTTATCGGGGGGCAGACGATGTCGTAACGGCCTTGTACGATAATGGCGGAAAGGCCGCTCAAGTTCTCAAGATTATCCAGAATGAAACCTTCTTCAAGAAACATGGACTGCTTGAAGTAATGGGCTTCCAAACGGGAAATACCCAACATGCTCGCTCCATCTGGCGGGACAATATCGCGCCGGGGCGGCGGTGTGCGTACTAATGTTCCCGGCAGCATTGTCGAGCAGACGGTCTCGTAGCGGCTCCAGGATGCGGCGGCCGGAAGATGAATTTCGGGTCGGGGGTCGCACAGTCTTTTGAAATAGGAGTCGATCAGCTCATTTTGCTCTTCGATGGGCAGGAAGTTCCTGAAATCGCGATGCGCCTCAGGAAACACCGTCGCCATGCCGTGGATGAACCACTCATGTTCTGCGGCAGTGCCAAGGAAAATTCCGCGCAGGACAAAGCCCTGGCATCGCTGGGGGTGATGGATACCGTAGACCAGGGCCAGTGTTGATCCCCAAGACCCGCCGAAGACAAGCCAGCGATCAACATCCAGATGTTTGCGAAGGGTTTCGATGTCCTGGATCAGATGATCTGTGGTGTTGTTTTCAATACTGGCGTAGGGGGTGCTGCGCGCGCATCCTCTCTGGTCGAAAACAATTATCCGGTAATGCAGGGGATCAAAGAAACGCCTGTGAGCGGGACTGCTTCCTGCGCCCGGACCGCCGTGCAGAAAGACCACCGGTTGCCCATCGGGATTTCCCGATTGCTCCCAGTAAAGGGTGTGACCGTCCCCGACATCAAGCATACCCGTCTGGTAAGGCTTCAGCGCCGGGTACAGGTCTGTGTTTTCAAGCGTGGCATCCATGCCTGAAAGTATAGATCATTGCGGGCCCAATTGCGGCCCGAAAACGCACTGTGATCACATTTGCAACCTTCCTTCGAAGGAATGCCGACAAGTTGCCCGATCTTTGAAAAGCGAACAGGCTGCATTAAATGGAATCAATTAATTGCATTTTGATCTGGGCCCCAGTTCGGATAGAACGAACACTCTTCATTCAATTCACCAGGGTAGGGCAAATGAAAGCACGGGTAAAATGGGTCGATGACATGATGTTCGTCGGGGAATCGCCAAGCGGGCACGGTATTGTCATAGATGGTTCCGTCAAGGTGGGCGTCAGTCCCATGGAAATGTTGCTTTTGGGCATGGGGGGATGCAGCTCAATTGATGTTGTCGAGATATTGAAGAAATCCCGTGTCGATCTGGTCGATTGCGTGGTTGAGCTTGAGGCCGAACGCGCCGATGAAATTCCGAAAGTGTTCACAAAAATCCATGCCCATTACATCGTCAGCGGCCGTGGACTGAAGCCGGCCCAGGTCGAACGGGCCATTAATCTTTCTGTTGAAAAATATTGTTCCGCATCGATCATGCTGGGCAAGACCGCCAAACTCACTCACGACTATGAAATAGTCGAGCTCTAGGAAGCCATGCCCGGGTATCGCGTCCTCGTAACGATCCTTGTTTTAACGTGGGGTGTAACGCTCGCCCACGCAGGCCCTCTTACCCAGGGCGGGTCGGCAAAGGTTGTTGCGGTCGTGGATGGTGATACGGTTCTACTCGATGTGGCAATTGACGGCTCGAAAGAAGTCCGGCTGGTCGGCATACAGGCGCCAAAATTGCCGCTGGGCCGCAAAAATTTCAAGAAATGGCCCCTTGCGGATGAGGCCAGAAAAAAACTGGAAACCCTTGTATTGGGGCGCACTGTCGATCTTAAATTTGGCGGGCGGCGAATGGATCGCCATGGTCGCCTGCTGGCGCATCTTTTCAATGAACAGGGGAACTGGATACAGGGCGACATGCTGTCGAGCGGACTGGCCCGGGTCTATAGTTTTCCGGATAACCGCGCCATTGTTCCCGACATGCTTGATCGGGAAAAACAAGCCAGAAGCCAAAATCGTGGTATCTGGGGCGAGGCCTATTACGGCATTCGCCAGGTCGACAATCTTGACAATGTGATTGGTACTTTCCAGCTCATCGAGGGCGTGGTCGTCGAGGCGGCTACGGTTCGGGGCATGACCTATCTGAACTTTGCCGAAGACTGGCGAAGCGATTTTACCATTTCCCTGAATAAAAATACCCTGGCGCTTTTTATTCAGGCTGGTCTTGATCCCGTTTCCCTGAAAGGCCGCGCCGTGCGCGTTCGCGGCTGGTTGAAAAAACGCAATGGACCAGTGATCGTCGTGACCCATCCCGAGCAACTGGAAGTATTAGCGCGTTAATTCTGAGAACGGTTTCAAGCTGTCGCTGATATGGATATATTGATGATTATGAACATGTTGAAAAAAACTATCTTCGTCCTTGCCCTGATCGCCCCCCTGCTGGCTGTTGGCGCGTGTTCGGTTAATCCGGCGACGGGCAAACAAAGCTTTACCGCCTTCATGTCACCGGAAAAGGAAAAGGAAGTCGGTGAAAAGGAACATCCAAAAATTCTGGAACAGTTCGGCGGCGCCTATGATGATCCCGACCTTGGTTTTTACATTGCGCGTGTTGGCGCTAAATTGGCGAAATATTCCGAACTGCCGGATCTGAATTACACTTTCACCGTCCTCAATGATGAAAAGGTCAACGCCTTCGCCGTGCCGGGCGGCTACATCTATATCACCCGCGGCCTGCTTGCGATTGTTGCAGATGAGGCGGAAATGGCCGGTGTTCTTGCGCATGAAATAGGCCATATCACGGCCCGTCATACAGCCCAGCGTTACAGCACCACCATGGCCACCAACATCGGCTTGCAGGTGCTGGGCGTTCTTGGAAGCGTCGCCGGTGTTCCCAGTGGAGCTGGGCAACTGGCGTCCTTTGGCGCACAGGCTGCCCTGCAAAGCTATTCGCGCGAGCAGGAACTTGAATCTGATATGCTGGGGGTGCGTTATTTAAGTCGCGCCGGGTATGATCCCGACGCGATGACTGGTTTTTTCTATAAATTACAATCTCATAGCAAACTTCAAGCGGCCATGCGTGGTGAGAAAGACCGCTCTGAAGCCAACAACATCATGTCGACCCATCCTTTGACATCCGAGAGAATTATTGCCGCCGAGAAACAGGCTGGTGAGGCGGTGAATAATGGAAGGGAGCGTGCGAAGACCACTTTCGCCAGCGAAATTGATGGATTGATTTTTGGTGACGATCCCGAACAGGGAATCCGTCGCGGGCGGGTGTTCGAGCATCCCGGCATGGCCATTCGTTTCGAGGTTCCCCCCGGCTTTACCATGATAAATACCCCGCAAAGGGTAATTGCCAGGGCGGAAGACGGGTCGGTGATTGTTTTCGATAATGCGGATGCGAAAAAGGTTCGTGAGGTTGGCGGTATCAGCAAGTATCTGCACGCGATCAATTTCAAGGGCGGTAAGTTCCAGAATATCGAAAACCTTGATATCAACGGCATGCCTGCCGTTACCGGTTCTGTATCCCTTAGCCTGTCGGGACAAAGGCGGGATATTCGCCTGCTTGTCATCAAGGAAGACAAGGATAAGATTTTCCGATTGTGGTTCGAAACAAAACCGGAGAACACCGAAAAAAATGCACTTGATTTCAGGCGCACCACGTACAGCTTCAGTCGTTTGAGCGCTGAGGAGGCCAGAGCGATCAAACCCTTGAGAATCCGCTTCCACACGGTGAAGCCGGGAGACACCGCGCAGACCCTTGCCGCCAGGATGCCGATGGAAAATTATGGCCTGGAATGGTTTGAGCTTTTGAATGATGTCAAAGGCGACGCCCCTTTAAAGCCGGGAACCAGGGTGCGGGTTATCTCTGAATAGGCCATCGCGAATTAGGCCAGGAAAAAAGCCCGGGCTTTCGCTCCGGGCTTTTTTGTTATCTGCTCGCATGAAAGTTTAAGCGGCGGCGGGTGTCGGGTCTGGTTTTGCATCCGTCGCAGATGTCGGGGCAGAGGATGAAGCAGACAAAATAGATTCCAGCTTTTCAGTAGCCTTTTCAGGATCAGTTTTCTCGACGGCGGCGACTTCGCAGGCAAGTCGGTCCAACGCTGCTTCGTAGATCTGGCGTTCGCTGAAGGATTGATCGGGCTGGCCGGTGTTGCGGTGCAGGTCGCGCACAACCTCGGCAATGGCGACAGGGTCGCCCGAATTGATTTTGGCTTCGTATTCCTGGGCGCGGCGGCTCCACATGGTGCGCTTGATCCGGGCACGACCCTTGAGGGTGGTGAGCGCCGTTTCCATCATTTTCTTGGAACTGAGCTTGCGCAAACCCGATACTTCGGCTTTGTCCGTCGGAACGCGAAGGGTCATCCGGTCACGGTCGAACGAAATAACAAATAATTTAAGCTTATGCCCGGAATATTCCTGATTTTCGATCTCGACAACCTTTCCCACGCCGTGGGTAGGATAGACGACATAGTCACCAGGAGAACACATCAAATCTTTAGCCATACTTAACCTTCTAATTCAATTCTTTTGGAATATTTTCCGCAACGTCCCGGTCCGATTCAGAATCGGCATTGAAGGCAAGGAG
>JADHSW010000144.1 GCA_016776705.1 Rhodospirillales bacterium
TGGACACCCTGCCGACCAAAGGCAATGAGTACGGCCAGGCCTTCCGTGATCTGGAGACAGAGGCCATCGTGCACAAAATGACCCAGGACATGGGCATTGGCGCACAATTTGGCGGCAAGTATTTTTGTCATGACGTTCGCGTTATTCGCCTGCCCCGTCATGGCGCATCCTGCCCGGTTGGTATTGGCGTCTCGTGTTCGGCTGACCGTCAATGCCTTGGGAAAATTACATCCGAAGGCGTCTTTATCGAAGCCCTGGAGCGCGACCCGGCAAAATATTTGCCCGAAATTACCACCGATGAGCTTTCCGACTCAGTCGTTAAAATCGATTTGAACCAGCCCATGGATCAGGTCCTGGCTGAACTAAGCAGGCATCCGGTAAAAACCAGACTATCGTTAAGCGGCACCCTGATCGTGGCCCGCGACATTGCCCATGCCAAACTCAAGGAACGCCTGGATAAGGGCGAAGAACTGCCACAGTATTTCAAGGATCACCCGGTTTATTATGCTGGACCTGCAAAAACACCTGAAGGTTATGCCTCAGGCTCGTTTGGACCTACCACCGCGGGACGCATGGATTCCTACGTAGAGCAGCTTCAGGCGGCTGGCGGTTCCATGGTCATGTTGGCCAAGGGCAATCGCTCAGCGCAAGTCACAGACGCCTGCAAGACACATGGTGGCTTCTACCTGGGGTCCATCGGCGGCCCTGCCGCGCGACTGGCGCTCGACTGCATCAAGAAAGTCGGCATTCAGGAATACGAAGAACTTGGCATGGAAGCAATCTGGCGCATCGAAGTCGAAAATTTCCCCGCCTTCATCATCGTCGATGACAAGGGCAACGATTTCTTTGCCGAGTTCGTCGCCCCGATCCACAATGGCTGACTTCCTTTTCGACGTTCAAGGAGAGTTTCCCTTACAGGGAGAATAATGCACCATCAAATGCCAGGACTAAACACCTAGGTCGTCTTGACGTTCTTTACGTTGCGGTTCAGGGGGAATGTGATTTTGATCACGGTTCCCTCACCGACGACACTTTTCAGCTTCATCTCGCCGCCATGCAGTTCAATCAGGCGGTGGCTGATCGGCAAGCCCAGTCCGGAACCTTCGTGGCTGCGCGACAGAATGTTTTCGACCTGACCAAATATTGAGAAAACCTTGTCGTAATCTTCATTCGCTATCCCGATACCCGTATCCCTCACTTCCATGGTCACGCGACCATCATCGGACAGGAAAGCAGTCAGCTGGACGACGCCACCCTTTGGGGTGAATTTGATGGCGTTCGAAAGGATATTCAGGAGCACCTGCTTGATCATTCTTTCATCTGCCCGCAAAAGCGGAACATCGTCATCGACACTTCCATCGATCTTGACTTCGGCCCTTCTGGCCAATTCATTGACCAGCGACAGGCAAGTGTTGGTCAGGTTTTGAACGACAATTTCGCTTTCGTTCATTTCCCGTTTTCCCGCCTCGACCTTTGACAGGTCCAGAATCTGGTCAATTAATCCGCGAAGGTGGGTTGCAGAATTATGGATGTTGAGGACATAGTCATCATATTTTTCGTTCCCCAGCGGGCCCATCACCTTCATTTTCATGGTTTCCGAAAAACCCAGGATGGCGTTCAGGGGGGTCCTCAGTTCATGGCTCATATTGGCGAGAAAGCTTGATTTGGCTTCATTGGCGTTCTCGGCATCATGTTTTGCGGCAATCAGCTCTTCTTCACTGCGTTTGCGATCGGAGATGTCTTCCATGATTGCAACAAAGTTTCTGATTTCGCCGGTTCGACCGCGCACGGGAAATATCTGCAGGTATTCCCATGACAATCTGCCATTTTTATGTTTGTTGACGACCTCTTTGCTCCATTTTTTCCCGGAAAGAATGGTTGTCCAGAGATCTTTGTATACCTCACTCGGCGTCATGCCCGACTTGAGGATACTTGGATTATTGCCAATCAGTTCCTTTTCCTTATAGCCGGTCATCTCAATAATTCTGGGGTTGACGTATTCGATCACGCCGTTGGTGTCTGTGATCAGGATGCCGACCGAGCTTTGTTCGACGGCGCGGGCCATTTTCCGGCGATCGGCCATCAATTTAGCATAGTTATAAATCAGGATGGCCGTTACCCAGATGGCGAAAATAGCCAGCATTCTGTTTACAAAAACGACCCAGGGAACGCCACCCGGTGGAGAAAAATAATATCCCAGCAACGTCAGGACAGACCCCACGATGGCAAGATAAAGGACGCCTTCGCGCCGGGGAAACCAAAGGCCCAACATGACCATGGCGACATAAGGAACGCCCCCGGCAACGCCAAGCGGCATGAGCAAATCAAAGATCAGGACTGCCACAGCAATACCGAACGCCATGAAAGAAAGCAGAACGGTTTTACCGGCGACCGGTGAACGAAGTAGAGTTTCGTCTGTCACAGCCCTGTTCCAATTTTGTTAAGGAACCAGCTGGACAAGTATCAGCTTTAAATCCTTAAGCTCGCGTCAGAAGCAGAATCCTATATATCTGGGGGGGCTTTATAAATGACTTCCATCAAGTACCGGAGGGATGTAGGGAGTGGCGATAAATAATTTGTTATTTGATGGGTCAGCAGATGCCGACGTAACCATCGCCCTGGCCCACGGGGCAGGCGCACCGATGGATACCCCTTTTATGCAGGCTTTCGCCAAAGGCCTTGCCGGGCATGGATTTCGCGTCGTGCGGTTTGAATTTCCCTACATGGCCGAACGTCGGGAAAATGGAAAAAAACGCCCCCCCAACGGGGCCGGGATACTGCTAGACACCTGGACATCTGTGATCGATGAACTGGGGGCCGACAACCTGGTCATTGGCGGAAAGTCCATGGGCGGTCGCATCGCATCCATGGTCGCAGACGACGCCGGGGTAAAAGGTCTTGTTTGCCTGGGATACCCTTTTCATCCACCCGGAAAGCCCGAAAAATTGCGTGTCGATCACCTGCTGCACCTGAAGACTCCGGCACTTTTTCTTCAAGGGGAGCGCGACTCGCTGGGTAACCGGGAAGATGTTTCTGGCTACAACCTTTCGTCCGCTATCAAACTACACTGGCTGGGGGACGGCGATCACGGCTTCAAGCCACGCAAGAAGTCCGGGCGCACGGAACAACAGAACCTGGACGAGGCGATTTCCCGCCTTGCCGACTTTGTCACGGCGCTATAGGGAGTTGAACATGCCTGCTGATCCATCCCGCATCCGCAAACATTCGGTTCTGATTGCCGGGCACGAGACCAGCGTCTCGCTGGAAAATGCGTTTTGGGATATCCTGTGCAGGGTTGCCCAGGAAAGGAATCTTTCCATCAACGATGTTGTCGGTGAGATTGATGCCCGGCGCAGCGGTAATTTATCCAGTGCGATCCGCCTTTACGTCCTGCAATACGTAACTAACCGCCAAGACTCTTAAACAGTCCTTTTAGCAGGTCCTGCGGTTTCATCGGCGGCTGCATTGGTGACGGCGGTGGCGGCGGCGGCGGCGGCGGTGTGTTGCCACTGGATGACCCGTCCGAGGTGGATGGAGGTGGAGCAGTTGTGGGCTGGCTTTGAGTCGAGCCGCCTAGTCCCGGGACCAACGGTTGCAATAGTGAGCCAACCCCTTTCTTTTTCAGCACCTTATCCAGACCGGGAATCGGAAGCCCCGCCCCCTGCAGTTTTGATGTGTCGAGCTTGACGTTCGGCGAGTCCAGATTGCCCTTTATGGAAAACGGCAATACAGAGGACGCCCCTTGTCCCTTGTTCAGGATCAGGCCAAGAACGTTTTGCGACATTTCAACCTGACCGGCAACGTCAATCAACCATCGGGAAAGATCAACATTTCCCTGTGCCTTCCCGCTACCCATTGACGACGTCAACTTTAGGTCGTTCGATTGCGCGACGCCTTTGACAACATCAAAACTGCCCGTGATATCGGCAAGTCCTGCACCAGCTTTTTTGCCCGAAAGCGCGCCGCCAATATCATTCAGGCCCGCAACCAGCCCCAGAGCCGCAGACAAAGCCGTCCCCTTGCCCGATTTCTTGACATCCAGCCGCATGAGAGCAATTGATCCCTTGCCGCCCAATGCAGCGACGAAATCAGCAACACTGTAGCCACTGGATGCAAGATTGATATTCATGCCCGCCACGCCGCCAGCGGGGCTTTCGCCAATAACCGCTTTCAGGCCCTTCGAGACGTCAAGGTTTTCCAAATTAACAACGGTTTCCATTGTTGAAGGCGAGGCCGCCTTCACAGTCGCGACAGCATTCAGGGAACCCCCGAACAGGCCGCCTGTCAATTTTTTCACTTTCAGCACGCCATTATCGATCGTCGCCGCCAGATCGGCGTTATCGATGGAGTAATTGCCATAAACCAGGGCCGTCGACTTGAGGTTGATGTCACCGTCAAAGGATTTCATAGCCGAAAGGTCTATGGGATCGACAGGCCAGCGCCCTGGCGCCACGGCAGCTAGACGCTTGAAGACAGGACCACCATCGGGTGATCGTGGGGCGCTGAAGGACGCAGGAACCACACCGGTGGGATCGGCGAAAAATGCATTTTTCGCTACCGGCAGAAACCGGTCGGCGACAATTTTTCCCGTCGTTATATTTGCCGACAGTTTCGTCCTTGGTCCGCTCAAAGACACGTCAGCCGTGCCTGCCATTTCCACAGGCCCGACAAGACCGTGCAGGTTGTTCAACCTCACACCGTTCATATCGGCTTTTATATCGCTTTGCAGATCAAGCCCGCCCAACTTCCCGCCCGGACGATAATCAACCCCAAGGGAGCGGAGCATACTGACCAGATCGCCATGGGCGACTTTCAGCTTGCCAGTAAAGCCGCCTATAATCGGCAGGAACGAGATTTTACCGGCAGCCGCGATACTGGCGCCAGCGCCCTTCAGGTCCACATCAACCAATGGATTGAGCATTGATCCATCAATTTTCCCAGCAAAAGTAACAGCTCCCAGTTTTTTTGAATCGACCGGCGCTTCGGCTCCAGCCATACGGAAAAGGCGGGAAATATCCGTTGCCTTGACGTCAAGGCGAATGTCTTTCATTTCAGGGATACCGCCCAGATTACTTATCTGACCGGTGGCCTTGAATGTCGAGCCCGCCAGTTTTTCAACGCTTAGGCGGCGCACGTTCAGGGCGCTGTTCAACAGCGATCCATCAAAGACGACATCCTTGATCTGGGCACCACCGTAAACCAGGGTCTGCACACTGGTTTTCAGATTGGCATCAAAGCCCTGCAAGGCTCCTAGCGCTGCAAATTCATTTGGCACAGCATTATCAGCGCTCGGTGTTGACCCGGAAGTCGCCGTCTTCTGTGCGGTATCACTCGACGCATTGGGTGCGGGCGGGGAAGCAGGGACCCCGTCCCCCCCCAAATACGCATCAAGATTGATTCGATCCAGAGTCATTTCGGCATTGATTAAAGGGCGATTACCAGGACGAAGCGACATCTTGCCCATCATGCGCGAACTGTCGAACTGCATATCAAAGTTGTTTGCCGTGATCACATCCGCAGTCGCCGTTATCTTTCCGGCCAGTGTCATCTTGCGCAAGCGGTCTGCGGGAACGGGCGGTGGCGGCGCACCAAGCCAGCCCAGCACTCCACGCAAATCACCCACTGATACTTCCATTTCGCCGTCGAACCGGGGCTTTCCTTCGCCGGGAACGACAAAACCAAACAGGGCGATGTCCGCACTTCCCGGCAATTGGGCGGAAAACTGGCTGATGGTCACTTCACCGCCGCTTAATTCGGCGCTTATCCGCGCCTGACGGATTAAACCACCTCGTATTGTTAATGAATTCGCCTTGAAATTCAGCGTCGCATCAATATCGGTCGGAAAGCTGGCTGGCGCCGTATCCGGTGTATCTACCTTCGCCTTTGCCGGCATTTCCAGTGAAACAGTCGTCCTTGCCTTATCATCCTTCGGTTTCGCCTGAACGCTTATCGGCGGCTGGATGATGGCTCTTCCAACATCGGGAAGGGCAAGCCAGTTATCAAAATCGATACTATCAACATCAAGATCGACGTTAAGCGACGTAATGTCACCCAACTCGATCCCCCCTGCGCCCTTGGCCACGGCATTTCCAAGATTTAACTTCAGGCTGGCGACCTTGACCGCCGCCGCCGATGCCTCTACTTCACCTTCCAGCCCAAATGACTGCCCCAACAGGCCGGGCAGGCCACTGCGAGAGCCGACAGACTGAATAAGTGCCGCCAGATTCTTTCCCGTCGCCTTGACCAGCCCCTTGAACGTGGGAGCCTCTTTCAGGTTGACGATCGCACCGGAGAACGTGGTTTTCGTCTCACCCGGTTGCAGACCAATTGTCAGGCTGAGGGGGGCCGTGCGTTCCTCGATTATCTTTCCAACTGAAACGTCATAATCCAGTGGCATTGAGCGAATTACAAAATTGCCGGAACTTTCGAAAGGGCCTGCCAGCGACGCCGCTGCAAAGGTCGCGTTCATCATTTCAATTTTTTCAATGCTTCCCGCCATGGCGTCACGATAAATAACCGTCGCGTTCCTGACGGTGAAATTTTCCAGGCTGAATGCTGGCTCCCCGCCATTTTGTTCCGCACTGGCAAGGCCAGAAGGGGCGGCCTCGCCTGACGCATCAGCCTTTTGTACATCGTCTGATAATTCGCCGAGAGCTATTTCAACATTCGTACGCCCATCAGCAAAGCGTTCCAGCTCAATCACCGGATCGATCAATTGCACCGTCTGTACTTTTAGCTGGCCCCCAAGAAGCGGGCCAAGGGCGACGCGGACCTGAAGGGAGCGCAGGCTGACCATATTTTCAGCACTGGCACCTTCGACATTTGACAAGCGAACGTCGTTTGCGACCAGCGCCGGGGCCGGCAGGATGGATATTTCTATATTTCCGTCGATTGTCAGTTTTCGGCCTGTGAATTTTTCGGCCTGATGGGCCAGATCAACCTTGTAGTTGTTCCAGTCAACAAATCCCGGGCCGATAATAATCGCCGCCACAATAAAGGCGACAATTCCACCCAGCCCAATCAGAATTTTATTCACACCACTGCACTCCACAAAGAACCTGGCCAATTCATATTGTTAAGATCAGCCATAAGGTCTTGTTGTATCGATAACATTAGAGCCTCAGAGACAATCGGGCAAACGTTAGGAACAAACCCTCGGAAAAAATCAGGCCGGAAGCATTTTCCCTGGATTCATGATCCCTTGCGGATCGAGGGCCTGCTTTATTTGACGCATGATATTGACGCCCTCGCCGTGCTCGTCCTCCATATATTTGATTTTTCCAACGCCGACCCCATGCTCTCCCGAACAGGTTCCTTCCATGGCAAGTACCCGCTTGATCATCCTTTCGTTCAAGGCGCTGGCGGCATTAATTTCGTCCTGATCGTCAGGATCGATCAGGATCGATAAATGGAAGTTACCGTCACCAACATGACCAACAATGGGGGCCAAAAGCCCGCTATCGTCGACGTCCCGGCGGGTATCCAGGATACATTCGGTAAGTCTTGATATGGGCACACAGGCATCGGTTACCCACATTTTGCACCCTGGACGTAACGCCATATTCGCATAGGCCGCGTTATGCCTGGCTTCCCATAATTTCTCGCGTTCTTCATGACGCGTTTCCCAACGGAAATCACTGCCGCCATTTTCAGTACAGATTTCTTTTACTGTTTTCGTTTGCTCTATAACGCCTGTTTCCGATCCATTGAATTCCAGAAACAAGGTC
>JADHSW010000145.1 GCA_016776705.1 Rhodospirillales bacterium
CACGTGGGCGCGTGCTTTTCTCCAGCAGGCGGGTCAAGGTGTCGATGCGCTGACCGACAATAGCCGTATTGGGCGATGCCCTGTCGTAAGGCAGGCTGTCCCAGGCGGGAAACTCCAGCCGCTCGACATCTGGCGCAAAGAAGGCCAGGGCCTCGGCCATGCGGGCAAGGTGAATGTCATCGCGGGCGACAAACACCCCCGTCCTTTGGGTGCTGCCGATAACACTCGCCAGAATCAGGGCGTCGAATCCGCCGGGTGCGCCCAAAACCTCGACAACGCCGGGGCCGGACAGGATATTTTGAATCTTTTCCAACCACTTACGCCGTCTTGTTGAATCTTTGAATCAAAGTCATCAGTTCGTTGGCGTAGTCAGCAGGAACCGGGGTTTTGCCGATAATCCAGTTCATCACATCAATGTCGTTGTACTGCATCAGGGCATCGAACTGATCGAGCAGGTCATCGCTCAATTCAGTAATGTATCGATCAGCAAAACGACCAAGCAGGATATCGTTTTCCTTCATGCCGCAATGATGGCTGCGAAACAGCAATTGTTTACGCCTTGGTTCCAATTTCTGGCTCCATAAACTAGAGCAACCTGCCCTCACGAGAGGGCAGATAAGTTGCTCTATCTCTATAAAATAGATCAAAATATCTGCAATCAAATGACTCAATTTGATAGCAGTTTGATCTAGTGGCTAGGGTATAGTCGCTTAACACCGGAATGTCAGCCAGTTAAGAACCACATGCGCCCTGAAATTCTTTACCCCCTGTTCGAGCCTGTTACCAAGCTCAAAGGCATTGGCCCGCGCATCGCCAAGGGGATTGAAACACTGTGCGGCGAGCGCATTGTCGATCTTTACTGGCATTTGCCCAACAGCCTGATCGACCGCCGCTACGCGCCCACGGTAGCCGACGCTGAACCGGGAAGGATTGCAACCCTGACCGTCTCCATCGACAGGCACATCAAACCGCCCAACAAGCGCCTGCCCTACAAGATCATAACCTCGGACGATACGGGGACGCTGGTCCTGGTATTTTTCCACGCCCACGAAGATTATCTGACCAAGGCCCTGCCCGAAGGCGAAACCCGTGTCGTTAGTGGCACGCTGGAACGTTTCAGCCAGGAAATGCAGATGACTCACCCGGACCGCATTGGCACGGTGGCCCAAATTGACCACTTGAAATCCGTCGAGCCGGTCTATCCCTTGACCGCAGGGATTTCCCTGAAAGTTCTCGGCAAGGCGATGGCTGGCGCTTTGGAGCGGATTGTGGAACTGGATGAATGGCTGGACTCTGAATTTTTCAGGAAGAACCGCTGGAAGCCCTGGCATGAGGCCCTGCTGGAGGCCCATGCGCCAGTTTCCATGGATGATTTGGAACCTAACGCCCCGGCCCGCAAGCGATTGGCCTATGACGAATTGCTCGCCAATCAGCTGGCGTTGTCCTTGATGCGCCTGCACATGCACAAGGCCGCGGGGCGCGGCATTCGGGGCGATGGCTCCTTGCAGGAAAAGGTACTGGCTGTCCTCCCCTTCGCCCTGACACCATCGCAGCAGACTTCGATGGAGGAAATCGCAGACGATATGGGTTCAGACACCCGCATGTTGCGCCTGCTGCAGGGCGATGTCGGCAGCGGCAAGACGATTGTCGCCCTGATGGCCATGCTGGGTGCTGTCGAAGCAGGAACACAGGCGGTGCTTATGGCGCCAACGGAAATCCTCGCCCGTCAGCATCTGGCGACAATCGAACCCCTGGCCGAAGCAGCCGGAATCAGGGTTCAGTTGCTGACAGGCCGCGAAAAAGGCAAAAACCGCCAGGCCATTCTGGAAAACCTGGCAAGCGGTGAAACGCACCTGGCCGTGGGTACCCACGCCCTGTTTCAGGACGATGTCGCTTTCAACGATCTGGGAATGGCCGTGATTGACGAGCAGCACCGCTTTGGCGTCCATCAACGGCTCAGCCTCGCCGCCAAGGGTCAGGCAGTCAATGTGCTGGTGATGACGGCGACGCCGATCCCAAGAACCCTGATGCTGACCGCCTACGGCGACATGGATGTCTCGCGCCTGACTGAAAAACCTGCGGGTCGAAAGCCGATCAAGACAACCAAGGTGGCGCTTGGCAAACTGGATGAAGCCATAAAAGGAGTCAAACGTCAGGTAGACCAAGGGGCAAGGGCCTACTGGGTTTGCCCCCTGGTTGAAGAATCCGACGTGCTGGATGTTGCCGCCGCTGAAGACCGTCATCGCTCACTTGTGCAGATATTCGGTGACAAAGTCGGCCTCGTCCACGGTCGTATGAAGGGGCCGGAAAAGGATAAGGTAATGGTCGCCTTCGCCACCGGTGAGCTTCACGTCTTGGTCGCTACGACGGTGATCGAAGTCGGCGTCGATGTGCCTGAGGCGACGATCATGGTAATTGAGCATGCGGAGCGTTTCGGTCTCGCCCAATTGCACCAGCTCAGGGGCCGGGTCGGCCGAGGCAAGGATGACTCCTATTGCCTATTGCTCTATCAAACACCGCTGGGGGAAACCGCCCGCCAACGCATCGACACCATGCGCGAGACCGACGACGGCTTCATCATCGCTGAAAAAGACCTTCAACTGCGCGGCGCAGGTGAATTGCTGGGCACCCGCCAAAGCGGCCTGCCAGACTTCCGCCTCGCCGACCTAACAGCCCACACCGACCTGCTGGCGACAGCGCGCGACGACGCAAAGCTGGTCCTGAACAAGGACCCAGATCTGGAAAGCAAACGCGGCAAGGCTTTAAGAACCCTGCTCTACTTGTTCGAACGCGATGCTGCCGTGCGTTATTTGCGCTCGGGTTAGCAAAAATCGCTTCTAAATAAATTCAGGCAATCGCTGGTTCAATTTTCAGCACCCGCTCTGCCGGAAGAATAATTCTGGCCGTCGTCCCTTTACCTTCCTGGCTCTCCAACTCAAAGGATCCACCATGTAATTCAGTCAACAGTTTGGTCAAGGGCACCCCAAGTCCCGTTCCTTCATGGGTACGTGTTAAATGAGACTCCACCTGCCCAAATGTCTCCAGGGCAATCTCAATGGCTTGCTTATTCATACCGATCCCCTGATCGGCAACGCTCAATACACAGGAACCATCGTCTTGAATGAAAGCGTCTATTATTATTGCGCTATTGATTTCGGAAAACTTGATCGCATTACTGAGCAAATTCAGCAGCATTTGCTTGAGGCGTGTCCCATCCCCCCACAACACTATTCCCTTTATATCAATGTTATAGTTCAATTGCAGGCCAGATGTCCGGGCGTGAGGCACCATCATGTCCAAGCAGCTCAATATGATGTCTGCAACCGATACCTCTTCCTCGTAGAGTTCAAGTTTGCCAGCATCCACCTTTGAGATATCCAGAATATCGTTGATGATTTTGAGCAAATGTGTCCCGGACTTATAGACATGGGAAATGTATTCCTCATGCTTTTTATTGCCAATTTCGCCAAAATTATTTGTTAGCAGGGCCTCTGAAAAGCCAAGGATCGCATTTAGCGGGGTGCGTAATTCGTGACTCATGTTGGCCAGGAAATCTGATTTTGCACTTGATAATGCTTCAGCTTTTTCCTTTGCCTCATGCAACAATAAATCAATTTCGCGTTTTTTCGTCATGTCGCGCATGGATGCAACAACGTATTGAGTTCCATTATTGTCAAAAGAACCAAGGGCTATGTCCACCGGGACTTCATCCCCTCCCTTTCGGCGGGCTGAAAGATAGGGAACACCCCCCATGGAGCGACGCCCAATGCCCGAAAAGAAGTTTTTTCTAATGATATGGTGTTCATTTTTTTGACGATCCGGAAGCAGGTCTTCGATTGTCATCGTCAAAATTTCATCACGGTTATAGCCGATCAATTGTTCAATTTGGTTGTTGGCCTGGGTAATTTTACCGTCCTGATCAGAAACAATGATGACGTCAGGAACGGCCTCAAGTACGGCTTTGAATTGCTCCTTGGCATAATTGGCTTCAAGCTGCGCCAGATTGGCCCGCCTGAGGATGAATATGAAAAGAAGTGACGACAAAAACACCAAGGGTATGAATACGATGCCAAGGCCAATAGTCTTCACGGTGTCCTGAATTGCAGAGTCCGTGGCCTTCCGGTGGAATTCCGCCTTTTCGATAACGCCTTGGGTCAACAAGCTGAGAGCCCGAAGCGCCGCCCCATCATTTACCTTCACCAAGGCATCAATTTCGCGCGGGTAACGGCCATTTGCTACGGCCAATTTCGCATCATCGAATTTCTTGAAATATTCCCTAAAAGTCATTTCGATCTGATTGATCGCTGCAATTTCTTTTTCTAATAGCGGTAGCTTTTGAAAACTTGATATAGCGGCAAGGATATTTTTTTGATCGTTTTCAACCTTATTCTTGTATTCGTTCGATCCGCGCAGGACGTAGTTTTTAAAATTATGGATATACCCTCCATAACCAATCAGCGAATGCAACTCGCTTAGCAAAATGGTTCTTTGGCTGGCTTCCTTTTGGTGAGCCACCCATCCGTTCTGAACACCGGAAATGCTGTTTGTAATGTTGATAAGATATATCCATATCAAAGCAATTACAAAACCCGCCATTACGACGATGCCTGCGTAATAGTACGCTGGCTTGCCACTTTCCCCCTGCATCCATCTGCTCCCTAAGATGGCTTTACGAAACCACTTCCCTGAACATCAGCAAAATGGAAACACATATTAGGAATTTTGAAGATAAATACGGAAAGGATCAATTCGCTAAATTGTTCAAAATATAAAGTTGTTTTCAATAAGCAACGATAAAACCTTAAAAGAGTTATTTCTTTATTTTCAACAAACTAGTACAGTTCTTTTTGATACGACAAAATTAGCCGAACTGATTTTTTCACAGTGTGTTTGTGTTGTAACAAATCGTTTAAATTCATTCCTGAGAAAGCAGGCCAGATTCCAAAACGAAAAAAGGAAGTCAGTCTTTGATGCCCTTGGGGCTAAAGGCGTGGTCCTTGGGAATCAGTACAGGTGTTCGACCGCCTTCGCGCAGCACATCCATATCTTCATAGGTCGCGGCAGACACCAGGGGTTTGTCCCATTCTTCTTTCGGTCGGTGATCTTCCGGGGTGACTATGCCGCCGGAAATCACCATCTTCAGGGCTTCTTCCACACTCATAGACAGAGGTATCAGTTCCTTTTTAGGGACAAACAGCAAAAAGCCGGATGTCGGATTGGGCGTCGTTGGCAGGAAGATGTTGATGCATTCTTCCTCGGTAATATTCTGCACCTCGCCTTTGGTTCGCCCGGTAATGAACGCGATGGCCCAAATGCCACGTCGGGGATATTCAACCAGAACCGCCTCGCGGAATGCATTTGACTGCTGCGCCAGCACGGTTTCAAGAATTTGCTTGATGGCGCCATAAATGCCCCGGATAACGGGCATGCGGTTTAGCAGCCGTTCGCTGGTACGCAGATAAAGTCGGCCGACAATCCCTGCCGTCACTGCCCCGATCAGGCTGAGCACGATAAAGACAATAACCAGCCCAAGTCCTGGCGTTGCGAAAGGAAGATAGGTTTCCGGATTGTACCTTACCGGAATAAGCGGAGTCACTTTGCTATCGACAAAGTTGATAAACAGCATCGCCAGATAAAATGTGATCGAGATCGGTGCGGTGATAAGCACACCGGCAAGAAAATAGGCTCTCAACCTTGCAGAAAAGCTGATTTTATCAGGTTTCTGTGGGCTATCGTCTGTTGCTGGCGTTGAGCTGTTTTCGTTATGTTCAATCATAACGACACCATCGACCAATGAGCGTGGGAAAGCAACTTACTCTTTGAAAAAATGATAAAGAGCGTCATAGGTTTCATCCGGCTTTTCTTCGGCAAGGAAATGCCCGCAATCAATGCTGCGACCTGATACATCCCTGGCCCGCTCACGCCAGGTTTCCAGCACATCGTAGTTCCTGTCCATCAGGCCGGTTTTACCCCACAACACCAGTAGCGGACATTGTATGCGGTTGGTCATATCGGCCTCGTCATGTTCAAGGTCAATACTGGCAGCCGCCCTGTAATCCTCGCACGAGGCATGGATGGTTTCAGGGTTGGAAAAGCAACGGATGTACTCAGCCATGGCTTCCTTGCTAAAGCCGTCCATAGCAGCGCTCCAATGACCCATTTTCTGACGCAGATAGAATTCAGGATCACCGCCAATCAGGTGTTCGGGTAATTCATTGGGCTGGATCAGGAAAAACCAGTGGTAATACCCGCTTGCCACTTTCTGATTTATGGTTGTGAAGATTTTATGGGTCGGAACGATATCCAGAACGGACGCCTTCAACACCTTTTCAGGATGATCCAGCGCCATACGATGGGTAACCCGCCCGCCCCTGTCGTGACCGGCAACGAAAAAAGTTTCAAAGCCAAGGCTGGACATGACCTGAACCTGATCCAGCGCCATCTCGCGTTTTGAATAACCAGCATGATCATCCCTGCCGGGTGGTTTGGTGCTGTCACCATAACCGCGCAGGTCGGGCACCACGACGGTAAAGTCGTCGGCCAGCCGGGGGGCAATTTTATGCCACATGACATGGTTCTGCGGGTAACCGTGCAAAAGCAAAAGCGGCGGGCCATCACCTTTCTTATGCAGGTTGATCTCGGCGCCATCGGTTTTTATGCGGGTGTTCTCGAACCCTTCAAACATCAGGGTGTATCCTTTTTGGTTCGGCTGGCGGGCTTTAGCCCTCCGATTTTTCTTTCGACATGCGCCTGACATGGTCGGCAAGGATATTTAGCAGCCCGCGCAGGAACGGGTCGGCGTTTTTCATTTTTTTTTCAAACATTTGACGACTGATTACAATAGCCGCCCCGCCGACGGACGCCCGCGCCGTCGCCATACGGTTTGAATTATCAAGCAGCGCCATCTCTCCAATAATCCCGCCCTGTCCAACTGTCGCAATAACAAACTCATTTTCCTCACCGGCATTTTTAACTATCTCTACTTCACCCGATTGCAGGACAAAGGCCAGATTGCCGTCTTCGCCTTCCTTAAAAAGTTTATCACCGGCCTGGAATGTTTTTCGTTCAAGAACTCTATCGGACATTTCCCCACTCCCATGATTAACGTTTGGATTGGTTCCAATCTTAGCCTGAAACGCATAAAAAGTTTACGAATTCATTTGTTGGCCGGAATAATACTCCATGATCCGAGCATTTTTCCGGCAATCGCCCCATAGCGGTCGTAGCGGTCTTCGGGCGCCGCATACGACCAGATATGAACAATGCCGTTATCGGGTCGGGCCAGAACGACACTCCATTGTTTGAATAATTTTCCACTGCTTTCGTACTCGACAGTGAACTGCAAGCCATGAAGTGTGACACCCTGGTTATTGTATACATAAGCCCCCTGGCCTGGGAAGCGGGCGTTAAGGTCCGCCGCTTGTAACTGGCGTTTCAAATCCTCAACCACATGCTGGGTCGCTTGGGTAATATCCCCGCCACCGGCCGTTGGACTCACATTTTGAATGTTTATGGTGGCGAAATAGGCAGGCGTTCCCTTTCGACCACTGATTATAACAGCCGGGCCGTTGCCTTTTTCCACCACCCACGAATAAGGATAATCAATGGCGAAACCAAGGCCGCTGTCCTTGAGGTTGCGCACCTT
>JADHSW010000146.1 GCA_016776705.1 Rhodospirillales bacterium
CCATGATCGACGACAAATTCGACTTCGGTTTCGCCGTCGAATGGATGCAGAAAGACCTCGGCATCGCCCTGACCGAAGCCCGCAACAACGGCGCGCTTCTACCCGCGACAGGCGTGGTGGATCAGTTCTATGCCCAGGTGGCAGCCATGGGCGGAAAGCGTTGGGATACTTCGAGCCTGATCCGGTTGCTGACCCGCAAGAGCTGAGAAGGGTGAAGGGAGCCGGGATGAATCAAGCATGAGCAAAAGCGTTTCCCGCGCCATTCTCGGCCTTACCAAACTTCTGACGCTTCCACTCAATCAGCGACGTAAGTGGCTGACCAAGGCCAGGGCCATTGAGGGCTTTTATCAGGACATTCCGGTGGAAACGGACCGTGGAACCTTTCAAAGATTTAGGTCATTTGAAAATGTCTTGCCGCAAAAAGGGGGCGTTAAGGAATACGCCTCATCATGATCAATCCCTTTAAATTCCTTGGCTTGGCGTTTCTATTCATGGCGGGCATTTATACAATCGCCACGTACGTACCAGGTGAGGACCCTTTCTCGAACCAGCCGAGCCACCAACTTGTCTCACTAGACGGACTGCCCCTGCCGGTCTTCGCGGAATTAAAATTTCGCCATGTCGCACGTCAATTCCGTTACGACGTTGGCCTGTTCGGTAACAGCCGAAGCCTCGATATTGGAACGCGTCACCTGTCTTTGGGGCAATGCCGGTTCTTCAATTTCTCGGTTGGGAGTGAGTCATTCAGGTTCACCGTTGCGAATTTGGAACGCCTGAAGAAAATCGGCAAAGCCCCGAAACTCGCACTTATCAGCATCGATAATTTCGAGCTCCAACGCTACAACAATCCCATATCGCTGTTCGCTTCTATCCGCTGGAAAAAAGCCATCGCCGATATTATGGCGGGGCTGACGCGGGCTGATATTGGCTTTAAGGATTTTATACGAATGGGTTGGCGACACGTTTGGATCGAGGTTAAGAGATTCGAAATGACCTTCAATCCTGAAACCTTCTATACCGGTATCGTTAATTTATTCTCTGATGGCAATTACTTTCAATGGGTCTCTCCCACCGCAGTGGGATACCATTTGGACGGGAGCCGGAATTCTCCGGAACCAGTGAAAAAGATGGCTTTCAAGAACTTGTTGAAACCAACATCACACCAAATCAAGAGTGGGTATTTTAAATTTGATCTTGAAAGGCTTGCCCGATTGCAGAAGTACGGAATCCAAGTAGTGATTTACGAATCGTCTCTAGAGCCGAAAAGCGCGGCCGCCTTCCACAAGCGGCCTTCGTCCCAAGCATCCGGCTCGCGGAGAGTTTTCAATAGTGCCTGTGCCAAATTGGGCCTCAAATGCTACGTCGCGCCCCAGGGGCTGGATGGGGATGAGGGCTTATGGACCGACCACTCCCACCCTCCGGCAAAATTGGTTGGCAACTATTTGAACAAACTACTTTCCGAAAACCAATTAGCCTGTCTCAGATGATATTCAATCAGCACGCCTTTATCTTCGTATTTCTTCCCATAGTCCTAGCAGCTTTCTACTTTCCGCCATTCCGCCGGTTGCGGGTTTATCTGCTGGTCGGAGCTTCCTTTATTTTCTATGGGCTTTCCGGCGTAGAGCATGCCATTACACTCGCCGCCGGAATTGTATGGGTTTATCTGACAGCCCGTTCTCCTGCCATCGTGGGGAGCAAAAGGCGCCTTATATTGGCTATCGTGCCGCCTTTGCTGGCCCTATTTTATTACAAATATCTCGGTTTCTTCATCGAGAGCGTTCTTGGGTTGGAGGCAGGACAGGAGAGCGAGGTCTTCAACCTGTTTCAAGATATAATCCTCCCTGCGGGGATCTCTTTTTTCACCTTCCAGCTGGTTTCGTTTGCGATAGATCGGTTTCGCGGTGACTTGCCAGAGCCTCCCGATTTCGGCCGTTTCGCTCTCTACATAAGTTTTTTTCCACAGCTAGTGGCGGGGCCAATCCTTCGCTATCGGCAAGTGACAGGTGCGTTAGGCCGCTTGACCAGGTTTCGCCTCAGTTCTGAGGCCGCATCGGCCGCCATAGGATACCTCTGCCTGGGTCTGGCTGCGAAGGTGCTGATTGCGGATACTCTCGGTGCTTATCAGTCCGCGTATGTGATCGCACCCGGATCTTTGTCCATCTTTAGCGCGCTTTACGTCCTTTTCGCTTACAGTTTCCAAATTTATTTCGATTTCTACGGATATTCTCTCATCGCCATAGGGCTCGGCCGGCTTTTCGGGTTCGAATTTCCCATGAATTTCAAACGTCCCTATGAAGCGTTGAACCCACGTGATTTCTGGCGGCGTTGGCACATCACCTTGTCGTACTGGATCAGAGATTATTTGTACCTGCCACTGGACGGCAATCAGAGGTACACCCGCAATATTTTGATCGTGTTCGGCATATGCGGCCTGTGGCACGGCGCTGGTTGGACCTTCGTGATTTGGGGGCTTTTTCATGGGGGGCTCGTCATAGCTTATCATTTTGGAAGAGGCCCCTGGGACACCCTGCCATATATCTTGCAACGGGGTTTAACCTTCGGACTCGTTTCTCTTGGCTGGATATTATTCATTTTCGATTTTTCTGGTATCCAAGCCTTCCTTTGGAGCCTCATCGGCCAGTCGGAAGTCGGGGTTCCCAATCCAAGCTTAGAAGCCTGGCTGGGATTGTTGGTCGCGGCCTTGATATGCTTTGGCGTAAACTTCGAAAAAACAGCTGAAAACTTGACCCGTCACACAGTCACGGCGAATGTCAGAACAACCATGTTCGCGATTTTATTTGTCGTAACCCTCTTATTTGTCGATCGATCGCAGACGTTTATCTACTTTCGATTTTAAATTGCGCCTAATTAAGATTGCCATTTAAATCACCCCTTATTCGCCTTTGAGGACGACACCAACGTCCACGACGAGGCTATCGGCCCAGGCCTGCATCGGGCTCAGCATCGACGAATTCATCCGTTTGTTTGAGCCTGCCCTGCCGAGCCATGTCAAAATCGATGTGGGCAGCACGGAATCCCTGATCATTGAAGGCGGGAAGGGCCTTTTGGGCAGCGACGGGGTACAGGGCACAACCGATGCTTTTCGAAGAACAACGGAATCTGGAATTCCGCAAAAATTAAAACGTCTGGCGGCAAAATTTGAGGGTGGCGTCGATTTCGTCATCAAGATTGCCGCCCGGCGTAAAGCCGGTGCCGAGCAGGCGGTCGATACGGTAATCCAGCCGGAGGGCTTTTTCGCCGGAGTCCGCTTCCTTGCGGCGAATGTTGGGACGACTCCCGAACATCGCCGCGGTTCGCCCGGCGATCCGTTCCGCCATATCCAGGATGGTCATGCTTCCGCCGCCAATATTGAACACACGGTCCGCCACGGCGTCTCCGTCAAGGGATTGGAAATGTTCGATGGCGCGGCAAACGTCCTTCAGGGCCACGAAGTCTCGAACGTCCAGTCCGTCACCACGAAGCACCAGATCGTTGCCCGTCGCCGCCCGTCTGCAAAGATCGTTGGCCGCCAGCAGCCAGCAATCGGCTTCCTTGTCCGCGGGGACACCGACCGCGTTGGACAGACGGAGAACGATACCCATTGGGCCATTCCCGCCCAGGACAATGTCCTCGGCGGCGAGATGGGTTTCGGCATACACGTGCGCTGGGCGGGGAGGAGTATTTTCGTCCAGGACACCTTCAAGCGGGGCACCATAGACATGGGCCGTCGATACATAAATAAACCGTCCCACGCCCGCCCTTGCAGCGGCATCGAACAGGTTTTCGGTGCCTGTGACATTGACGCGCACAGCCAGTTCCGGGTCGTTGGCGCACTGTGCGGCATTCAGCGCCGCCAAATGAACGACGGTATCAACCCCCAGGCAAAGGGCGCTGAAGTCCTTTTCGGCGGCAAAATCGGCGCCGGCCACCTCCATCCCCGCAGCCCAGGGCGGAACGGCTTCGGAATTTCGGCGGGTGGTCAGACGGAGTTCAAATTCCGGGTCGTGGCCCTGTTCGGAAAGATGGAGGGCAATCCGTCCACCCAGATAGCCCAATCCGCCGGTGACCAGGACGGTTTTGGTCATCCGTTTTCGGCCCAATCGTAAGGAATAGAAGAATCCGAAAGGTCTTTTATTTCCGATTCATCCGGAACGTGTGAGATCGAAGCACAATTGGCAATAAGAACAGGAGCTTCGCCATTGCGGGCAAACCCGTACCAGATCATTGTCGGCAGGGTCAGCAGGACGTAATTATCCTCACCCAGCGTCACGTCCTGGACCTCGCCCCGGGTGGGGCTGTCTTCGCGGTCGTCAAAGAGGACGAATTTGGCATTGCCCATGGGCACGGCAAAGTTCTGAACCATCCGTTTGTGTCGCTTCCAGCCTTTAACAACGCCAGGATTGACGGTGGAAAAATAGACTTCGCCAAAATCCTCAAAGACATCCCACTCCCGCCGCAACATGTGCAGGACCATTCCACGCTCGTCTTCGAATCGATTCAGGGGCGTGATGACAACACCGTCAATCACCGGCGCTGTCCTCATAGGCATGGATTTGCGCGCGGCTGACGTCCCAGGCGGTCTTGCCGCCGATCACCTTCTTGTACCAGTCGATACTTTCACCGATGGCGCGCTCGGAATGCCATTTCGGATGCCAATCCAATTCCAGCTTCACCTTGTCGATATTTAGCTGCAAAAGCCGGTGCTCAAACAAAGCGCCCTCTGGCCGATCCACTTCGACAGTGCCGCCGCCCCAGAGTTTCGCCGCCCGTTGTCCCAGGTCGCCCACGGTTAGGCCTGCGCCGACTTCGGGGCCAAAATTCCAGGAACCGCTGAAATCCTCAGGTTTGTCCGCCAGCGCGGCCGCCAACGTCAGGTAGCCATTCAACGGATCCAGGACATGCTGCCAGGGCCGGGTAGCGTCCGGGTTACGCAGCTTGATTGGGTTTCCTGCCTCCAGGGCACGGATGCAGTCAGGGATGATGCGGTCCTCGGCCCAGTCGCCTCCGCCGATAACGTTTCCGGCGCGCACGCTGGCTGCGCCAAACGCTTCGCGGTCCTGAAAAAAAGAATGTTGATAAGCGGCGAAGGCCATCTCCGCGCCCGCCTTAGAGGCGCTGTAGGGATCATGTCCGCCAAGTTCGTCGTTTTCCCTATACCCCCAGACCCATTCTTTGTTCAGGTAACATTTATCGGACGTGACGAAGATAAGAGCCCGAATATCGGCGTGGTTCCGGATTTCTTCAAGCACATTGGACGCGCCCAGAACGTTCGTGGAAAACGTCGTCAAGGGATCGTCATAAGACCGCCGGACAAGGGCTTGGGCCGCCAGATGAAAGACAAATTCCGGCTTCGCTTCGTCGAAAGCACGCCCAAGGGCTTCGGTGTCGCGAATATCTGCCTCAATATGGCGGATGTGCTTTTCCAGCCCAAGAAGTTCGAAATGGGAGCGCTCGTATTCCGGCGCCAATGCATAGCCGGTAACCTCCGCACCCAGTTCGTTGAGCCATAGCGCCAGCCATGATCCCTTGAATCCGGTGTGTCCGGTGACCAGAACCCGCCGCCCTTTGAAGCTATCCTGAAGTGAAGGCATGACCATTATTCCTGAATTTTCCAGGGAGCCTGACCGCTGGCCCACAAATCGTTCAGCAGATGGTGATCCCGGGCCGTATCCATGCATTGCCAGAATTCATCGTGCTCAAAAACCATCATTTCACCGTCGGCAACCAGCTTGCGTATAGGGTCCTGTTCAAACACAAGGTCTTCACGATCATCCAGGACGTCGAACAGTTCCGGGCGGCAGACGAGGAACCCGCCGGATATCCGACCGCCCGTAGCCTGCGGCTTTTCATTGAATTCAACTATTTGGCCTTTATCGTCGCATTCAATTTCGCCAAATCGGCCGGGCGGGCGAACGCCTGTGACGGTCAAAATTTTGCCGTGGGACTCGTGGAAATCCTGAAGCGCGCCGAGGTCCAGGTCTGACAGTCCGTCGCCGTAGGTAAGCATGAAGTTTTCCTCGCCGGCCACGTATTGCTGGATGCGCTTGATCCGGGCACCGGTCTGGGCCGCGTCCCCCGTATCGGCGAGCGTTACCCGCCAACCCTCCACGCCATTGGCATCATGAAACTCGATCTCTCTGTTTCTGCCGAGGTTGATGGTGAAATCGCCTGTAAAGGCTTCGAAATTCAGGAAGAAGTCCTTAATCACGTGGCCCAGATGCCCAAGGCACAGGACGAAATCCGTGTGCCCGGCAGCGGCATATGTCTTCATGATATGCCACAGGATCGGATACGGCCCTATGGGGATCATCGGCTTGGGGATGTTATCGGAAACATCGCGAATTCGCGTTCCTTGTCCGCCGCAAAGTATGACTACCTTCATATCGGTTCCTTTGCTGAAGGGAAAAGTTCGTGATCCAGGGAATACAAAAAGCCCTCGGTCATTCGTTTATGACTTTCAAAAAGCACTATCATGTCTACTCAAAGGGCATGCACAGAATGTTATAAAAAAAATGGCTGCCTAAAGGGGGTTTTAAAGGCCAGATAGCTTTCCCAATCGGTTTCGATTAACCCATGTTCGATCAGGATGCCGACGACTCGGTAACCAAGGGGCGCCAGGGTGTCGTGGATGATTTGGCGATGTTCAGGAGTTTCCTGCCAATGCCCGGCCTCGAAAACGATCGCTGGTTGGAACCTTTCTATGGCACAGGCGCCCCCTTGAATGACGGCGGCTTCGTGGCTTTCGACATCAATTTTAATAAAATCCAACCTGTCGATATTTTCCTCTTTGCAAAAGGCATCAAGGGTCGTCGTGGCGACGGTCGTCTGATGACCTCCCTCTAGATCAATCCCCAAGCCGGAACACCGGACGTTGAGGAGATCGCCTTCCTTTTGGGCTATGGTGAAAGCCGCTTCACCGATTGAATCGCTCAGGGCCTTCAGGCTCACCACGGAGGAGGAAAACCCATTGATCTGGAATGTCTTGGCAAGAGCATCGGCCATGTAAGGCACCGGCTCGAAAGCAATGACCCGCCCCGTGGCACCGACGGCCTTTGCCATGGGCAGGGCCCAATCCCCCATATTGGCGCCAACGTCCATTACCGTACCGCCGGGGGGGCAGACCTTGGCAATGATCGGTTCTGGTGCCGGCTCATGGGTGAGCCTCTCGAGGGTGGTGATGTCGAGTTCCTTTGGGATGTAAATGAAATCCTTATCATCGGTTAGGATATATCCCCCGGTCCATTCATTTTCGGCCCGCTTTGTCAGGGCTTTCTGACGCGATGGGAATAGCAACTTCAGGGGTGTCCGCTCACGCTTTCGCGCCCGCAGATTGCGAAGCTGGAGAAGGGAACGAAACAGTTTTATCAAACTGTGAAGCGGGTCGAACTTTGACATCTATATTCCAAAATAACGGGTTCTAAACAGGCAGGGGACACCTTAATGCACCGGGGCTAATACAATTGCAGCACCAGTTTTAAGGTCGGGGCGAAGATGTTCTTGATGTCCCAGGAATAGGTCATGAAGCGCCCGCCCAGGCGCTTGTTTTTAGTCACCGACGTTGCGTTGTGAGAAATGACCTTGGCGTCCGTAAACACCCGGATTTTCCCGGACCAGTCCAGCCCGAGATCACGCATTTCCTTT
>JADHSW010000147.1 GCA_016776705.1 Rhodospirillales bacterium
AACGGAACGCTGAATGCGACTGGCGTAATCAAAACTGCTTGAAATGATATCGTAAGCGTCGGTAAGTTGTTGTTCGGCTTTTTTTCGCTCAGTACTGTCCGTAAAGGTGCTAACGAACCCCCCATCCGGCAGAGGCCCGCCGGCTATTTCCATAACTATTCCATTTGGTCGGGTGCGTTCAAAGTCGTGGGTGACAAATCTCTTCGCCTGTTCAACCTTTTTCTGAGTGATCAGTTCCGGATCGCCCTCATCAAACTCCCCTCGCTCAGCGTCGTATCTGATCCAGTCGACAAATGATGCTCCCGGTTGCGCCAGCTCATCAGGCACGTCACGAATTTCCTTAAACTTTTCATTGGAAATGATCAGTGTCAGTTTATCATCATAGGCAACAAGCCCCTGATTCATGCTCCCCAGAACGGCTTCCAGAAGCGCCGATTTGTGCTCCACTTCCCTGGTACGTTCTTCAACGAGAGCCTCAAGATTTTCCTGATACTTTTTAACTTCCCTTTCAGCGGCCTCTTCGTTTTTCTGCATTTCATTGTACGCACGAACCACTTGCCCCAGCTCATCGGAGCTTTCCCAGGGTACGGGAGTTCTCACACTTACTTCCCTGGCTCTTTCAATGCCCCGTCTAAGGTGATCCAGGGGACGCCCAATGACGATATGGACAGCAAACATAGTGCTTGCGACGAGACTGGCCACCATAACCAGCAAAATGATAGCGTTGACTTTGAGATGTTCAATCACGCCGAGCCAGATTTGCCTGCTGTGGAACGTTAGGACAAAACGGCCGATTGTTTCTTCAGTTCCACTGGGCGAGTAGATCAGGGCTTTGTCGACCTTGAATTCCGGGATTTCCGGTTTACTTTCTATGTCTCCGACTTGCGCCATTATCTTGTCTGACGAGTCAAAAACCACGGCCCCTTGTAAATGGGGGATTAGCTCAAGGTCTCCCAGAAGGCGGCGGACCTGATCGACGTCATACTCCCACACTGCGGCCTGGAAGGCTGCGCTTTGTATCGAGGCGACGCTGTTTACAGAACCCACCAATTGATCGCGCTCTTCCTGATAAAAAATAACTTCAAGGATCAGGAACAAAATGGTCGCGGCAATCGTAACAAGGGGTACATAAATTGCGAGGAGCTTGGACGTCAGCGTCTTGAAGACTGACTTCCTTTCTCCTGCCCGGGCGCTATCGTCAGCGATTTTATTCTTTATCATCCCAAGATTACTTTGCCACCTCGTTCAGGAGTTTTTCGAGAAATTTCTTTTTCCTGAGTGTATCGATGGCTTGAACAAATTTATTCAATTCCGGTTTTGGCACCAAAGACTTTCCACTAACAAGCCATATTGCCTCGTTTGTAACAGGTGTTCCAACCTTGGCTGAAATACCGTAACTCTCTTGATCAAATAAAAAGTGCAACTGGTCACAGGCTGAGAACCATGCCGCATCCGGTGAGGCTTTGAGTATCTGTATGACCTTGTCGACATTCGCCACAGTAATGAGATTCCCAAAGCCATTCTTTTCGAGGAACGATTCGTGTGATGATCCACGCCAAACCAGAACCCGTTTCAGTTTACGCGCGTCTTCAAGCGTATCGACACCAGCATTAACAGAGCTAAAGCAGATTGGCTCATCCTTAAGTGGTGTGATCCAGTTAAAGCGATTTTCGCGCTCTTCATTTCTGGTGAAAGGGAACAGCAATAAATTGTCAGAATGTTCGGTTTCCTTAACTGCCCGCATCCAGGGAACAATGCGGTAGTCAATCGAAACACCCGATCGATTGGATGCCTCGCCAAAGAATGTCGGATAGGCTCCTACGACATCATCATTTTTAATTTCCAGCAAACCGCCCGGATTTTCGGCACTGATGAGATGAATTTTACCGTCGGCAGAAAGAGCGACCAATGGGTTTCCAACTACCGCGAGTGCCAACAAAAAGAATGAAACAAAAGGTCTGAAAAGTTTCCATCGCATAGTCATGCAAAATTCCCTCGCCTGATTGATGGCGACTATCAACAAACAGTATCATAGGTATGAAGGCGATCAAATCATAGCTCATTAACTGAGAGCAACATGGTGCGCGAACATGTCAGATTCTGAGGATTATTGTTTAGACCTCAGTCTTTCATCTCATTAATCACGCAAGCCTCCCTACCTGACAGGAAGGTCTCCCACATTTGACGGTATGCATTTTCCAGGCTTCTTACGAAGCGTGGAGTATCGAAAAGAGGTTCGCTGAGGCGGTTATTGGTTAATTTGGCTCTCAGTTCTGCAAGCTCATCCGGGTTTTGTGACAGTCTGAGAGCAAGAGCTTCGTAATCGCCAGGATTTTTCGTGATCAGTTCAGGCATTCCCACAGCGCTCAAAACGCTGGCAGAAACCCTGGAGGCAAAATGAGCTCCTATTATTGTTATCACCGGAACTCCTGCCCACAAGGCATCGCTGGTGGTCGTGTGACCGCAGCATATTCTGGTGTCCAGGGCCAGATCGGCGAGACGATAGCGGGACAGATGCTGATCTTTTGGCAGGCTGTCGGCAAAAACCAATCGTTCGCCAGCTACCCCCCGTGATTCAGCCTCTTTGCGTAAATTAGCCTCTACGGCTTTATTGCTTCTGTATAGCCACAAGATACTGCCCGGTGTTTTTTTCAAAAGATTGATCCATACCCCGAATATAACCGGTTCTATCTTGAGACTGCCATTGAAGGAGCAAAAGATGAAACCTTCTTCCGGCAGGCCAAAGTCGGCACGGGTTAGCGGTGCAGAAGATATCTGTTGTCTGAAGTCATTGATCTGGTAGCAGTGAGGCATATAGACCAGTTTCTCACTATAAAAAGGAATATGTTCGTCCGGTGTAACAATGCGGTCCGTGATAAAATAATCCAGAAAATCAGCCCCGCTTGTGCCGGGAAAACCCAAATAGGAAACCTGAACCGGAGCCGGGCGAAGGGCGCAAATTTCCAGACGGCTATTGGCTGTATGCCCTTTCAGGTCGACAAGAATATCAACGCCAGCTTCATAAATCATCCTGGCGGCATCCAGATGGCCTGTAGCCTGAATATCGAAAAATTTGTCGCTATCGAGTTCAATTTTCTTTCTATAGCTGCTGGCGTCATTTTTGCCATGTGAAAAACAGAAAACATTGAAATGCTCGCGGTCATGAAGCTCGAACAAGGACAACATCAAATGAGCCGTCGCATGGTGCTGGAAATCATTGGATAGATACCCAATGGTTATTTTTGACCTGGATTGCCTTCGGGCAGACATTGGGAATCCTGTTGTCAGGCAGGACATTCTTTTGGAAATTTCGCGACTTCTTGCCTGTGCAACTTTGAAGTTTTCAGATGGGTCATCATGAGAAGTAACACTGGCAAACGGACTGAACGCAACATCTTTTCCATCCCGGATCGCCAGTTCTGTGAACTTTCGCACCTTTGCATCAAGCGCCTCAACATCCTTCCACGCACAGGCCTGACGAAGTTGATACAGAAGATTCGCCGCCGCCCCTTCAAAATCAGGTTCAATACGCAATGCCTCCCGGTAGGCAGAAATAGATTCCGCTAAATGACCTGATTCCTTGAAGGCGTTTCCAAGGTTATTGTGGTACTCGGTGTGATTCGGATCTATCCCCAGGGCACGCTGGTAGCTGGCGACAGCCTCTGCCACCATTCCAGCGCCCATAAGCGCATTGCCAAGATTGTTATGAGCATCGGCATACTCAGGATTGATATTCAAGGCCTTGCGATAACACATCCCTGCCTTGTCCAACTCTCCCCTTGCCTTAAATACATTCCCTAGATTGTTATGGGCTTCGGCATAATCGGGTTTTTGGGACAAGGCTTTTTCAAAATGATCTTCTGCCTTTTTCAGTTGTCCCTTGTCAGACAAAAGATTGCCCAGATTATTGTGCGCCTCGGGATAGTTTGGATTGATGGCAAGGGCCTTGAGGTAGCTCTCGAGCGCAACCTCAATCTTCCCCGTTTTCTTTAGCGCCAGCCCCAGGTTGTTGTGGGCCTTGAAATAATCAGGGTTGATGTCGATGGCCTTACGATAATTGTCAATGGCCTGATCAAATTTTCCCTGACTTTGAAGAGAAACTCCAAGATTACCAAAAGCTTCGCTGTAATCCGGTTTGAGAACCACAGCCTTGCAAAAGCTTTCGATAGCCTCATCCAGTCGTCCTAAAGCCTGCAGGGCGAGGCCAATATTGTTATGGGCTTCAACATATTCGGGGTTGATTGTCAGGGCTTTCGAAATCAACTCAACGGCTGCATCGCTGTGTCCAAACTGATGGGCCAACACCCCAAGCAGATGTAAGGCGACGGGCTGGTTGGGGTCAGCTTTAAGCACTTGTTTGTAAATCGTCTCAGCTTCGGGAAAGCGCCCTGACGTGTGATGCTGGACAGCCGACTGCAGGGATTCATCAATGGATTTTACCTGCTGGTCATGTTGTGGCGTTTTTTGATCGCCCTTGGCAACCATTTTGACCCGTTTCATTTTTGCACTTCTCACTCACACAACGTTTACGCTCAACCATAAACGAGCCTGCCCATGATTTGAAGGCAGGGCATAAGAATAGCTGTAGATAGCCCTGCGCTGGCATCTGTGGTAATCAAGGCTCTGACTTTAGCGAATCAGAGAATGCTTACGATGCGCATCCATCCAGTTATCCTGTCCGGTGGTTCCGGAACCCGGCTTTGGCCTTTGTCGCGGAAGTTTCTTCCCAAGCAATTGCTGTCCCTGACATCTGATAAATCCCTTTTGCAAGAAACCATGTTGCGGATGACAGGGGAAGGCTTCGTTGAGCCACTGGTCATCTGCAATACGGAGCATCGCTTTATCGTCGCCGAGCAAATCCGTGAAATCAAGATGACCGCGAAGGATATTATTCTGGAACCCATGGGCCGCAACACCGCCCCCGCCGCCGCCATCGCCGCCATGACTTTGATGGCGGATGATTCAGAGGCAATGATGATGCTTCTGCCTTCCGACCACCTGATTGCCGATCAGGTTGTTTTTAGCAAAGCAATCGAAACCGCCAGACGCGCTGCTGAAAACGGCTATCTGGTTACCTTCGGGATCAAGCCGAGCGGGCCAGAAACCGGGTACGGCTACATTCAAACGGGGGACGAAATTGAAACCGTACCCGATTGTCACATTGTTGAAAAATTTGTCGAAAAGCCCAACCTTGAGAACGCAAAAAAAATGATTGCCCGCGGTGATCATGTCTGGAACAGCGGAATATTTCTGTTCAGGACCAGGACTTATCTTGATGAGTTAAAGCGACTGCAACCCGACATGTTTTCGGCATGCGAAAAATCCCTGGCCAGTACCTCTCGCGATCTTGACTTCACCCGCCTGGACGAAGATATTTTTGGCAACTGCCCGGCCATCTCCATCGATTACGCGGTCATGGAACATACGTCTAACGCCGCCGTTGTGCCTGTCGACATGGGATGGAGTGATATCGGCTCGTGGGCTGAATTGTGGAATGTGTCGGATAAGGACGCAGAGGGCAACGTCATCACGGGCGATGTTTTTGCCGAAGACACAAGCGGAAGTTACCTGCGCAGCGATCACAAGTTGATCGCAACGCTTGGCGTCAAGGATATGATCGTCATCGATACCGGCGATACGGTGATGGTAGCGCCCAGGGATCGATCACAGGATATTCGCGCCATCGTCGACAGGTTAGAAAATGAAGGCCGCAGCGAGCATCTGCTGCCTGGCAGGGTTCGCCGTCCATGGGGCTGGTATCAATCACTGGACAGCGGGACTTCATTTCAGGTCAAACGCCTTTGCGTAAACCCAGGTGCCCGTCTGTCTTTGCAACGCCATCAGCGCCGCGCCGAACATTGGGTCGTCGTTGCCGGTGAGGCGCAAATTCATTGCGATGGAAGCGATATGACCCTGGGACCCAATCAATCCACCTACATCCCCATTGGGGCAGTACACCGATTGGAAAACACAACCAGTGAGCCGCTGTATCTTATTGAGGTACAGTCAGGTGACTATCTGGGTGAAGATGATATAGAACGACTTGATGACGACTTCGCCCGCAGTTAAAAAGACGGGCATAGACTTTTTTTAGGAGACAGCCTTGTCCGTGAACATTTCCGTCGAAATCTCGCCCGGTGAGTTAATCGACAAAATCACCATTCTGGAAATCAAGCTTGAGCGGATTGAAGACGAGGCAAAGCTCGCTAACGTGCGCATTGAGTACGACACACTGACTAAAGCCCGCGACGGCGCCATTAGTCCCTCAGAAGACTTGAGCGCACTTGCGCAAAAGCTAAAGGCGGTCAATGAAGCTCTTTGGGAAATCGAGGACGATATCCGCGATCAGGAACGTGCAAGGGATTTTGGCGACACCTTCGTCGCGCTGGCCCGCGCCGTTTATGTGACCAACGATGAGCGCATGGCAGTAAAACGCGAAATAAACGATTTCCTGGGATCGCGTCTGGTCGAGGAAAAATCCTACGCTGCTTATTAATCATCATGATTAAACCATTTCACATTCAGGACACCCTGCTTGGCCTTAAGCGCAACTTCTCCAAGCGCGAAGGAAACGCCAACGGCGTGTTACTGATATCCGCCGGCGGACTGGGTGATACTGTTCTGTTTTCCCTGTTTGCCGAACGCTTTGCTTCCCTCGCTCGTGACGGTGAGCCGGTGACGGTTCTGCTCAGAAACGACGCCGCTAAAATGGCCTTTGTCTTACCGAAGTCCATTGGATTGGAAATCGTCAATTTCAAGGATCTTAGAAAATCCCTGACATATCGTCGAAAAATCGCAAACCGCCTGTACAGGGCCCATTACCGATTGATTATTTCCACTGATCAGTTGCGCCATCCCGATCTTGACGAGGCCCTGATTGAAATGGCCGCACCGGAAGAGGCAATCGCCATGGAAGCCCGCTCGTGGCCGAAATACGATGCTGCTTTAAAAAACAATCGCCAACTATTTAGCCGCCTGTACGACAGTGGCCCCAACAGGGTGGACAAGGTTGTCCGATGGAATAATTTCGCCAACTGGCTTACTGGAAGTGATAACCCGCCCCCGAAAGTGAAAATCGATCAGGGACTTGTCGCCGATGCCTCCCCGGGTGAAACGCCGGATATTCTGATCCAGCCTTTTTCCGCCGTCAACGCCAAGCAAAGCCCCGTGACCCTGTATAAAAGCATCATCGAAAGTCTACCAAAGGGCCTGAGCATCGCCATAACCGGCACTCCCGGTGATCTGAACGCAAACCCTGAATACAATCAACTTCTGGATCTGCCCGGGGTCACATTTGACTCGTCCACATTTCAGGAACTGGCCCCAGCGCTAAAGGCGGCAAATCTGGTCATCAGTGTTGACACGGCGGCCATGCATTTGGCCGTAGCCCTGGGCGCTCCTACCCTGTGCCTTGCCAGTGCTGCGTACGTCGGTGAAATCGTGCCTTACGCATCGGATGTAACCCCGGATAACGCCCATGTAATCTATCAGACCATGGCTTGCGAGGGATGCCTGGGCAAATGCCATCTGGAACCTATCGACGACATGTACCCCTGCGTCGCCGCCCTTGACGCCGAACGGGCCGTCGCCAAGGTCAAAAAATTGCTTTTTCCATAAAAAAAA
>JADHSW010000148.1 GCA_016776705.1 Rhodospirillales bacterium
TTGAAACGCCTATTCATTCGACTGTTTATGGTGCCTTAAAATTCTACTCCGGCGGTGAGTGAATGGATAATAAATGTCCGCTTTGAGGAGGGTAATGCAGACATTATTTTGAAGTGCTGTTCACTTCCGTTTTTGACCCAAAACGGAAACTCACATGGAGGCCGGATATGAAAATCTAATGTTGTTGTTTCAACTCAGCATCAAGACGGGATAAATCCCGCTGATCAGCGGCGACAAAATCGCGCGTTAATATAGCAAATAGCCGATAAACTGGACCCTCCGCCAATTCCGTTACCTGGTCACAAAACGGGCCTATCCATTTACCTAGGTGAGTGCCGAGAAATTCATTTTGTCTGCCTAGGAGAATAAGGGCGGTTTTCTCATCATCATTACTCCATGCTTCCGCCTCCAGGTCCGTCATGTGCGCCATGAATTCCAGTTCGACGCTTATGTGGTCGGGAAGACCATGAAAATCTTTTTCATATTTAAATCCCAGTCCCTCGATAAATTTCTTAACTGCACTTGTTTCCTTTCCCCAGAGGGAGCCACCGTTGATGCCACAGTGTACGGACTCATAGGGAGAAACATGATGTCCTGGTCCGATGAACAGGCGGGAATATTCCAGGGATAAGTCGTTTAGTAACGTTTCGTTGGGCTTCAACGAAACCAGTTCTCGGGTATCAATTCCAGCAGTGGTCAATACCTCGAGATATTCCGGACTTAATAATTCATGCAAAAGATCACGTTTGATTTCGGAGCGAAAGACGGTGGCCAGGAGGCGATAGAGTCCTTGTCTCTCTAATGCCATCCTGGCCATTTCTTCGGGTTTATCAATCCCCGTTGATTGTTCCATCTTGGCCATGGATCTTAAGCTTTCCTTACCGAAACAACAGTGTCCATGAATCTCAGAGCGCCGGCTACCGGATCTGGCGCATTGGGAATGATCCAGTTCGGATGGGCGCCTCTGTCAGTCCACCACATATTGGCGTCATCGTCGTCTTCACGCCCGAAGGGGGACATATTGCCGGACGCGTACCGGCCGTATTCCCAGTGACCGCAGTGATGGGATATGGCGATGGTGCCCGGCACCACAGCGGGCGTTACCCGCGCCTTGATGTCGATTTCACCAATCGCAGATTTGACCTTGATAAGATCTCCTTCACTGATACCCAGGTCTTTCGCCGATTGCGGATTAATCCAGGCCGGATTGTCATGGTAGATTTCGGTCAACCACTTGCAATTCTGAGAGCGCGAGTGGATCTGGGCCGCAACCTTGAAAGTGGTAAGGATCATCTCACCGGGTTCCATGGCCTGATGTTCGGGAATCGCCGTCCAGGCCGGAAGGCCGGAGAGCTTCTTACCTGCCATCAGGGGTGAGTAGATCTCGAACAAGCCGGAAAGTGGCAGTTTGTCGGGTTTGAAACCGGCAAGTGCCTTGCCATCGACATCGACACCGACATAGGCCTTGTAGGCGCTCTTGGTGCCGCGATAGCCTTTCTTCATGGCTTCTTCTTCTGTCTTGGCGCCGGACTTCTTCCAGTTCCAGTAGGTGCCGGCGGCTTCATCAAAGATGACTCCTTCGGCCTTCAGTTTGTCGTCACCGACAGCCTTCTTGTAGCTGTAGTATTTCGGCTTGGCTTTCGGGTCGTGATAGACGCCGGCTTTCTTCATGTACTCAAAACCACCGGCTGCTTTAACGGCAGGCGTTTTTTCACAGGCAATCTGGACAAATTCCTGTTTGGTTTTGAAACCAAGTGGGAAACCCATGCGTTCCGCCATATCGCAGCAGACATCGCCGAAATCACGAACTTCACCCAACGGTTCGATGACTGGTTGGCGAAGAGCGTATTCGGGAATCTGTTTCGGCGAAACCATGTCCTCGTAGTCCCAGCGTTCCAGATAGGTGGTATCAGGCAGGATGATATCCGCCAGAGCCGACGATTCGTCATAGAACGGGTTGACGGCGACATGGAACGGAATCAGTGTTTCATCCTTCAGAATGTCGATGTTTTCCTGCACATTGCCGTTTGCGTAAACGGGTGTGTAGCAGTACGTCATATAGACATCAGGACGTCCCGCACTGCCATCTTTGATCATGGCCAGAACGTTGTGGCTGACGCCATGAGTCGGGAATACGGATTTTCCCTTGAAGCCGTGGGTAACCTTTAGGGCCTTGGCTTTCGGTTTGTTCTTCGGCCCTTTCGGATATTTCCAACTGGCCCCGACACCCCTGGTGCGACCACCCGGGTTTTCGATATTGCCGGTAATAGCCGCCAACATTTGCACGGCTCTTTCCCCATCGACACCGTTGTAGTGACCGGCAACACCCCGATAGCTGAGAACGCAACCGGGTTTGGCATTGGCGAATTCGCGGGCAATCTTGGTGATTGTATCCGCGGGAACGCCGCTGAGTTTTTCAGCCCATGCCGGCGTGTACGATTTCAGGTGCGCTTTCAAGGCGGCAACTTTATCCGGCGTTGAGGCTTTGCGATCCGGGGTGACCAGGCAGTATTTCAGGAATTCTTCGCCATCGCCCTTATAGAGATCTTCTTCCATAACGACATTGCACATGGCGAGAACGACCGCTAGGTCGGTTCCCGGTTTAACGGGCACCCATTCGGTCGATTTGGCCGCCGTGTTGGACAGTCGGACATCGAAAGTCACCATCTTGACGCCCCGATCAGACATGGCGCGCGCCAAGCGCTGAGCAACCGGAATGTGGTTGGTATGGGCTTCCAAAACACCTGAACCGAAATTCAGGATGTAATTGGTTTTGTCCAAATCCCAGTTATCGTAGTGCTTGCCCCAGGTCAGTTCCTGGGCCGTCCACTTGCCGGCTTCGCAGATGCTGGTGTGGTTGCCGATCGTTTTCGTACCATAGTTGGCAAGGAAAACACTCTTGATCAGTTTCGAGCAGCTGGATTTCATGCGTCCATAGTGGAACATGAATTTTTCCGGGTGACCGTCATCACGGAGCTTTTTCAAGCGCCCGGTGACTTCATCCAGGGCGTCGTCCCAGCTGATCCGTTTCCATTTTCCTTCGCCCCGTTTACCGACGCGCTTCATGGGATACAGTATGCGGTCAGGATCATAAACCTGATTGACACCTGCTTGGCCCTTGGCGCACATCTTACCTTCGGTTCGAATGGAATTCGGCTGGCCTTCGATTTTGACCAGACGACCGTCTTCAACATAAGTGACATTTGGACACCGGGTTACACATTGCCAGCAGGCGCTGGGAATGAGTTGGCGTTCCTCACCTGTTTCCGGCGAGTAGTCCTTACCGGCCATAACCGACACGGTTGCACCCCTCGCGAGTGTCGCGCCGCCGGCCAAGGGGAGCGTAGCCGATGCAGCGCCTAATTTTAGAAAATTACGACGATTGAACATTTCTACCTCCATCATGTCAGGCGGTCAGGGTCGGGCGGTTACGCTCGACACGCATATATTTGCCAGGTGTGGCATTCGGCTCCAGCTCGAGGCTAACGGCATCGATATAGAAAACGCTCAGATTGTTGCCCGTGTCGGCAACCAGCGTCTTTGCGTTTCCCTTAGCGATCAGTTTCGCAACATCGCTGCTTGGGTCGTTGATGTCGCCAAATATCCGAGCCCTGCTGGGGCATGTGTTGACGCAGGCAGGTGTGACGCCTTCGCTAACACGGTGGAGGCAGAAGTCACACTTTTGCGCCTTGCCGGTAACCGGATTCATGAAGGCTGAATCATATTCACATCCTGGAAGTTTTTCGTCGCCATCAACACATTTCTTGCAGGCGATGCACAGTTCCTGATCGAAAACCACGATCCCGTCTTCTTCGCGCCGGTAAGCGGCTTCGACGGGGCAGATGGTAATACATTTCGCATCTGAGCATTGCTGGCACAGACGCGGCATGAATTTGCGATCAACTTTGGGAAATTCGCCTGCTTCGACGAACTCAACCCAGGAACGCACGACGCCCAGGGGAAGGTCAAATTCACTTTTGCACGCTACCGAGCAAGCATGGCAGCCTTTACACATGCGGGTGTCGATGACCATTCCGTACTGAACGGAGGTCATGGCGGCACTCGCCATTTGGGGAGCCATCGCCGTTCCGGCAACCGCTACCCCACCTACACCGAGGGTTTTCATAAATCCCCGCCGTGAGGTCGATACCTGTTTCTCCATGGTAAACTCTCCCATTCAAAATTCTGGAATTCTCAAGAGAGTCTATCACTCCAATTTTTTCTCCGATCCGACATATGTCGGAGAACCAAGAATAAAAAAAAGGGAGAATTATTATCGAATTCGATAACTCCGCAACTTGTATGCAAGGTTGCGATTATTTGGTTTAGGGGTTTTAAAAATGTTGCACAGGGAAAAGCGGAACGTGTTTTTCTGGCGTGCTCTGCAAGCGGTATTTGTGCTGGTTGCGTTTCTTTTCGCACCTGTCTCCAATGCCAGTGGAGCAGATAACGGCCCGACCATTATGTTGGGCCCAATGCCGGACATGTCCAAGCCACGCATCGTTACGTCAACGGCAGATCATTCAAGATTTGAAGTGCTGAACAAGAAATTCCGCAAAGTCAGCAACATCACCAAAGTTTGTCTGAGCTGTCACAATGAAGGTGGCAAGCAAATACATAAGACAAAGCACTGGAGCTGGGAATTTACCAACCCTGACACTCAGCAGCAACTTGGGGCACGCCATATCATCAATAATTTCTTTATGAGCACGGCCTCGAACGAAGCTTCGTGTAGCCACTGTCATATCGGTTCAGGATGGAAAGGAAACAAATTCAATTTTAAGAGCGAAACCAATGTCGACTGCCTGACGTGTCATGACACCACAGGTAAATACGCCTTCAAGAAATTCCACACTGCGCGTGGGAATTGCACAGTTTGCCATGAAGAAATTCCTGAAACACCGGGTGATAAAAAGCACAAAACCAACCTTACCGAAATCGCATTGAATGTTGGCCCAACAAGCCGACGAACCTGCGGAAGTTGTCATTTCATGGGCGGCGGTGGCGTCAATGTGAAACACGGCGACCTTGGACCGTCACTCACCCAGCCGACTTTCCAGCTTGACGTTCACATGGATGCCGAGGGGCTCAACTTCAGCTGCACCAGTTGCCATAGCACCGATCAGCATGCCGTCAGGGGCAGCCGCTATGAGAGCGAAGCCAATGACATTAGCGGCATCACGGTTCCCAGCAACAGAGACCCCCGCCGGAGTTCCTGCGTCTCATGCCATGGCGACCGACCGATGGAGAATGAAAAACTCAACGACCACACAGACAAAATAGCCTGTCAAACCTGTCACATTCCTTCTATTGCCCGTGGCGGTCACGCAACCAAGACACGTTGGGACTGGTCCACATCCGGTAAACTTGATGACAGTGGCAAGCCGTTTGTGAAGAGAGACGAACAAGGGAACGTCATCTACAGCACTGAGAAAGGCGATTCTTCCTGGGCCGAGAACCTCAAACCCGAATACATCTGGTCCAGCGGCACAGCCCTTTACACTTTGCTCGATGACAAAATTGACCCCAACAAGCCAGTCCCCATCAACGCCTTTCTTGGTAATCCAGAAGATTCGAGATCACGTATTACCCCCATTAAGAAAATGCGGAGCAAGCAACCCTATGATGCAGAAAAAAACTCTCTGGTTGCCGTTAATCTGTTCGCCCTGAATCGGTTCGCCAATGACAAGAACGCCTATTGGCGGACGTTGGACTGGGAACGAGCCATTGCCAAGGGGATGAAAAAAGCGGGTAAAGAATTCAGTGGCAAGGTGGGCTTTGTAGAGACGGAAATGCTCTGGCCGGTCAACCATATGGTCGCCCCCGCCAAAAATGCTCTTGAATGCGTCGAATGCCATAGTCGTGATGGTCGGTTCAAGGACATCGATGGTGTCTATATTCCTGCCCGGGACAGAGTTCCGTTAATCGAATGGTTCGGTTGGGGAATGGTATTGGCGACCCTTTGCGGCGTATTGCTGCACGGTCTAATGCGCATCATCCTCAGGAATAATGGGAGGGCCAAGTCATGACCGGCACACATCGGTTTTATGCCTTTAAACTATTCGAGAGATTCTGGCACTGGACTCAGGCCACCCTGATCATCCTGATGATTGTCACCGGTTTTGAAATTCATGGCACTTACCAATTGCTGGGCTTCGAGAGGGCAGTGGATTTACACACCACCTTCGCCTGGGCCTTGATGGTTCTGTGGTTGTTTGTGATCTTCTGGCACGTCACCACCGGTGAATGGCATCACTACGTTCCGACAACCCGCAACTTTATCGCCATGGTGTTCTATTACGCGTTTGGGATATTCAGTGGCTCAGCCCATCCGTTCCATCCCAATGAGAAAGAGAAGCACAACCCTATACAACGCCTGACCTATCTGATGCTCGGCGTCGGACTGATGCCGGCGATCTGGGTACCCGGGCTTCTACTATATTTCTACAATGACTGGGCGGCATGGAGCATCAACGGCATCACCTTCGGCCTAGTCGCCATCGTGCATCTTTTGCTCGCTTTCGTGTTGGTGACATTTCTGATTGCCCACCTTTATCTCGTCACCACCGGCCCGACCCTGATGTCGCAACTACGGGCGATGATCACGGGATGGGAAGAAACGGAGGATGAGGAAACCACAGAGTCTGGTTAATGGTAGTGCACAAGCTCGGTATGCAGGTGGTCAGCCAATTCCTCGAAGTCCTGAATGTGGATCAGGCGTCCATCAACCTGAACGATCCCTTTCGTTTCAAGGTTTCTTATGGCGCGTGTAACGCTGTCGGGATGGGCGCCGATCATTGAAGCTAAATCGTCTCTGGTCAGGGGTAAGGTAATATTGACCGAACCGTCCTCCATATGGCGTCCCCATTGGTCGTGATACAGAATGAGCAAATGGACAAACCGGGTATCCACGTTCAAGGCGGACATTTCATACAGGCGCTCTTCGACATCACCCAACACCCGGGCTGTGCGTTCCAAAAACTGTAATCCGAGCTCATGATTTTTATGTAAAACCTTGCGGACAGTCTTGGCGTTTATGAAGCAAACCCTTGCGTCTTCAATAACATCCGCGCTCGCCCGGTGAGATTGCCGGGCTAGGAACGGTCGATATCCCAGTGTATCTCCCTTGTTTGCCAGGCGGACAAGAGTTGCATTCCCATCAACATCGATTTTCCGGACGCCGACTAATCCACTCTCAACAAAATACAGGCCCTTACAGTCATCGCCCTCCATAAAGATCATATCTCCGGGCGTATATTCCCGACAGATGACCTTTCGATTGAAAAGATCCACCTCTTCTTTTGTGAGCGTCGCCCATACTGTATTTTTACGAATTTTATTATCGATGCAGGGTGCCAATCCGACAGGTTTTTCCAGTTCCTTCATATAAACACCACTTTCGGATCAGTTTATATTTCCAAGATTCCCGAGCATGCATTTCAAACTACACTTTATACAATCAGAGAGTAAATGTCGCCTCTTGGCTATAACCGGCGGTTCCAGTCCATCCCCTTATTACGTCCGCAATCCGCACCATAGCCGACTTTATCTCTTCGTGCCATTACATATGAGTGCCCCAGAACGTTGGCGCAATTATGATTTCATTGGCTCAGCAGCGAG
>JADHSW010000149.1 GCA_016776705.1 Rhodospirillales bacterium
GTTGAAAAACAAGGCTTCGGGGGTTTCCAGATGGCCTGGCGGGAATTAAAGGAACACGGCATTGATCCCTTCGCAGATTTTTCAACGCTCACCTTCACCGGCTTCCCTCAAGATCAGTCGGCTTACGCGGTGCTTGAGGGTAAAGTGGACGCAGCAACCTTCCGCACAAATACCCTGGAAGTTATGCAGGCTGAAGGATCAATCAATATCCGGGATTTTAAAATTCTAAACAGCCGGAAATATCCTGGATTTCCTTTTGCCGTTTCAACCCGACTTTATCCGGAATGGCCTTTCGCGCGTATAAAAGGCACTCCACAGGAACTGGCCCAGAAAGTCGCCATCGCGCTTTTGTCCATGCCATCAAAAAGCCCGGCGGCCCTGAAGGGAAGTTATGGCGGGTGGACGGTGCCGCTGGATTACCAACCCGTACATGAACTGTTCCGTGAATTACGAATCGGCCCCTACGAAGATATTGGCACGATCACCTTTATGGATATATTGAAACAATACGGACACTGGATGATTTTGGTCGCCGCCCTGATTGTCATAACTGTCGTCTGGGCAACCTGGATCGAAGTTGTTGTTCAACGCAGAACCAGGGAATTGTCGGACATTAATCTTGAACTTGAACACCAAATTGTTGAGCGCATCAAAGCCGAGGAAGAGGCCCACCATCGCCGCGCCGAACTGGCCCATATTGACCGCTTGAACACCATGGGAGAAATGGCGTCCGGTTTCGCCCATGAGCTTAACCAACCCCTTGCAGCCATCATCAACTACGCCCGCGGCTGTATTCGACGCATCGAAAAGAAACAATGTAACAACGAGATGATTATGGAGACCCTGGATCAGGTAACCCAGCAAGCGACACGAGCCGGTGAAATTATCAAGCACATTCGCGCTTTTGTTCGTAAGGATGAACCGGAACGAACCCTTGCCAACATCAATGACGTCATCAAGGAAGCCCTGGCATTCTTAAAAAATGATGCGAAGGGCAAGGGAATACAAATCGTTCAAAACCTTGAGCCCAACCTTCCAGCCGTCACCATTGACCATATTCAGGTTGAACAGGTCATCTTGAACCTGATTCGAAATGCTATCGAGGCCATGGAAGAAACGCCCACGGGTCTTAAATCCATCAGCATCAGCACCCACCAATCAGATCAGGACGAAATTGTCGTCACCGTAATTGATAGCGGTCCCGGACTCTCTTCCGATGACGATTCCCTGTTCGATCCCTTTGTTACATCCAAGACCAACGGACTTGGCCTTGGATTGTCCATCAGCCGTTCAATCGTCGAAGCCCATGGAGGCCGCCTTCAGGCCACCCACAATGAAGGCAACGGCGCGGCATTGACCTTTACCCTGCCCATCAACGAAACTCTGATTACGCGGGAGGGGGTTGTTCAATGAGTACACATGAGACTGTCGTATACGTTATTGATGACGATGACGCCGTGCGTGAGTCTCTGTCCTGGCTGATTTCTTCCGTCGATTTGAAAGTTCAATCCTTTGCGTCCGCAAGTATTTTCCTGGACCAGTGTGATCAGGTGCACTCAGGCTGTCTGATCACAGACATTCGGATGCCGGGGTTAAGTGGGCTCGATTTGCAAAACGTGTTAAGTGAGCGCGGCATCGATATCCCGGTTATCGTTATTACCGGTCATGGAGATGTTCAAACAGCAGTGAGGGCCATGAAAGCGGGAGCTTTCGATTTTATTGAAAAACCGTTCAATGATCAGCTATTACTTGATCAGGTCAATCGGGCCGTCGCCCATAGCGTGTCGTCCCGCGCGGCCCAAAGCCAACAAGCTGAACTGAGCGAGCGCCGTGAAACATTGACCCCGCGTGAGCAGCAAGTAATGGCCCTGATGGCGACGGGAGAACCGAATAAAAGCATCGCCCACAAACTTGATATCAGCGATAAAACAGTCGAGGCACACCGCGCCAAGGTGATGAGTAAAATGCAAGCGAACTCATTGGCTGACATTGTAAGAATGGTAATGGCGCTGGACGAGGATTGAGGGAATACCCTTAGCCCTTCACAAGAAATCCCCAATTTAATCTGCCTTCATTTACCCATAGGTTTTAGGCGTAATAAAACCGACGGGAAATAATCCCGCATGCAGCATTGAATGCGGCCCTGCCGCTGATGTTCAACATGGGAGAGAGAGAATGAAATTTCGTTTATTGACACTTTTGACAGCAGCCATCATGGCTGTTTCAGCATTTTCGATTAGCGCCTCGGCGGAAGAACGTTACGGCAAACAGAAGGTCGTCTATCACATAAACTATCCGGGTGGCGAAGAAGACAAAGCCTACATGGGCGCCATGCGCAACATCCAGAACCACATCAATGCCGTCGGTGCCAAAAATCTTGACCTTAAGGTCGTGATCCACGGAAATGGCATCAGCTTGCTTAAATCAGCGAAGGATGCAGGCGCTCTGCAAACCTCCGTCGCCAACCTAAAATCCCAAAACGTAAGCTTTCAGGTTTGCGCCAACACATTGAAGGGCAAAAAATTAAGCCCGGACCAGTTGTATGAAGTTTTCGATGAAGACATCGTACCATCCGGCGTCGCCGAACTGGCCCACCTCCAGGCCAAGGGCTACACGTACATCAAACCATAAATATATCGGCAATCATTCCCGGACTTATTCCAGTGCCGGGAATGATTGCCGGAAAATCAAGTCGGGAGTTTATTTATGGAAACAGGGAATCCCCAGCGTCCCGTAATCGGCCGACGTGATTTTCTGAAGGCAGGTAGCACCACTGCCCTGATCTTGACTGCCTTGCCCTTGAGTGCAGAAGCGACGCCCGAAAATGCCAAGGCGGCCATTGAAAAGATTATCGGCTCGACGGTCCAAAAAGAAGGCCGGATCAATATCGTCCTTGCGGAAATTGCCGAAAATGGCGGCACGGTACCCTTGAAGGTTTCCGTCGACAGCCCCATGACTGTTGAAGATCACGTTCAGGCTGTCCATGTCTTTACCGACGGGAATCCCCTTCCCGAGGTCGCCAGTTACTTCTTCGGTCCCCATAACGGCAAAGCGTACATGTCAATCAGGCTTCGGCTTTTAAAGACACAGAACGTCATCGCCGTCGCCCAGATGATCACTGGTGAATCATTTGTCGCCAGGAAAAACATCAAGGTCACCATTGGCGGTTGTGGTGGTTAAAGGAAAATTGAATGACAAGAAAAAACATCAACCCCCGTGTTCGGGTGCCTAAAAAGGTCAAACAAGGCGATGTATTCGAGGTCAAAACCCTTGTCACACACCCCATGGAAACGGGGCTTAGGAACGACAAGGAAACCGGCCAGAAAATTCCCCGCGATATTATCAACAAAGTCAACGTCACCTATAACGGCAAGGAAGTTATGAAAGCCATTTGGCATCCGGCCATGTCAGCAAATCCCTATTCCGCATTCTTTGTCGTCGCCGACCAAAGCGGCCCTATGACCTTCACCTGGATAGATGACAACGCGGAAATATATACCAAGGAAGTCATGATCAACGTCGAAGGATAATCGACTCCTGTCTCCTCACCTGCTTGTGTAGACAAGGAACACAAAATCATCCGCTTATCGATTTAAAAAGTCCGGAAAACTTGTCAGCGTTCAACTCAACTCTGGCTGCTCTGACTGGCGTCCATTAGCTGTCCTAAAGTCAAGGTCAGGATCAGTTCCATGGCCAGACCCATCTTGCCGCCTGGTACAACGATGGAATTACGCCGGGACATCCAGGAATTGCTTATCTTCGAAAGCAGGAACGGGAAGTCGATGCCGAATTTTTCCGGGTTGCTGAAGCGAATGACGATGACGCATTCGTCAACGGCAGGAACTTTCTTGGCGTAGAACGGGTCTGATGTATCCACCGCCGGGACCAGTTGAAAATTGATATCAGTTCTTTGAAATTGTGGAATCAGGTAGTGCACGTAATCATGCATGCGTCTGAGAATGGTGTCGATAACCGCTTCTTCGGAGTATCCACGCTGGCTGGTGTCGCGGTGGATTTTTTGTATCCATTCCATGTTAATGATCGGCACGATGCCCAGTTTTAAATCAACATATCGGGCAACATCCGCATCTTCGCTGACAACGCAACCGTGAAGCCCCTGATAGAACAACAGATCAGACTTTTCCGGCAAGGCTTCCCAGGGGGTAAAATCACCAGGCAACAAACCTTCGATTCCGGCCTCGTCTACATCTGCTTGGCTGTGCAGGTAATGACGCCTCTGCCCTGTTCCGTTTTCTGAGTAACAGCGAAACAGTTCTTCCAGTTCAGCGAAAAGATTGGCTTCCGGGCCAAAATGGGAAAAATGCTGATTGCCGTTTTTCGCCGCCTTTTCCAACTCTATTTTCATTTTGGTGCGGCTGAAACGATGAAAGCTTTCGCCTTCAACCACAGCGGGGTTTATTTTTTTACGCCTGAAAACGTGCTGAAACGAATCCATCACAACGGGGGTCAAGGCTCCCGATGGTCGGGCCAGAGCAACAATGGGATGCTTTTGTGACACGGCTATTTACTCAGCATTTTCCTGAGGATCGGGGCCAGGATCAGTTCCATCGCCAGTCCCATTTTGCCGCCGGGGACAACAATAGAATTGCGGCGTGACATCCAGGAATCATGGATCATTTGCAACAGGTAGGGGAAATCAACATTAAAATCATCAGGCCGTCTGAAGCGAATGACCACAAGGCTTTCGTCCGCGGTCGGGATATCGCGGGCGATAATCGGGTCAGACGTATCGACAACGGGCACACGCTGGAAGTTGATGTCCGTGCTTTTAAATTGCGGCACGATGTAGTGCACATAGTCGTGCATACGACGCAGGATCGTATCCATCACCGCTTCGTTGGAATATCCGCGCTGTGATGTGTCGCGGTGGATTTTTTGAATCCATTCAAGGTTGATAACCGGGACAACGCCAATTTTCAGATCAACGTGTTTCGCCATATCCACATCATCGGTGACGACGCACCCGTGCAGTCCCTCGTAGAACATCAGGTCCGTGCCCTCGGGAATATCCTGCCACGGAGTGAATTCACCTGCCCCCAGTCCCTCATAAGGGGCAGCTTCGTCATCGTTATGCAAATACAGGCGGCGCTTGCCTGATCCTGTTTCGCCATAGGTTTTGAACAGGTTGGCGATTTCAGCAAACAGGTTGGCCTCCGGGCCAAAGTGGGAAAAATTGTCATTGCCCTTCTCGGCGGCCTCGGCCATGGCCTTTTTCATTTCGGCGCGGTTGAAGCGGTGGAAACTGTCCCCCTCGATGACGGCGGGATTGACCCCTTCACGCTGAAAAACGTGTTCGAAGGCGTCCTTGACAGTACTTGTGCCCGCACCGGAGGAACCGGTTACAGCAATGATAGGATGTTTCTTAGACACGTTGATATCCCTCTTGATCAAGACTTTTCACAGCACACGAATATGAGAAAAGGCCCCCCGCCCCTGCTCGCACAATTGACTTGAAAATATCCTAACTGTTTTCAAAAAAAGGATCGCCACCCGGTAAGGTAGGATGTTCTAGCGGAGGGGTGGGTCGCCTTCCCTGGATGAGTTCGCTCATCCAAGTACAGAAAAGCTGCTGTCTTCATTGATTTTCCTGTTGCGCGAGAAAAAGCCAATATTCAGGTCACGGTTCAGGTTCTTTAAATGAAAGGATACCGGATCAGCGTCATGATCACGACCAAGCTCACAGGTACCGATCAATTCCGCCATCAGGGCACCGGCAACCGGGGCGTTTTTGAACTGGTTGCCGCTGGTGCCAATCGCCAGATAAAAACCTGCAAGATCGGTTTTGTCGTAGATGGGTATCCAGTCGGGCGATACGTCATAACACGCAACAATGCCCCTTAAGTGACCAGGGATACCCAGGTTCGGCATGCGTTGCGCCATGCGCATCAATTGCACCTGAGCCTGATCGCTCAGGCTGTCCTGAAAATCGTCAGGGTCGACCCATTGCATGGGATCACATGCGGCATTCAAGCCGCCAATGACGAGGAAATTGCCAATTTCCGGACGCACGTAACTGCCGACATCTTCATCAGTCATGATGGGGCCGTTCTTCTCAAAATCGAAACCCGGCACGCAAGGCACATAGGCCACCTCTTCGCGCAGCGCCCGTGTATCCAGCGCCATCTTGTCGTCTACGCCAGCCATGCGGTTTATCCTTGATGAATGGGGACCGCCGATATTGACGATGACCGGGGCGTCAATCTCCCGGCCATCGGCCAAAGTGACCCCACAGACCCTTTCCCCGGACTGCCGGATTTCCGTGACCGGGGCATTAAAAAGGAATTCAGCCCCCGCCCCCTGGGCCGCGATCTGGGCATTATGAGCGGCCAACTGCGGATCATTCATGTATCCGGCAACAGGAAAGAACACCGCGCCCTTTACGGTCTCTCCATTGGGTAGGCCAAAGTCAGGATGGTCCAGGTTTTTAGGGGGGCCATAACAGGCGAGATCCAGGAACGGAAGTTTTTCAAGAATTGTCTCCGGGCTCCACGATTCCCAGGGAATGCCCAGCTTGTCCGAAAGCGATGTCCAGGTTCCGACCTGCGGATTTTTCCCGGCATTCATCACCAGGCATCCAGTCTCGCGATACCGGGCGAACCCCCGCTCATCCTCAATGCCCAGATATTTTTCCCAATCGCGCCAATGGTGGTAGCCCTCGTAGGCCATGGCCATGCCTTCAAGAGTCGAATAATGGGTGCGGATAATGGCGCTGGAAAAACTGGTCGAGCCGTAACCTGCGGCTGGAAGCCTGTCCACGTTCAGGGTTTTCCAGCCCCGCTTCGCCAATTCGAAGGCCGTGCAACACCCGATAATGCCAGCGCCGATAATGATGGCGTCGTAACGTGCGACCATACCTTTTACACCCCTGCACTCTTCACAAAAAACTTACACGACGGGACGAAGCCAACAACAAAATTAAGGAACCGGAAGGTAGAAGTTACCCATCAGCGGCATTTAGTGCCTGATTCCCCACATCTTAATATCATAATTTTGTTGTTTTTCAACAGATTAGCTATGGCTTGAATATTGCAGGATTTCTGGAAAATGAAAAACATTCAGGGAGATAAAAATGTTCGTTGATAAAGCTGGCGCTGCGGCTGTGGCAGTCGCTCAAAACAAATCAAATGAAGAGTCAACAGGCGCAAGTTTTAAGGATTTCATGCTGGCTGCAGCCCAAAGCGGGAAAAAATCCGATAACGCGCCAGAAGAAATTTCTGAAGAGCGCAGGATCTATGAGGACATCCTTGGAACGGGATTCACCAATTGGGTTCAAGATATGCGCAAGGAAGAAATGGAAAAGAAAATCCGTGAGCGCGTTCTGTCAAGCATGGGACTGACCGAGGAAGAACTGGCGAAAATGCCCGCAGAACAAAAAGCCGCGATTGAAAAGCTCATTCAGGATTACATCCAGCAGGCTATGGCTGCAAAAGGAACAGACAAAGCCCAGGAACAGCAAAGCAAGGGACAAGCCTATGTTCCTGTGCTGCCTGGCGCATTATAACGTTCCCGGCGCTATCAATCAGCACGGATCGGGAAATCCTTTTGAACCATTTCGACGTTATCATTATCGGGGCCGGTGCGGCCGGG
>JADHSW010000150.1 GCA_016776705.1 Rhodospirillales bacterium
AGACCAGATTGTCGATAATGACATCGGCTTCGAAATGGGCCGTCGATCCGGCTTTCGAAATCGGAATGTTGGTCGTATCGCCACAGATGAAGACATCGTCTGAGCCTTCACGAAGCAGTTTCTCACGATGTGTCGGAACCCAGCCGCCATCGCCCAGACCGGAATTGGTGATCACTTCTGCGCCGCTATGGGGCGGGATCGTTACCAGCAGATCATAAGGCAGGATCTCGCCTTCTTCCGACGAGATCGTCTTGGCGACGGGGTCTACTTCCTTGGTGTTGAAGAAGGTTTCATACTTTATACCTGCTTCATCCATCGCCGGTTTCGCCCATTCGGCAACGGGTTCAAGGGAATGCAGGCGGCCAATGGGATAGGTGTAGGTGATTTCGGTCTTTTCCATCAGGCCCCTTTCCATCAGGTGGTCATACAGCATGAAAGTAATTTCAAGCGGTGCGACGGGGCACTTGTGTGGAGCGTTGACGTTGACGACGATTTTGCCGCCTTCGAATTCATTAAGGGCGTCGCGCATCTTGCGTGCGCCTTCAAGGTCATAGAACCAGTGAGCGCCTTCGGCGAGACCCGGAACGTTCTGCGGCATGATCCTGGAACCGGTGGCGATGACCAGATAATCGTAGGTGTAAACCTTGCCGGATTCAGTGGTGACCTTTTTGGCATCCACATCAATGTTTTTTGCCGGATCGATGAAATAGGGAACGCGACGATCCAGCACTTTGCGCTGATCACGGAACAGTTCCGCCTCGCGGATTTTTCCGAACGGGACGTACAGCAATCCAGGCTGGTACATGTGGGTGTCCGACGTTCCCAACATGGTAATGCCGATTTCACCGCTTCTGATCTGCTTTCCCAGTTGCCGGCAAAGGCCGTTGGCAATGATCGTGCCGGAAAGGCCCCCTCCGACAATCACAATCTTCTTAGCCATATTTATCTTCTCCTTGTTGTAAGTTGTTTGTTCAATAGCCCTGTTGACCGGGCCTTATGAATACGTTCAGGTTATTTTGCTTTACGGACGATGACGCTCCAATGGTCGCCATGATCGATGGTTTCGCCCATTTCATGGCCGACTTTGGCGACCCATTCAGGCACGTCGTTGACGGTGCCCTTGTCCGTGGACAGGACTTCGATATCGTCGCCAATCTGCACCAGTTTTAGTGCGGCAATCAGTTCCATCAACGGTCCCGGGCAAAAAGCGCCACGGGCATCGATAACTTTTCTTTCACTCATAGTTCTTTCTCTCCGGATAAATTCGACACTTCGGGGCGCATTACAGGGTGATCAGTTCGCCAGATTCGGCATCAGACAGGAATTTTGTAAGTCCCAGACAGCCGTCAAAAAGGCCTTCAATCAGCTCGTCTTCTTCCCAGCCCAGAACGTCCAGGGCCATGGAACAGGCATGCATGGTCATGTCGCCCAGCTCCTTGCCCTGTTCGAATAGCATCATCGCATCGGGGGCTTTCTTGTCCTTCAGGACCTGCGAGAAACGGCCACCTTTGTAGCGTTGATCATCGCTAAGGCCTTTCTTGAACGGGTAAATAGCCCCCATGGAAATAAAGACGTGAACCTGTGTTTCGGATACGGCGGCGACAGAGGCCATCATGGCGGCCATCTGGATTTTTTCATGTTCTTCGGAACACACAAGGATAAAAAGCGGCTTGGCTGACATGTAGAACTGGCTCCATTGGTTTATTAGCGAAGCGACATATTGAAGATATTAACGGGCTTTGAATATGCTTTTTTTCCACAAAGAATTTGTGGTATTAGCGCCGCGCAAATGGGGTATTGTCAAAATTACATAAAAATGTTGTGAATACGGGGAGGTGTCAGCCTATTTGAATTGCAGGAACAGGATCTTTGCTGCGCCGTAGGTGCGCTCATCAATGCTCTGAAACTCGCGGGGAAGAACGACTTCCATGTCTTTACCAATTTCCACGATGACTAGTGCGCCGGGGGCGAGCCAGCCTTTGTGGCACAGTCCCAAAAGCGCCTGATCCGTTAAATTCGAGCCATAGGGTGCATCCATGAAGGCCAGGCCAAGGGGTGCGTTGGTCGTACGCGGCGGCGGCGCAAGGCGTGTCGCATCAAGTTTCAGCGGCGTAATATTGCGCGCTTCGCCCAATGCGGCGGCATTTTCGCGCACGCATTTCAGGGATACCGCGTCGTTATCGATAAATACGCCGTGGGCGGCCCCGCGCGACATCGCCTCAAGCCCCAATGCGCCGGTGCCGGAAAAAACATCAACAATGGTAATCCCGTCGAACCCGTCCCAATCCATGGAATGGGCAAGAACGTTGAAAATTCCTTCGCGGGCCCTGTCAGATGTCGGGCGAACGTGGCGCCCCGGCGGCGCATTCAGGATTCGACCCCGGAATTTTCCCCCGACAATTCTCATTTTTTATCACTGGATAAAGTCAGCGTGTGCTTCTTGCCGGCGAACTTTTTCTTGGGCGCTTTTTTTGACTTGGCCCAACCTGCACCGCGAAACTTTCCGGTGGCTTTTGGCCCGTCGTCGCTCATTTGATCGCGCAGGATTTTGTTGGGAACTTCTTCAACATCGCCCCGACCCAGATTGCCTAACTGGAACGGACCGTAAGAAAGCCGGATAAGGCGATTAACGCTAAGATCCATATGTTCCATGACCTTGCGAATTTCCCGGTTTTTTCCCTCGCTCAGGGCGACGGAAATCCAGGCGTTGGTCCTGGTCTTGCTGTCTAGGGTGGCTTCGATAGGGCCGTATTTTACCCCGGCGACCATAATGCCGTTTTTCAGGGCGTGTAATTTGTCTTCATCAACGGTGCCGCGCACACGGACCCGGTAGCGGCGAATCCACCCGGTGGTGGGCATTTCAAGACGGCGTGCCAACTCACCATCGTTGGTCAGCAGCAATAGTCCTTCCGAATTCAAATCCAGGCGGCCAACGGATATAACGCGCCCCAGTGTTTTGGGCAGGCGTTCGAATACTGTCGGGCGGCCTTGCGGGTCCTTGTGGGTGGTGACCTGCCCTGTCGGCTTGTGAAAACGCCACAGCCGGGGTTCCTGGGCCTGGGGCATGGGTTTGCCATCCACAAGAATGGTGTTGCTGGCATCGACGCTAAGCGCCGGGCTGTCCAGGGTCTTGCCGTCAACCTGGATACGGCCCTCGTCAATCCAGCGTTCGGCTTCGCGCCGTGAGCACAAGCCGGCGCGGGCCAGAACCTTGGCGATGCGTTCAGGTTTTTGTTCACTCATTGATCATTTCCGGCAGCAGTAATGAAAGCCTTGAAGATTTTGGCATCGCCTTGGTTGATATCGAATTCCGGGTGCCACTGCACACCCATGCAAAAGGCGTAATTGTCGCATTCAATGCCTTCAATGACGCCATCTGGTGCGCGGGCATTGATGATGACACCATCCGGTTCGTCCAGCGCGGCCTGATGATGGGCGCTGTTAACGGCCAGTGTGTCGTCGCCTACGATGCGGCGTAAAAGCGTACCTTCCTTGACGAACACAGTGTGTCCCGGCTCGTCACGGGGATTGGGTTGTTCGTGGGCAAGGGCGTCTGGAACGGCGTCGGGCACGTGCTGGATCAGTTTGCCGCCTAAAATCACATGCAGCAGCTGCTGGCCGCCGCAAATGCCAAGCACCGGCATGTTGCGCTTTAAGGCACCACGGGTAATCGCCATCTCGAAGCCGGTGCGCTCTTCTTTAAGGGTGACGCTTTCGTGCCGCTTGCTTTCGCCGAACAGGGCCGGATCAACATCGAAGTTGCCGCCGGTAATCATAAGGCCGTCAATTAGCTCCAGATAATCGTCCACCCTGTCCACAGCATGGGGCAGGGCAAGGGGCAGGCCACCGGCCCTTGAAACAGCGCCTGCATAATTCTCACGCAGCGCATACCAGGGAAATTTCGAGTATCCCCCGGCATTTTCCGAATCCATAGGAATGCCAATAACAGGTGTTTTCATGTTGCGGAATGTAAGCCTCCGAGACTTGTTGGGCAAGCAGTTCACTTGACGAGGACGCAACCCGGGGTCAATCTTCGGATATGGGAAAGTCAACCTACATGGAATTGGCCTTGAAAGAGGCTGCAAAAGCCGCCGACCGGGGCGAAGTGCCGGTCGGCGCGGTGATCGTTGAGGGCCTCAGTGGCGAAGTTCTGTCCTGGGCGGGAAACTGTACTGAAGAAAACAATGATCCCACTGCTCATGCGGAAATACTGGCGATTCGTGAGGCGGCCTCGAAGCTTGAAAACCCCCGTCTTGAAAACTGCGATCTGTACGTTACCCTTGAACCCTGCCCCATGTGCGCCACGGCCATATCTTTCGCCCGCCTGCGCAGGCTTTACTTCGGTGCCTACGATCCAAAAGGCGGCGGCGTTGACCACGGGCCGCGGGTGTTCGAACAGTCAACCTGTCACCACCGCCCTGAAGTCATCGGCGGCATGGAAGAAAGCCAGTCTTCTGCCCTGCTGAAGCAGTTCTTCAGGGAACTTCGTTAGGGTTGGGGCGCAACGGGCAGGGAAAAGACGAACCTGGAACCGGTTCCATGCGTGCTTTCGACTTTAATGACGCCACCCATTTTCTTTACCAATTCAGCACACAGGGGCAGGCCAAGGCCTGATCCTTTTTCGTTCCCGGTGCCCAATGTTGTGGTTTTCTGGTCGATGGCGAAAAGTTTGTCGATGATATTTTCCGAAATGCCGGTTCCGGTGTCAGACACCGCAATGTCGACCATGGTTCCGGTCGTCTGACTGGATATGTCTATTGTGCCACCCTGGTTTGTGAACTTGATGGCGTTGCTTACAAGGTTGCGCAAAACCGTAAGCAGATAGTGGTAATCGGCAAGGATATAGTCATTCTGTATATTGTTTGTTATGGCGATCCCTTTTGCATCGGCTACAGGATGAAGAAGATCAAGGGTGGCGTCGACAATCTCCCCCAGTGGGACTTTCTGGATATCAATCTTTTCGCCATCGAGTTGCGAGTGAGACCATTCAAGAAGGTTCTCCAGCGCCGTAAACACATTTTTAGCGACCCGATTGATCGAGGAGGCCTGCGCGGACAGTTTTTCCTTGCTCAGGGTGTCAGCCTTTTTAAACATCCTGTCCGATAGTCCAAGAAGGATCGTAAAGGGGCTTCGCAAATCATGGGCAATGATTGAAAACAGGCGATTTTTAACGGCTATTTCCTGAGACAACTTGATGTTTAGTTCAATTGTCATATCCGCCAGTTGTTTTAGTTCTACGGCCTGTTGGGCAATCTTTTCTTCATCTAGTTTTTTCTGTGTGATGTCAGAGAACACGGACACTCGCCGGTCCACGGAACCATCTTTTTTGTAGATGGTATTGATGGATAACCCTTCGGCGAAAATTTCTCCGTTCTTGTGCCTGTTCCACAGTTCACCATCCCAATGCCCGGTGGCGTCAAGGGACTCCCACATCTGTTGATAAAAGGCCTGGTCATGACGACCAGAGCTGAGAATTCCGGGGTTCATGCCCATAACTTCCTCAGGAAGATAACCTGTCAACTGTGTAAAGGCAGGATTGACGGCGATGATCTCGTTGTCGGCGTTGGTGACAGTCATGGCTTTGCTACTGTTGTCGAACACCAGAACGGCCAATTGCGCATCCTCCACGGCCTGCTTGCGACGGGCAATTTCAGCCTGCAGCAGAACATTCAGATCAAGAACTTCGAGGGAGCGCGTCTCTATACCATCATAAAGATCATTTATTGAATTATTCACCTGATCCTTGTTTGCCATGGCCCTGGGTTTCCTGGCGATGGATTGAAGCGCTTTTCCAGCCTGCAGGGCGAGGACTTCGACCGCCATAAGAGCATCCATGTCCGAGATATGATGGATTAACCATTTGAGCTGAAAAGCCAGAAGATGGTCGACAACGTAGGAAGGATGACTTTCGATTAGTCTGTCGATTTGTCCAATGCGTTCGATAAAGTCATGATGTGCCTTGAAATGCTCAACCTTGTTGGTCTCGTTCACGGGCCAGGCGTTCATCAGGTCTTCTTCGTGCTGAAAATGATACCTGGTATAGTCTTTCAGTTTTCCATAGACGTTGATTAATTCCACCAATGACGTGTCACAGGCTTGCAACCTGCCAAGTTCGTTAATCATGTCCAGAAGTTTGCGGTGCTGGTCGTCGATGTCGTCCAGACCCGTCAGAAGTTGATCGGACCAAACGACGACAGGCTTTTTATTTTCGCTGTCGGCCGTATTTACGTCGTTCAAAATGTCGCTGGTCAAAAGATACATTCCGATAGGTTAAGGGACGGGGCATTCACGGGGGTCAGCTTTTCTTCAGACTGCGGGCTTCTTTGGCCAGGCAACGTGCGACAGCCGTTCGCTTTTTGAGCTTTTCGATATGGTCCCTAAGTGTTTCGCCACTCAGGGTCGTACCATCGGACACTTTTGCGGTACTGTCTCGTTCGTAAATATTTTGCATTTTATTCGTCTGATTGGCCCATTTGTCTATGTACGGGTTCCAATCTCCGGAATGGTGGGTGTTAACATATTCGACCATGCTGAAATGTGTTGTGGTTCCCCACCAACTGGCGACTGGGGATTGCGGGCATCTGCTGCTAAAAGGCCAATTCTCATCGATTGAACTTGTCAGCATACCGGAATTATAGAACTTAACCGCAAAAAAACCAGTTCCTCCAAGCAACAAAAAGGCGATCAAGGCCATTGTCAGGGTTTTTTGACGTTGGCTTTTAACATGATTTCTTACCGTGGCCTGAGGGGGTGGGGACGCAGGACTGCCGCGCCTGTCAGTACGGGGTGAATTGACGGTGCGCCTGTCGATGCTGTTTGAATCAGTGCGTCTTTTCCCCCGGGGTGATTGAGGTGCCTTGGGACTTTCAGCGGTGTTGGCCCGAAAAGCCGATATTTGTGCGAGTTGGCTTTTTACCTTTGATATGACCAGATCCGTATCAAATGGCTTGGTTATGTAGTCGACCGCGCCCAGCTTCAAACCTTCGGCAATGTCCTCCTTGCTGTTACTTGCGCTCAGAAAAATAACAGGGATGTTTTTCAGGGCTGGGTCGCTTTTAAGCTGTCGGCACGTCTCGAATCCATCCATTTTGGGCATAATGACATCAAGTAGAATCAGGTCAGGTTGATGTTCTCTCACATTCTGCAATGCCTTGATCCCACTGGAGGCAAAGGACAGGTTGATTTCATCTTCAAGAATATCAACCAGAAACTTGAGGATGTCAGGGTCATCATCAACGACCAGAATACTATTGGCCTCTTTATTGGTTGATTTAGACATTTTGCGGCCACCTCATGTTATCTGCGTATATATTGGCAATTGATCGTGAAAATTCAGTCTCCCGACCTCCTGGGAAATTACATTGCATTTTATTTAAATTTTATGCAGTGACCGGGATCACACTATTTTGAAGAAAAAACGGGCGCCGATCAGGGTGTGGATTGACAAGAGGAATGATTTTCATCAACATCCATGGATGGGGTCTGCGATCACCCCGTGAGACGAAAGTCCAAGTTTCGCATCCTGTCTTCAATACCAGTTGAAAAGGATGTGTCGTGGCGTCTCTGACCGAAAT
>JADHSW010000151.1 GCA_016776705.1 Rhodospirillales bacterium
TTCCCCTCGGCTCCACCATGAAAACCCTCCGTTTTTGGCGGAGGGTTTCCTTTTTTCGCCCCAATGATACAGCCCTTAATTTACACGGCGAGTGTTCGTTCCGGCGGGAAAGTCACCGTCACGATGGTTCCCTTATCAATTTTACTTTCGATACCCACTGACCCGCCGTGCATTGAGACCAGGGATTTAACCAGGGCCAACCCCAAGCCGGTTCCTTCATGGGACCTGGTCAGCGTATTTCCAGTTTGACCAAATGGCTCCAGAACTTTCTCCATATCCTCTGGGGAAATACCGATGCCCGTATCTCGTATCTTAAGAAGGATCGAACATTGCCGGTCGACCAGCACCTCAGTCTTCAGTTCCCCATCCTTGGGTGTGAATTTGATAGCATTGGACAGTATGTTGAGAACAATTTGTTTAACCTTAAGTCGGTCAGCATAAAGCGGTGGTAATTTACCCGGAATATTGGTTGGGGTGGTCAGCCCCTTTCGGGCGACATTATCGGAAATCATCTCCAGGCATTCATGAACTACATCGCCCAAATCAATACTTTCTTCGCTTAATTCCTCTTCACCGGCCTCAATCTTGGACAAGTCCAGAATATCGCCAATGACCTGGTGGAGGTGTTTCCCTGATGAATAGATATTCTCGATATAATCCTTGTTTGTATTACTGCCAACAGAGCCAAAGGTTTCTGCTTGCAGCATTTGGGAAAATCCGATGATGGAGTTCAGGGGGGTCCGCAATTCATGGCTCATATTGGCGAGAAACTCGGATTTGGCATTATTTGCTGACTCTGCGGCTTCCTTCGCCATCTTCAGTTCCCTATCGGCAATTTTTCTTTCCGTTATGTCTTCCGCCATCGACACCAAAAGCAAGGGCCCGCCAGAGGAAACACGTACGGCGTTTACCCGTAAGTGTGCCCATATTTCCTTGCCATCCCTTTGGATGTATCTTTTCTCCAGCTGATAACTGTCGCGCTTTCCATCTTTCACTTCGTTTGCCAGCGCCAGATTTCGCTCAACATCATCCTGATGGGTTATCGGCTTCCACCCCAGTTTCTTGAGTTCGCTATTGCTGTAACCCGTCATTTTTTGATAGGCCGGATTACTTTCCGTAAGGGTTGCGTCGGTCAACGCCAGGGTGATGCCAATTGGTGAATTATCAAATATTGCCCGGTATTTTTTTTCGCTTTCTTCCAGGGCTTTTTGAGCCCGGACAAACTGATCAATATCGGTATGCACGCCGATTACACGAAGCGGTTCACCGTTTTTTCCTGTCTCAACGATCTTGGCCCGCGCCATAATCCACATCCAGCTATCGTCTTTACGGCGAAACCTGAATTTGGGATGGTAAACTTGTGTGCGCCCGGACATGAATTCTTCAACGTCCTTGCTCACAGCCGCCAAATCATCCGGGTGTACCCGGCTGACCCAACTCTCGAAGTTCATGGGAAAATCGCCGGGTTCGTACCCGGCCATGGTAAAATAACTTGGGGTGAAGAGCACCTCGTTCGTAATGACATTCCAATCGTAGACACCGTCACCAGTGACTTCCATCGCCTGCGCAAAACGATAATCGTGCTCGTCAGTTAATCTGTTCGTATCCGGCATGATCCAATTGATCTAAAAAAAAAGAGATTTTTTGCATACTATTATTATTTGCCGGAAAATAATTGATCACGGTTACTTTGAGAGTCAATAAATTATCAGGAGGCACCCTCAATACGTTCCATATCGGCGTCACTGAGGCCGAAATGGTGACCTATTTCATGGATCAGGACATGACGGACCAGGTGGTTTAGCTCCTCGCCACTTTCGCCCCAATAATCCAGTATGGGGCGGCGGTACAAGAAAATCATATCCACATCCGCGGGAGTGGCGGAAATGCTTTTCTGATCGATGGAAACACCTTGATAGAGTCCCAGCAGATCAAACGGCGATTGCAGTTTCAATTCGCGCACAATATCCTTGTCAGGAAAATCGGCGACGCGAATAACCAGCCCGTCCATATGGGCAAGGAGTTCCTTTGGCACTGTATTCAGAGCCGCTTCGGCGATGCTTTCGATTTCCTCGAGGCTGGGTGCTTTCATGGATGTCAGCATATCCCAGCTTGCTTTTACCCGCAAAGCCCCCCACTTGACACTTCAGGCAAGGAGAACGGGTATGAGCGGAAAACTGACGGGTGATATAAGGCAGGCAGGCATCGCCCAGATGCAGGGATGGGCCGAGGTCAAAGGGCGAGACGCCATGCATAAGTCCTTTAAATTCAAGGACTTTGGCGAAGCGTTCGCCTTTATGACCCGCATTGCCATTCACGCCGACAAGGTCGACCACCATCCGGAATGGTCAAACGTTTACAACACCGTCGACATCACGCTTACCAGCCATGATGTAGGCGGTATTTCCGAGCGTGACCTGAAATTGGCCCGTTTTATCGACTCTGTCGCAAATACTTAAAGCGGGGCCATCCTGAGGGCCCCGTCCAGGCGCACGACTTCACCATTCATCATGACGTTTGAAATCATGTGCAGGGCCAGCGAGGCAAATTCCTTCGGCTGTCCAAGGCGGGACGGGAACGGTACCGAAGCGCCCAGCGCCTGCTGAACTTCATCAGACAGGCCAAAAAGCATTGGAGTGCCGAAAATACCCGGCGCAATGGACAGTACCCTGATGCCGGAACGTGAAAATTCCCGCGCCGCCGGCAAGGTCAGGGCGGCGATACCGCCTTTTGAAGAAGCATAGGCTGCCTGACCGATTTGTCCTTCATAGGCGGCGATGGAAGCGGTGTTGATAATGACCCCGCGTTCTGCCGTGTCAAACGGTTCAAGGTTTTTCATACGGGCCGCGGCAAGGCGTAACATGTTGAAGCTGCCCACAAGATTAATATTGATGACACGGGCAAAGTCTTCCAGCGCCATGGGGCCGTCGCGACCAACAATCTTGCCGGGTGTGCCGATGCCTGCGCAATTGACCAGAATTCGCGCAGGACCGTGCGCTTCGCTGGCGGCATCAATCGCGGCTTCAGCACTGGCCGCGTCCGCAACATCACACGCCAGTGCAATGGCGTCGCCGCCACAAGACGCTGCCACCTCGCGTGCAGCTTCAAGGTTAAGGTCAAGAAAGGCCACCTTGGCCCCAGCTTCTGCCAGGGCTTCCGCCGTTGCCCGGCCAAGTCCCGAAGCAGCGCCGGTAACAAGTGCTGCGCAATCCGTAACGTTCATGTCAGTTTCTCCAGATAGGGTCGTTTCGATTCTGCGCCCATAGTGACCATGGGGGCCCCTGTGGGCAATGGATAAGTTGAACAGTAGCGTCGGATATTATATCTCTTATGAATAAGGGATTCGCTCGGGAAGGGGCATTACCGAAATGGATATTGCGACACTACTTGGACTGGTGATGGGAACCGGCGTCGTCGTAGCCGCAATTCTTGTCGGCTCCGATTTGGTTATCTTCCTCAACCTTCCCGGATTTTTGATCGTCGTTGGCGGAACCTTTGCTGCGACCCTGGTCAAGTTTCCTATTTCCAAGGTTTTTGTCGCCTTGAAAGTCGGGGTCAAGGCTTCCTTCACAATCGATAAGGAAGATGCCCTCAGCCTGATTGAATTCGCTATTAGCCTTGCCAAAAAATCCCGCAAAGGCGGCCTGCTGGCGCTTGAAGGGGTCGATATCGAAAACGAATTCTTCAAGAAAGGCATCCAGATTTGCGTCGACGGCATGTCCCCGGAAGTCGTGCGCAAGACCATGACATCGGAAATGCACCAGACCCTGCGCCGCAACGAAGAAGGTTCAAAAATCTTCCGTGGCATCGGCGATGCAGCCCCGGCTTTTGGCATGATTGGCACCCTGGTCGGGCTAGTTCAGATGTTGGCCAATCTTTCCGACCCCAGCTCCATCGGCCCTTCCATGGCCGTCGCCATGTTGACCACTCTGTACGGCGCGGTTATCGCCAACCTGATTGCCCTTCCCATCGCTGATAAGCTGGAATCCCGGATTGCCGAAGAAGAAAACATCATGTCACTGATTATTGAAAGCGTTCTTGAAATTCAGGCCCAGACCAATCCCAATGTTCTGGGAGAAATCCTGCAGGTTTATTTACCTGCGCACCTGCGCGGCGAACTGGGCGAAGGGGATGAAGGGAGCGATTAATGAGCGAAAAAAAAGCTCCTGCAGGCGCTCCGCTTTGGATGACGACGTTTGCCGATCTAATGTCGTTGCTGTTAACCCTGTTCGTGCTGATGCTGACGTTCGCCAAGATGGATGTGGAAAAATACCAGCAACTGGCGGGCTCCATGAAGAACGCCTTTGGTGTTCAGTATATTAAGAAACTCGCGGGCATCATCGAGGAAGACGGCGGGCCCATGGGAGTAACGACCAAAAGTAAAGTACCGAAGGCGGTCGTTGAGTTGCAGATCGATGATACCATTGGCGACGATGAAAAACCCGAAGAAGAGATAATAGAACCGCCTGCAGATGAAGACACTCTTGCCGCGACTGTCGAGGCGGCGATCGCCGAGCAGATTTCCCAATCGTCCGCCAACGTCGAGGAACGCGAAGGTGAAGTTATTGTTCGTTTCCCCGGCAAGTTCGCTTTCCCGTCCGGTGCAGAAACCCTGACCACGGAATTTCTTGTCGCCCTTAACAATCTTGCGACCGTGATCGAAAAAAGCGATGGCGACGTCATTATCGCCGGGCACACTGATGATCTTCCGATCAGCACCGAACGCTTCCGCTCGAACTGGGATTTGTCAGCCGCACGGGCAAATTCGGTTGTCCACTATCTGCTGGAATTTACCGAGATCAGTTCTTCCCGCCTGGCCGCCATGGGCTATGCGGACAGCCGTCCGCTGGCACCCAATGATTCGGAAGAGAGCCGGTCACTTAACCGGCGCGTCGAGGTGGTTATTCGAAAGACCGCAACACCCAAGACGATGCCGGTTGAGGAAATTACCGAGGATTAACCCCCTGCGACGCCTGAACCGCCACAGGCCCTCGTGTTAATCCTTGGCAGTAGATTTCACTGGCGTTTTGCCTTGTTCGGGAAAAGTCGGCACCAGATTGGCCTGCACAGGGCGAAACAGCCTTGCCGCACGAGATTCACGGTGTGCCGTATATAGCGTCGCCAAAAAGATCATCCCCGCCCCAACCCAGGTCCAGACATCGGGCGTTTCGGCAAAAAACACGTAGCCCAGGACAGCCGCGAAAATCAGTCGGGAAAAATCAAAGGGCAGGACCGCTGAAATGTCGGCGCTGGCGAACGCCCTTGCCATTGAAACCTGACCAACAGTCGCAAACAGGCCGATGGCGACAAACCAGATGTAGTCTGTAGGTGCAGGCGTCGTCCAGAAAAACAACGCCGGGACCAGGGACATGGGCGTCATCAAAAGTCCCATGAACAGAACGATCGTGTTCGGGGTGTCCGTTCGGCTCAGGGACTTAACCGTTAGCGCCGCCATGGACATGAAGGCCGACGCCGCGAGAGCCAATGTTGAAGCCATGCCGATATCAATGCCATCAGGACGAACAATGACAAGAGTGCCGACAAACCCGATAAGAGTCGCAACCCAGCGTCGCGCCCTGACCGTCTCACCCAAAAAGACCGCCGCCCCGATGGTTGCAAAAAGGGGGGCTGTGAAGCTAAGCGCCATCGCCTCGGCCACGGGCATCATGGCAACGGCGGAAAACCAGAACAACATCGCTGCAAGGCCGATCATCGAGCGGAAGCCGTGAAGTTTCAGGCGATCGGTTTTCAATGCCCCGATCCCGGCCCGCCAGAACCATGGCAACATGAACATAAGGCCGAACAGGTTGCGGAAGAAAGTCAGTTCGAAGGGATGCATGCTGCTCGACATTTCCCTGATTGCCGATGTTAAGGCGGCAAAGCTCAGGGCAGCCAGAACCATCCACAACGCGCCACGAAGAGATCCCGGCATGCCCTCTTGAGATTCTTCATGAACAGACTGATTTTCTGAATTTTCCGCCATGAGCAGGACTTTATGTGTTGTCATTGGGTTGGGCCAGTGCTGAATGCGCATAGCCGCCTTGCGCTATGGTGCGCGTCGGAACATACTCTGAAAAAATAGCCTGATCTGGGAGGGTCTCTTGCAACAAGCGTTATGGCAACCTGACGAGGAACGTATCCGCGCCTCAAATATTAGCGCCTTTATCGAAGCCGTCGAGGAAGACTGGAACGTCAACATCGGTGACTATGATGGACTTTATGATTTCTCTCTCAGGGAGATGGACAAGTTCTGGGTCTCGTTAAAAGACTTTGGCAATGTTATTGCCGAAACCTGGGGCGAGACGGTCCAGGAAAATCCGGGCAAAATGCCTGGAACCCGGTTTTTCCCGGATGCACGGCTTAATTTCGCGGAAAATCTTCTAAAGCGCCGCGATAATGTCGATGCCCTGGTATTTCGGGGTGAAGACAGGGCCGAGCGCCGCGTCAGCTTTGGCCAACTATACGAACAGGTTTCACAGGTAAGACAGGCGCTTATTGCAGCCGGGGTCGGATCAGGGGACAGGGTCGGCGGCTACATGCCGAATATTCCCGAGACTGTCGTCGCCATGCTGGCGGCAACGTCCTTGGGGGCGATCTGGTCTTCGTGCTCTCCCGATTTCGGCGTCAAGGGCGTCCTTGACCGTTTTGGCCAGATCGAACCAAAAGTCGTCTTCGCCGCCGATGGATACCATTACAACGGCAAGACCCACGACTGTCTGGAAAAGTTGGCTGAAATTATCGAACAGCTTCCCAGTGTAAGGAAGACTGTCGTCATCCCTTTCACCCGCGAGTTCCCCCCGTTGGAAAATGTTCGCGAAGCGGTTTTGCTGGGCGATTTCACCGCCGCTTTTGCGCCAGCAGAAATCGACTTCGAACGCTTCGAATTCAATCATCCGCTTTATATCATGTTCACGTCGGGCACCACCGGAGCGCCGAAATGCATTGTTCACGGCGCCGGCGGAACCTTGCTGCAACACATAAAGGAACAACAGCTTCATTGCGATATCAAGCCGGACGACAGAATATTCTTCTTCACCACCTGCGGCTGGATGATGTGGAACTGGCTGGTCACGGTTTTAGCCTCTCAGGCGACCATGATGCTTTATGACGGATCGCCTTTTTACCCTGACGGAAATGCCATTTTTGATTATATCGACGAGGAAAAGGCGACACTGTACGGAACGTCGGCAAAATTCATCGACGCCGTCATCAAGGCTGATCTTGAACCCGTAAAGACGCATTCTCTGGAAAATCTCAGGGTGCTGTGCTCGACCGGTTCTGCCCTTGCTCCCGATGCCTTTACCTGGATTTACGATCACATCAAGCACGATGTTCATCTTGCCTCAATCGCCGGTGGCACAGATCTTATGGGCTGTTTCATGCTGGGAAACCCGACCGCTCCTGTTTGGAAAGGTGAAATCCAGACGCGGGCGCTCGCCATGGCAGTCGACGTTTTCGATGATGAAGG
>JADHSW010000152.1 GCA_016776705.1 Rhodospirillales bacterium
GCATCCGGATCACTTTCAGATGGCCGCAGAACCTCGCCGTGATAGTTGGTCGGAATACCACCCATGTTGTAGTGAACGGTCGGCAGGACCAGAATCGGCTCACGCGTCGCATCGACACCGGTAAAGATCTGCGCCGATTCCGTAATGCCGGGCAGACGCTCAAGCAGCAGCTCTTCGCCCAGATGTTCAAGGTGCAGGAAGATATGGTCCTCTTCAGCACCGACACCCCGGCCTTCCCTGATTTCAACGGTCATGGCGCGAGAAACCACATCGCGCGACGCCAGATCCTTGGCCGTCGGCGCGTAACGTTCCATGAAACGCTCACCGGCGGAATTGGTAAGATAACCGCCTTCGCCGCGCGCGCCTTCCGTTATAAGGCAGCCTGATCCGTACATGCCTGTCGGGTGGAACTGAACGAATTCGTGATCCTGCAGGGCCAGTCCAGCACGCGCGGCCATGGCATTGCCATCACCGGTGCAGGTGTGCGCTGATGTACACGAGAAGTAGGCACGGCCATATCCACCGGTCGCCAATACTGTCGTGCGGGCGCTGAAACGATGCAGGGTACCGTCATCCAGATTCCAGGCAAGGCAGCCACAACAGACCCCCTCATCATCCATCAGAAGATCAATGACGACAAATTCAACAAAGAACTCAGCGCCGCGCTTCAGGGACTGCTGATAAAGTGTATGCAGGATGGCGTGACCGGTTCTGTCCGCAGCCGCGCAAGCGCGCTGAACCGGGGCTTCGCCAAAGTTGCGCATGTGTCCGCCAAACGGGCGCTGGTAAATTTTACCGTCTTCCGTACGCGAGAATGGCACCCCGAAGTGTTCCAGTTCGTGAACCGCAGGCACCGCTTCGCGGCACATATATTCAATAGCATCCTGATCACCAAGCCAGTCGGACCCCTTGACCGTGTCGTACATGTGCCATTGCCAGCTGTCTTCAGCCATGTTGCCAAGCGATGCACCAATGCCGCCCTGGGCTGCGACTGTGTGCGAACGAGTCGGGAAAACCTTGGTGATACAGGCGGTTTTCAGGCCACCGTCCGACATACCAAGCGTCGCGCGAAGGCCTGCGCCACCAGCGCCGACAACGAGGACATCATGGACATGATCAATGATTTCGTAGGATTTGGATTGTGAGGTCATTATCGATTAACTTCCGAAAGCGACGCGCAAAACTGCAAGCAGCGATGCAATCCCGCCAATATAAGAGAAGCCTTTGACTGCGATCAGGACAGTCAACTTGGCCGCTTCACCATGAATGTAATCTTCGACAACGACCTGCATTCCCTGATCAAGATGATAAAAAAGGCTGATAATCGTCAACACCAGGAGCAGCAGTGTGCCGGGTTCGGAAACCCACGCGACAAATGCCCCATGGTCTGCGCCGATCAGGCTGATTACGGCAACCACGAACCACAACATCAATGGCACCAGCGCCAGCGACGTTAAACGTTGCGCCCACCAGTGTGACGTGCCGCCGCTTTTAGCCGGGCCAAGCCCGCGTGCCTGGGCCAAAGGGGTGCGCATATCCATCCTATAGGTCTCCTCACAAAATTCCGGCGCGCAGGTAGGCGACGATCCAGGTCAGGGCCGTCAATCCGAGAGAGGAGACGACAACAATGATTCCCGTTGCGCGAAGCATGGGCAATTCAAAACCAATCCCAGCATCCCAAAACAGATGCCGAACACCATTGGCGAGGTGATAAAACAGGGCGAATGTCATGCCAAGCAGAACCAGTTGGCCAAACCACGACCCCATGAATTCCTGAGCGCGCCCAAAGGCCTCAGGTCCGTAAGCCGCTGCCGAAAGCCAGTAAACCAGAAATACCGTCCCCAAAGACAGGGCAATTCCCATCAAGCGGTGCAGGATGGACAAAACCGACGTGATTTGCCGAGCATAGATTTGAAGATGCGGCGAAAGCGGCCGCGCATTTTTTATTCCCTGAGGGGTATTGTCTGTCGACATGGGGATGTCCCGATCCTTTGGTCCCTGGTGCCTGTTCAGGCTTCAATTTAGATGCAAAACAAGAGCAGGCATCATAGCAATCGTTTAGCCTACCCGTTCGGGCAAGTCAATGTTCGCAACTGCACAATACTCAACTGATTTTCGTTTTACGCCCTTGATTTACGCTATTCAAATAACAAGTTAAACGCCCCCTTCATTACATATTATTATTCTAATTTTATTTTTAGGGACGGCAACCTAATTCATTGAATTGAAACAAAACATATAAGTGCATGTGAACACTGTTGTGGAAAAGGTGTGAACGGTTTGTGGGCAGGTCAACTTTTTATGCACAGAAAAGTTTGTATTTGGGCGAAATTGCTATTGAAGCCAGAAGGGATAATCCGGACCATACCCCCAGCATGTAAAAGTGCCGATGCAGTAAATTTTTCTGATGCTTTCTTAAGGGTCCTTCGGGACTTTTCGAAGTGCTGAAAGATAAATTTCCTGCCTTCTGAATGGTGCCGGTGTCCGCACCGGAAACGCTCAGGGGATAGTGTCCCAAAGGGGAAGATCAGGCTTCGGTCTGAAATGATCCGGCGGGATGCCACGAACGATACGACCTCACAAAGTGGGGCGGATTCTTTGCCTGGACTGGCTGCGCTTCCCTGGTGGAGAGCAGATCGACTGGGCGAAGAGCGACCCTGAAGATTTCGGCCCTGGTCGGAGGATGAGGGAGCGTGGAGGGACGGGGGGAGTTCAGACTGTTTTCAGCCCGAACACCGGTCGTCTCGGAAGGCCTGGCCTTCCTGGGTTCCTTACCGGAAGTTTCGGCTTCTTGGGGTGCCTCTTCGGTCCGCTTGCACGAGGAAACGACGTTTGTGTCGGAAGATTGCCATGAGCCCCAGGCCACCAGTCGGCGCGAGCCGGGGAAGGGCGCGGGAGGAAAGGTAATCTGCATCACCAGGGTCAAGGGTGGTTCTCTGCCCAGGGTTCGCCCATGAACCATGGGTGATGACAGCGACAAGCTCGCTTTTGTATGCGCGGAGCCTGGCCGGCTCCATTTAGAGGCGTCGGGTGCGCGGCTTACGGGCCGCGCGTTATACAGGTTTCCCAGGATCTGTATACCCGACGCCTCTTTCTTTTTCGTTAATACGTCTTAGCGCCTTGGCATCAGCACCGTGTAGTCAAAGTCCAGGACCACCGTGGGGGCGTACTTGCCGTCTTCGCCCTTGTCGGGAAATGCCTCACAGGAATGATCCTTGCTCGCGATGGTGCGCAGGCGCAGCGCGCCGATATCGTCCCTTCCGGGGATTTCAGATTTTCCCAGAACTTCGCTCCAGGCGTAAATCGTATCGTTGCCAAAGGTCGGGGCGACGTGAGTGCCGGCATTGATGGCGACAATTCTGAAGGCGTTCGCCAGCCCATTGAAAGACAGGGACCGGGCCAGGGAAATCACGTGACCGCCATAAACAATGCGGCGACCAAAGCGTCCGTCCTTTTCAGTATGCTGATTAAAATGCACCTTGGCTGTGTTCTGATAAAGCCGGGTGGCGATCATGTGGTCGGACTCCTCGATGGTCATACCATCAACGTGATCGATTTTTTCGCCCGCCTCGTAATCATCCCAAAGCATGGCGCTGCCCGAGAGCAGAGTGTCGAACCCTGCCACTTCCAGACCATCGGGAATGACCAGATCTTCATCGGCAACAAAGGCTGGCAGGTCGGGGACCAGCGTTTCTGGCGCCGGGGCCGCTTCGTCCCGCTTTTTAACCATCACCCAGCGGATGTAATCAAGCACCGGTTCCTCGCGCTGATTGACGCCAAGAGAATGAACGTATACGACCCCGGTTTTACCGTTCGAGTTTTCCTTCAGGCCGATCACAGTGGAGGTCGAACGCAGGGTATCGCCAGGATACACAGGTGCACCAAAACGTCCCGCCGCGTAGCCCAGGTTTGCGACCGCATTCAGGGAAATATCGGGAACGGTTTTGCCAAACACCACATGGAAAGCCAGCATGTCGTCAACAGGCGCGCCCTCGAACCCCAACGACATGGCGAACATGTCCGATGAATGAACGGCAAAACGGGTTCCGAACAGGGCCGTATAAAGAGAGGCATCGCCCTCACTAACTGTTCGCGGCGTTGCGTGGACAATTTCCTGGCCGAGAAAAAAGTCTTCAAAAAAATTACCGGGGTTCGTTTTGTTGCTCATGTATCTAGGTTTCTTTCTTGGTGGCAGAAATGGCTTCCGCCATGGCGACAAGGCGCTGGGCGTTTTCCACGTGTAAATTCTCAATCAACTTTCCCTCGACTACGATCACACCCTGACCCTGCCTTTCAGCTTCGGCGTGGGCGGCGATGATCGTGCGCGACCAGTCAATTTCTTCCTGGGAAGGGGCAAATATCCTGTTGGCGACATCAATGGTTTTAGGGTGGATCAGGGTCTTGCCATCGAAACCGTGCTCCAATCCCTGGACACAGGAATATTCGAAGCCTTCGTCGTCGGCAAGATCAAGATGCACCCCATCGATAATGGCGATTCCGGCGGCGCGCCCGGCCAGCAGACACAACCCCAAAGAGGTAATCATCGGCAGGCGTTCTTTGGTGTGGAGGGCGTGCAGGTCCTTGGCCAGATCGGATGTTCCAAGCACGAGGCCTCCCATGCGTGGGGTGGAGAAGGCGATTTCTTCCGCATGCAGAATGCCCAGGGGGGTTTCCATCATGCACCAGATCGCCATTTCGTCAGGGGCACCGGATTCAATCATCACCTTTTCGGCATCCTGAACCATGGCCGCGCTATCGACTTTGGGCAGCAAAATTGCATCTGCACCGGACGTGGCCATGGCGGCAATGTCGTCCCGGCCCCAGGGCGTATCCATGCCATTGACCCTGACAATCAGTTCACGGTGGCCATAACCTCCCTGTTTCAGGGCTTCAATGATCTGCTCGCGCCCGATTTCCTTGGCGTCGGGAGCGACGGCGTCTTCCAGATCCAGAATCAGGCCGTCTGCGGCGAGCCCCCGTCCTTTTTCCAGGGCCCGGGCGTTCGAACCGGGCATGTACAAAATGCTGCGTCGGGGGCGTGCGGATGTCGCCATATCTATCCTCCTGGAAAAATTGTGCGGTTGCGGGAAGCTACATCCTGATCCTTATCGATGGCAAGACCGTGTTCCGCATTGTGAAAAACAATACTTATCCTTTTCTAATCGCTCGTTTTTTGCGAGACTGATCCATGGCTTTCCCTATTGGCTTATTCACCAGGATAGCCAATCAATGGACAGGGGCGGATTACCTTCATGGCTGATGATTATTTAAGTAACATCAAGTTCCTCATCGTCGAGGACAACAAGTTCATGCAGACTGTGGTCCGCCGTGTCCTGAGCGCGCTTGGCGTGAGGGACGTTCGCGAATGCGACGACGGCGCCGACGCCCTTAAAATCCTGAAAACTTTTCCCGCCGATATTGTCATTACCGACTGGGCGATGGAGCCGCTGGATGGTCTTGAGCTGACCCAGATGATCAGAAATTCTGCAGACAGCACCAATCCTTACATTCCGATTATCATGCTGACCGCTTATTCAGAAATGAACCGTATCGTCGAGGCACGCGACAGCGGCGTCAATGAATTCGTCGTCAAACCTATTTCGGTCAACACCCTTTTCAGCCGGATTCAGGCTGTAATCGAAAGACCCCGACCTTTTATCAGAACCAAAAATTTCTTCGGCCCCGACCGCAGGCGCAAGGCATTGCCGTTCAACGATCCGGACCGACGAAAAGCAGCAAGTACCCTGCCGGACGGACTGGCATCTGACGAGCCGCAACTCGACCAGGATGAAGTCAATAAATTGATGACACCGGGAACCGGTGAAGGCGAGGCGGGGGAATAATGTCTACATCCCCCCGCCTGAAACCTATTTCAGGTGAGTCTTGATCAGTTCTTCGGCAATTTGAATGGTGTTCAAGGCCGCCCCTTTACGCAAATTATCGGCGACAACCCAGATGTTAAGGCCATTACTGGTCGTCGGATCACTGCGGATGCGGCTGACGTAAACCGGATCTTCACCGGCACATTCGGAAGGCGTTACGTAACCTTCGTCGGCGCGGTTATCGATAACGATAATCCCGGGTGCCGCTTTCAGGGCCTTGCGAGCCTCATCATCGGAAATCGGTTTGGCGAACTCGATATTGATCGCTTCCGCATGACCGATGAAAACCGGCACGCGAACGCAGGTCGCAGTGACCTTAATTTGGGGATCGAGAATTTTCTTCGTCTCGACGACCATTTTCCATTCTTCCTTGGTCTGCCCATCGTCCATGAATTTGTCGATGTGCGGAATGGTGTTAAAGGCGATCTGTTTGGTGAAAACCTGCTGGTTCGAACTTGCTGGCTGGTTGACGTAAATGCCCTTGGTCTGGTTGAACAGCTCGTCCATGGCTTCCTTGCCGCTACCAGATACGGACTGGTAGGTGGAAACCACAACACGTTTGATCTGCGCCAGATCATGCAACGGCTTCAAGGCGACAACCATTTGAATGGTCGAACAGTTGGGATTGGCGATGATGCCCTTCTTCTTGTAACCGGCGATGGCTTCGGGATTTACTTCCGGAACCACCAGCGGCACATCAGGGTCCATGCGAAAATGCGACGTGTTGTCGATGACAACCGCACCTGCGGCAGCGGCCTTGGGGCTGAATTCAGCCGACACTGCCGCACCCGGGCTTGAAAGCACAATATCGACGCCATCAAAATCAAAGGTCGCCAAGTCCTGTACCTTGAGGATGTCGTCTTCACCAAAAGAAACTTCCTTGCCCGCCGAACGCGCGGAAGCAAGTGCAATAACCTCGTCGACCGGGAATTCCCGTTCGGCCAGAATATTCAGCAATTCACGGCCTACATTTCCCGTGGCGCCGACAACGGCAACTGTGTAACCCATTTTCTTTAACTCCTGTTATCCGGCGGCTGTCCGGATGGCTTCCGCCAGATAAGCGAAAGGCCCGCCGGATTGAACCGCGGGCCTTTTGTTCACGCATGAGAAACGGCCCCGGCTAATTGCCAGTGGTGGTTTTCTTCGCTGTAGTGGTCGTCTCAAAGCGCATGATATTTATTCCTGATATTTACGAGGACACTCATACCCCGAGGGGAAATAGAAAACAAGGATTGATCTACCCCGTCAGTTTTTCCATTTCATTGACAACGGCTTCCCCCATCACCGTGGTCGACACCTTGGCCATGCCGTCAGACATGATGTCGGCTGTGCGCAGGCCGCCCTTGAGTACGTTCTGCACCGCCTGTTCGATCAGATCGGCGTCCTCGCCCATGTCGAAGGAGTAACGCAGGCACATGGCGAAACTTAGAATCGTCGCCAGCGGGTTGGCCATATCTTCACCGGCAATATCCGGGGCGGAACCGTGGACCGGTTCATACATGGCCCGGCGGCGATCGCTTTCGTCGGCTTCGCCCAGGCTGGCAGACGGCAGCATGCCCAGCGAGCCAGTCAGCATCGCCG
>JADHSW010000153.1 GCA_016776705.1 Rhodospirillales bacterium
TCACGGAAGTTTTGTTTCATTCATCGGTCCATCGGGTTGCGGCAAGACAACACTGCTTAGGGTCATTGCAGACCTTGAACAGCCGACTGAAGGTTCCATCACCGTGAATGGTGTTTCGCCCCATGAGGCACGCATGGCAAGGGCATATGGTTATGTTTTCCAGGCTCCTGCCCTTTATCCATGGCGCACCATCGAGCGCAATGTCACCCTGCCGCTAGAAGTAATGGGCGTTTCCAGGGAAGAGCGAAAAAAACGGTCCCGAAAATATCTGGAACTTGTCAATCTGGCCGGCTTTGAGAAAAAATTCCCCTGGCAACTTTCAGGTGGTATGCAGCAACGTGCCTCCATCGCACGCGCCCTTTGCGTCGACCCTGAATTGCTTTTGATGGATGAACCCTTTGGCGCATTGGATGAAATCGTTCGCGATCATCTGAATGAAGAACTTTTACGGCTTTGGCGACAAACCGATAAAACCGTGGTCTTCGTTACCCACTCAATTCCCGAAGCGGTGTTCCTGTCGACGCAAATCGTCGTCATGTCTCCACGACCCGGGCGTATCATTGATGTTATTGATTGCAATTTTCCGGACGATAGAACACTGGACATCCGTGAAACGCCCGAATTTATTGAAATCGCACACAGGGTCCGCGAAGGCTTGCGGGCGGGGCATGGTTATGACGACTGAAGCCGTCGCATTGGGTAAGGGAAATCGTTCCCTTATGGCGAGCGCTATGGCGGGGCAGGCGGGTCCAGTGACTTTGGTCCTGCTGGCGGTGATTGCAATATGGTATGCCGGGGCGGTGTATATGAATGCCCCCTGGGAAATAGATCGCTTCGAGAAACATAAAATAGACTGGTCCGCCGGTGATCTGGTGCGTGCGACCATGATGCAGACACGCCCGATCCTGCCTGCTCCCCATCAGGTTCTTATGGAAATGAATAATACCATTTTCCAGAAAAAAATCACCTCCAAGCGCAGTCTGATCTACCATTCATGGGTAACACTGTCCTCGACGTTGCTGGGTTTTGCCATTGGCGGAATTCTGGGCATTTTACTGGCGGTGGGCATCGTTCATAACCGAACGTTGGAAAAAAGCCTGATGCCCTGGGTGATTTCTTCGCAAACCATTCCGATTCTGGCCATTGCGCCAATGATTATCGTTGTATTGGGTGCCATCGGTCTGAAGGGCCTCGTCCCCAAGGCGATTATTTCAACCTACCTGTGTTTTTTTCCCATCACCATCGGCATGGTCAAGGGCCTGCGATCGCCCGGTGTGCTGGAAATGGATTTAATGCGAACCTTTAACGCCAGCCGTTGGCAGACTTTCTGGATGTTGCGTTGGCCGTCATCGGTACCGTTTCTTTTCACCAGCCTGAAAGTCGCTATTGCCATTTCCCTGGTCGGAGCAATCGTCGGTGAACTTCCCACCGGGGCCCAGGCCGGTTTGGGGGCGCGACTTCTGGCCGGTTCCTATTACGGCCAGACGATTCAAATCTGGTCGGCTCTGGTGACTGCCGCCATCCTTGCCGGATTGCTGGTATTCCTCATTGGCGTGATCGAGCGCGTTGTTCTTAAAAAAATGGGGGCGCGACAATGATCGGGCGCTGGGATGGATTTGGGATGGCGGCGCTTGTCTTCTCCTTGTTGGCTCTCCTGCTCCCTCTTGCCAGCGGTGAGACCACACTGGCATGGGCCGACCGATCGACAAGCCTGATTATCGTGCTGGGTTTTGCGATCGTTGGCGGGCTTGTAGCCTGGCGCGGTGTGCGTGGATTAATATCGGCACTTGCCATCTTGTTCCTCGTATATTTGGCAACTCTGATGACTATGCAGCTTTTGGATAATGGCGTTGCCGGTTCTTCAAGCTGGGGCTTCTGGAGCTTTATCCTGGCACTTTGGGCTTTGACGTGGCGGGGGATTGCCAGTGTTGCGGCATATCAGACACTGAACAAGAACCATCAGCGCCTTGTAGCCTTCTTCGTTCCAGCCTGTTTTGGTTTTTGGTTATTGTTTCTTTGGGAAATGGTCTGTCAGGGGTTCGGCGTGCCGGGCGTCCTGCTGCCCCCGCCAAGCGCCATCTTCATCAAATTGATCGCATCGCTCGATATTCTGTGGGCGGATTTCGTGCAAACCTTTATGAAGGCTGTGATTAGTGGTTTCGCAATGGGTTGCGCTTCGGGCTTTATCATAGCCATCCTTGTTGATCGGGTGCCTTTCCTGAAACGCGGTCTGTTGCCCTTGGGCAACCTGGTAAGCGCCCTGCCCATTGTCGGTGTAGCGCCGATCATGGTCATGTGGTTCGGCTTTGACTGGCAATCGAAGGCGGCCGTGGTCGTCATTATGACCTTCTTCCCGATGCTGGTGAACACGGTCACAGGCTTATCGGCTGCTGGCGCGCTGGAACTTGAACTCATGCGATCTTATGGCGCTGGATACTGGCAGACCCTGTTTAAATTGAGGTTGCCGGCTGCCATGCCATTTGTTTTTAACGCGTTGAAGATCAATTCTACGCTGGCGCTCATCGGTGCCATCGTCGCCGAATTTTTCGGAACGCCGATTGTCGGCATGGGATTTCGCATTTCCACGGAAGTGGGGAGAATGAACGTAGATATGGTATGGGCGGAAATTTTCATCGCTGCTCTTGCCGGGTCGGCGTTTTATGGTGTGATGGCCTTGATGGAAAGAACCGTCACTTTTTGGCATCCGTCCTATCGAACAAAGAATTAAGGGACGGACAGGGAGAATAAACAAAATGAAAAGGAGTCGAATAATGAAAAGATTAATTCCGGCGTTAAGTGCATTGGCCTTGGGCTTTGTGGCATCAAGCGCCACGGCTGCCGATAAGGTAACCTTGCAGTTGAAATGGGTAACCCAGGCGCAGTTCGCAGGGTACTACGTTGCCAAGGACAAGGGTTTTTACAGTGATGCCGGTCTGGACGTCACGATCAATCCGGGTGGACCGGATGTCGCCCCGCCGCAGGTCATTGCCGGTGGAGCCGCCGATGTTATCATCGACTGGATGCCCTCCGCCCTGGCATCACGTGAAAAAGGCGTGCCACTTGTCAACATAGCCCAACCATTCAAGAGTTCGGGAATGATGCTGACCTGCCGCAAGGACTCCGGTATCAAGTCGCCGAAAGATTTTCCGGGTCGTACACTTGGAGTCTGGTTTTACGGCAACGAATATCCCTTCCTTAGCTGGATGTCCAAACTGGGAATCCCGACCAAAGGCGGCAGTGATGGCGTCAAGGTTTTGAAGCAGGGGTTCAATGTCGATCCAATCTTGCAAAAGCAGGCCGATTGCGTTTCCACCATGACCTATAACGAATACTGGCAGATCATCGATGCCGGACTGGGTGCCGATGAACTGGTTGTCTTCAAGTATCAGGATCAGGGCGTGGCGACATTGGAAGATGGCCTTTATGTGCTTGAAAAAAACCTCGATGATGCGGCCTTTGTCGATAAAATGGCTCGCTTCGTCAAAGCCAGCATGATGGGTTGGGCATGGGCGCGCGACAACCAGAAAGCGGCTGCCGAAATCGTTCTTGAAAACGATGCGTCGGGCGCACAAACCGAAAAACACCAGGTTCGCATGATGGGTGAAATCAACAAGCTGACTGCCGGTTCCAATGGCATGCTCGATACCGAAGCCTATGAGCGTACCGTCGCGACTTTGTTGGGTGGCGGTTCCGATCCGGTGATTTCCCAGAAGCCTGTTGGTGCCTGGACACATAAGGTCATCAACAAGGCCTTGGGTATGTAATCGACAAATCCCAATCCCGCCCGGCGCTATAGAGACGCGCCGGGCGGTTCTTTTCTCAAGGGAGAGCAAAATGGCAGTTCATATCAAGGGCGGGACGGTCGTCACCGCCGAGCAGACTTTCCGTGCGGACGTCCTGAGCGCTGGCGGCGTTATCGTCGAGGTGGGCGAAAAGCTGGATGTACCGGCAGGGGCAGAAGTGGTCGACGCTGGCGGCTGTTATGTCATGCCCGGCGGCATTGATCCCCATACCCATATGGAACTTCCCTTCATGGGTACGGTTGCATCTGAAGACTTTTTCTCAGGCACCACAGCTGCGGCCTGTGGCGGTACGACGATGATTATCGATTTTGTCATCCCCGGCCCCCAGGAAGATGTAATGGAGGCCTACAGGAAATGGCGCGAATGGTCTGAAAAGGCCGCTCAGGATTATAGTTTTCACGTCGCCATAACCTGGTGGGATGACACCGTACACGCCGCGATGGAAACCCTTACCCGCGATCATGGGGTCAACAGCTTCAAGCACTTTATGGCTTATAAGGGCGCCATCATGGCGGACGACGAAATCCTCGTGAACAGTTTCACCCGGGCGCGCGAGCTGGGGGCGCTTTGTACAGTGCATGCGGAAAACGGCGAACTGGTCTTCAAGCTGCAACAGGAAATGCTGGACAAGGGAATCACGGGACCCGAAGGTCATCCGCTTTCCCGCCCGCCAGAGGTTGAGGGCGAAGCCGCAAACCGTGCCATCCGCATTGCCCAGGTTCTGGATGTGCCGATCTATGTCGTCCATAATTCCTGCAAGGATTCCCTGGAAGCAATTACCCGGGCACGCAACGAAGGCCAGCGGGTTTTTGGTGAAGTTCTGGCCGGACACCTGATCATTGATGACAGCGTCTACCGAAATCCGGATTGGGATTTTGCCGCTGCCCATGTGATGAGTCCGCCATTCCGTCCCAAGGGACATCAGGAAGCCCTGTGGAAGGGATTGCAGGCCGGTATGCTGCAAACCACCGCGACGGATCATTGCTGTTTCTGTGCCCCGCAAAAGGCGATGGGTAAAGATAATTTCGCCCAAATTCCCAACGGCACTGCCGGGGTCGAGGACCGAATGCATGTGATGTGGCATCACGGCGTTAACACGGGTCGATTGACGATGAATGAATTTGTTGCCGTGACATCGACAAACACGGCAAAAATTTTCAACATTCATCCGCAAAAGGGCACAGTGTCCGTCGGTGCGGACGCCGATCTTGTCGTCTGGGACCCAGAAAAAGAACGTACGATTTCCAGGGACACCCATCACCAGAACATCGACTTCAACATCTTTGAAGGGATGACGGTAAAGGGCGTTAATGTGGTTACGCTGAGCCAGGGCAACATCGTCTACCAGGATGGTGACGTACGTACGGTAAAGGGGGCAGGCCGTTACATCAACCGGCCGACATTCGCGCCATATTATTCTGCGATGGAGAAGAACCGGGTATATAACGCGCCAAGCGCCGTTGATCGCAGCTGAGGTGCCCAGTTAATGTGAAAAGACGAAAACCGGCCCTTCGGGGTCGGTTTTTTTTTCAGCCAGACATCGGCAAGGCCATGAAGTGTAAACTTGCATAGAAGTGTCGCACTATCATCACCACCGAAAACCTGGCCCCGTATCAAAAACGATCCAGGGCGGGAGTTTCATCAGGATTAATGCGATCGATCAGCCCAGGCTATGGGCTGCTTCGCAGAGGTTTTTGAGTTTCGCCATCACCATGTTGCGCTCAAGCATTCCCAGGCCGCAGTCGGGGGCTGCGATCAGGCGATGGGAGTCAATATGGTCAAGGGCGTTCACAAGGCGGTGGCGAATTTCATCCACCGTTTCGATGCGGCTGGAGGCAATAGCAACAACACCGAAGATAACCGTCGTTTTTTTGAACATATCCAGCAGTGAAAGGTCATTATGGCGATGGGCATCTTCAACGGATACGGCCATGACCGATGATGCATCCATAGCCTCGGCCAATTGAAGATAGGATTCCCTGGGCGCTTTTGGGTAATCCGTCTCATCAAGACAATCAGGATAGCCACAGCACATGTGCATGGTCCGCGTCACGCCTTCAGGGCAGCCATGGAAGGCACGCTCTATATTTTCAATACCGAATTCAAGCGCTGCATCGGCCTTTCGGGCGAATAAGGGCTCGTCAATCTGGATGTGACGGCAACCGACTTCAGCCAGGGCCAGCACTTCCCAATTCAATGCTGCGGCCAGTTCCTGTCCACGCTTTTTCTCATCACCGTAATAGTCATCGGCAACCGTGTCGCCGATGGTCATTGGCCCAGGCAAGGTCACTTTAAGGGGTTTATCCGTTGTCGCCTGAGCGATGCGAAAATCATGAGGCAAGAAATGATCCCTCGGTGAAATCGGGCCGGTAATAGTTGGTACGCGGGCCTTGTAGGCCTCATTGCGGGACATAATTTCCGTTAGAGTGGAAAAATCGATGCCGTTCAGATGGCGGCAGTGGTAATGGATGTAGTTTTCGCGTCTGACTTCTCCATCAGTCGGAATGTCTATCCCGCACGCAATCTGATCGGCGATGACATCGGCTGCTGCCCGCTGGAAGATGTTTTCCGCCTCATCGCCCATGCGGGCCAATTCATCCTCGTAGCGCCCCGTCGGGTCTTCATTGATGGTTCCACCTTCGGCATTGAACCAGTCGACGACTGGCACGTAGTCCGGTTTCGGATAGGCGCCAATGGTGGTTGTCAGCAGGGGCATGAGACGGCTTCCTAGTTATCTGATTCAGTTTGTTTTTTCAGATTTTGCGGATCGAATATATTGCCGAAAGCCCCCTTTCCTGGATTGGTCGCAGGCGCTTCAGCACCCGTTTTGCCCTCACCCGGTGCGGCCTTGTCAAGATTTTGCGGGTCGAACACACTTCCGAAAGCTCCTTTTCCAGGGCTTTTGGGAACCGGGACGGCTTTTGGAACCAGGCTGTTCTTCGTGTCGAAAATGTCGGGGCCTTGCTGGGCTTTCTTCTGTTTTTGTTTAAGCCGTTGCTGTTGAATTTCATCAATGCGTTTTTGTTGAAGCAGGCGTTTGTGCTCGCGCACTTCAACTTTGCAGGAGTCCGGGCTGTAGACGTTGGCGAACCATATGGTCGAAAAACCGCCAACGGCCAATACCACCATCAGAATGGCGGCAGGATTGTTACGCAGAAATTTTGGAAGTTGGAAGCTGCCGCCTACACTGGATACCGGTGCGCCATTGGCAATCGCCAGCTGCTTTCGACGCTGGTAGATTTCGTGGGTCAGGGCGCCGACGATGGTCAAAACGACAATAATGAAGGCCAGCACCGATATTGAAGGATTAATCCCATAACGAACCTTTTGCGCCAGCTCGATGGTCAGGGTCGGATACTTGCCGAACGTAAATGTTGTTGTGTTGTAGTTTTCAAATGATGCCAGAAATGCCAAAACGGCCGAAGATGCGATGGCCGGTTTCAGGAAGGGCAGCATGATTTTACGGAATGCCTGCACGTTTGTCGCGCCCAGGTCCAGCGCGGCTTCTGTCAGTCCAATATCGAAGCGTTGCAGGCGGGCGACGAACACTAACATGCAATAAGACGCGATGAAGGTCGACT
>JADHSW010000002.1 GCA_016776705.1 Rhodospirillales bacterium
CTCCGTTTGGTCTTAGTCCACGGGCCAATTCGGAAGGTTTGATGAATTTTCGCCAGTCGTGGGTTCCGGTGGGCAGCCAGCGCATGATGTATTCGGCGCCGATTTTCGCCAGTGCGAAGGACTTCAGGGTCCGGTTCAGGGTCGATAGCACCATCGCACCACCCGGTTTTACCAGCGAAGCACTGGCTTTCAGGAAGGCGTCCACGTCAGCCACATGCTCGATCACTTCCATGTTCAGAACGATGTCGAACGAGCCCTTTGTTTTCGCAAGGTCTTCCGGTAACTGGTGACGGTAGTCAATGTCCAGGCCGCTTTGCTCCGCGTGCAGCCGGGCGATTGCTATGTTTTTGTCACCGGCGTCGATGCCCGTGACTATTGCGCCCAATCGACGCATTGGCTCACATAGCAAACCGCCGCCGCAACCAATATCGAGCAGTTTCAAACCGTCAAGCGGCTTGTCTCCCATTGGGTCGCGGCCGTTTTGGGCGCAAACGAAATCCCTGATATAGCCAATGCGAACCGGATTGATCTGGTGCAGAGGCTTAAACTTGCCATTGGGGTCCCACCAGGCGTCGGCCATGGTTGTGAAGCGCGCGACCTCTTCGGCCGATGCGGTCGATGAACTGTCTTTGCCTGGTGCGCTAGCCGATGACATACGGGTTCCTTAATACGGTCTTGCCGGGGTTGCTTCGTTTTGGCGATTTAGAGTATGTATACGCGCCCGTCACTCCTGAGCAAGCTCATTGATTGTTTGTGTTAAAAATTGGCGTAGAATTTCTGTGGATTTATCCGCTATTTGAAGCGCCGTTTGTATCATTTAAAAGGTTTTTATGGCTCGTATAGTTTTAAAATTTGGCGGTACCTCGGTCGGCGATGTTGATCGCATTAAGGCCGTGGCCATGCGCGTCAAAACGGAAGTCGATGCCGGACACCAGGTCGCCGTTGTCGTATCGGCGATGTCAGGCGTCACCAACCAATTGGTTGGCTACGTAGATGCAGTATCGCCACTGTATGACGCACGCGAATATGACGTCGTCGTCTCATCCGGTGAACAGGTAACATCAGGCTTGCTGGCGCTCGCCTTGCAGGAACTGGGCTTCAGGGCCCGCTCCTGGCAGGGTTGGCAAATTCCGATCCTGACCGATAATGCCCACGGCAAGGCGCGCATCGAATCCATCAATGGTGAGGATGTGATCGCAAGCATGCAGGCGGGCGAGGTTGTTGTCGTGCCGGGCTTTCAGGGAATTACAACAGACGGGCGGGTTACGACATTGGGCCGTGGCGGCTCCGATACCTCCGCCGTAGCTCTTGCCGCAGCGCTTGAGGCCGATCGCTGCGACATTTACACCGATGTAGAAGGAATCTACACGGCGGACCCGCGAATCGTCGCCAAGGCTCGCAAGCTGGAAAAAATTACTTACGAAGAAATGCTCGAAATGGCATCGGTCGGTGCTAAAGTTTTGCAGACCCGCGCCGTTGAGATGGCGATGAAGCATGCAGTGCGCTTGCAAGTGCTATCATCTTTCACCAATAAACCCGGAACACTAGTCGTTGATGAGGATGAAGTCGTGGAACAGGAATTAGTCAGCGGAATAGCCTACTCTCGTGATGAAGCAAAAATTACCCTTGTCAAGGTCGCCGACCGCCCCGGTGTCGCCGCCAGAATATTTGGTCCCCTTGCCGATGCCAGCGTCAATGTCGACATGATCGTACAGAACGTTTCCGACGATGGTAAGGCGACGGACCTGACATTCACGGTCACCCGCAGCGATCTGGATCGCGCTGTGGCGATCCTTGAAGAACGCCACGACGATCTTGGCTACCAGAACCTGACCAGTGACTCTGATGTGGTCAAGGTTTCTGTCATTGGCGTAGGCATGCGCTCCCACGCGGGTGTCGCCCAACGCATGTTTAAATCCCTGGCTGATGAAGGGATCAACATACAGGTTATTTCGACATCTGAAATAAAGGTCAGTGTTCTGATTGCGGAAGAATTCACCGAGCGCGCCGTTCGCGCCCTTCATAGCGTTTACGGACTGGATGCAGAGTAAAATTATGTCAGGAATAACTTCTGAAGCGAAACTGCAGGCTCTGTGGCGGCGTGGCTGTGATTTTCTTGGCACCCGCACCGCCATTCTTGGTGGAGCCATGTCATGGTTGTCAGAGCGCAATCTAGTTTCGGCAATTTCAAATGCTGGCGGATTCGGCGTTATCGCTTGTGGGTCCATGACGCCTGAATTACTGGCCGGGGAAATCGCCGCGACCCAGGAAATGACCGACAAGCCATTTGGCGTAAACCTGATCACCATGCATCCTGATCTGGATCAGCTGATTGATGTTTGTATTGAAGCAGGGGTTTCCCATGTGGTTCTGGCTGGCGGTGTGCCCACCGGTGCGTCCATCACCAGGTTGAAAGACGCTGGCATCAGGGTTGTGTGTTTCGCCCCCGCCCTGGCGTTGGCGAAAAGACTGATAAAAAATGGTGCGGATGCGCTTGTTATTGAAGGGGCAGAAGCCGGGGGGCACATCGGCCCTGTAGCAACAAGTGTTCTGGCCCAGGAAATTCTACCCCATATTTCGGACGTGCCTGTATTTGTCGCCGGTGGCATCAGTCGTGGTGAAGCAATGGTTTCTTACCTTGAGATGGGCGCCTCAGGTTGTCAGCTTGGCACCCGATTTGTTTGTGCGAACGAGTCCGTTGCCCATCCGAATTTCAAGAAAGCCTTTATTCGCGCCAATGCCCGCGATGCGATCCCGACCGTTCAGATCGATCCGAAATTTCCGGTTATACCGGTTCGCGCCCTCGTCAACGAGGGAACCAAGCGTTTCAACGAAGCCCAGCGCGAGGCCGCCGCTCGTGTGGAACGCGGCGAGGTGGAATTAAAAGATGCGCAGTTGGAAATTGAACATTTCTGGGCGGGCGCTTTAAAACGCGCTGTTATCGATGGCGATGTGGAAAACGGCTCCTTGATGGCGGGCCAAAGCGTTGGCATGGTCAAGGAAGAACAGCCGACTGAAGACATTATCAACGAGCTCGTAAGTCAAGCCGTTCAGCTTCTGGATGCAAGAGGGGGCAATTGATAGGGAAAAAGCCCCCTGTGAGTTGCAGGGTAGTCTCCAGGTCCCTATGTCGTCTGGTATGACAAAACCTCCCTCCTCGCAAAGTTCAGAATCACATATATCTCCCGTATCACGGCGTTTGTTGGGGCGTGTGCGGGATGTCATGGCGAGTCCCCTTGTAGCGCAAGAGCGCCTTAATCAAATCGTTTCGGTTATTGCGGCAGATATGGTTGCCGAGGTCTGCTCGGTTTATGTCATGCGCCCCGGTGAAGTTCTGGAGCTGTTCGCGACGCAGGGCCTTAAGGCTACCGCCGTCCACAACACTCGCCTTCGGGTCGGCGAGGGTTTGGTCGGTTTAATCGCCGCTCAGGCCCGCCCTGTTGCCCTGGCCGATGCGCAAAGACATCCTGATTTTGCTTACCGTCCTGAAACAGGCGAGGAACTGTATCAATCCTTACTGGGTGTGCCGATCCTGCGTAGCGGACGGGTAATCGGTGTTATCGCCGTTCAGAACCAGATCAGCCGTGATTACGGTGACGAAGAAGTTGAGATTCTTGAGACCGTTGCCATGGTCCTGGCGGAACTGGTCAGCGGCGGCGAGTTGATCAGCCGCGAAGAAATGATGCCTGCCGATGGCAACGCCCTTCTTCCTCTTCGTATTGAAGGAATATCGCTTAATCCGGGTCTTGGACTTGGCGTCGCCGTATTGCATGCACCCCACTTCAATATAGTGAAACTGGTTGCCGAAGACGTCGATTTTGAACATGAACGCCTGCACAAAGCCGTGTCGGAAATGCATGGCGCGCTTGACGACATGATGAATCATTCTGATCTGGCGGCAGCTGGTGAACATAGGGAAATTCTTGAGTCCTATCGAATGATCGCCGAAGATGCCGGCTGGTTCACCCGTATCGACGAAGCCATATCCAGCGGCCTGACGGCGGAAGCTGCGGTTCAAAAGATTCACAACGATATTCGCGCCAGAATGAACCAGATTTCCGATCCGTACCTGCGTGAAAGAATTCACGACCTTGAGGATCTGGGCGGGCGCTTGTTGCAGCATCTGGTCGGACCGGACGCCGCGACGCCCAACGATGATGTGGTGCGCAATGCGGATTGTGTGATCCTGATCGCCCGCAACATGGGGCCTGCCCAACTGCTTGATTATGACCGCTCGAAACTAGGCGGTCTTGTGCTTGAGGAAGGGTCGGCGACTGCACACGTATCCATCGTTGCCCGTGCTTTGGATATCCCTGTTGTCGGTCAGGCTCGCAACATTCTGGACAAGATCGAATCCGGCGAGCCAGTTATTGTTGATGGCACCAACGCCCAGGTATTCGTGCGTCCGGGCGAGGAAGTTCGCCAGCGTTTCAGGAACAGTGTCAGGGTTCGCGCCGAGCGCAAGGCGGCTTTTTCCCAGCTTCGAAATCTGGAAAGCATCACCCAGGACGGCGTGCGCATTAAATTGAACATCAATGCCGGTTTGTTGATCGACCTGCCGCACCTTGAAGACATGGGGGCGGATGGCGTTGGTCTTTATCGCACAGAAGTCCCCTTTATGGTGCGTTCTGATTTTCCCAGTGTCGATGACCAGCGCCAGATATATGCGCGGGTTATTGAACAATCCAACAACAAACCGGTTGTCTTTAGGACTCTGGATGTGGGCGGCGATAAAATGCTGCCTTATTGGAGCGCACAGGACGAAGAAAATCCATCCATGGGATGGCGGGCCATTCGGGTATCGCTGGACAGGCCGATGATGCTGCGCCAACAACTGCGCGCCCTGATTCAAGCCTCCGCCGGGGGGGATCTTGCGGTTATGTTCCCGATGATTGCCGAAGTTCCGGAATTCGATCAGGCGCGATCCTTGCTTGATAAGGAATTGAAGCGTGAGAAGGATCATGGGGCCCCATTACCTGAAACTGTTCGTGCCGGGGTCATGCTGGAAGTGCCGTCCTTATTGTTCCAGCTTCCCGCCTTGTTGCAACGGGTCGATTTCGTCTCCATCGGCAGCAATGATTTATGCCAGTTCCTGTTTGCGACTGACCGTGGCAACCCGCGCTTGTCAGAACGCTATGACCCGCTGTCGCCCCCCGTCATGTCACTGCTTCATGATGTCGTCACCCGCTGTAATGATGCCAATGTACCGCTAAGCTTGTGTGGTGAAATGGCGGCCAATCCCCTGGATGCCATGGCATTGATCGGAATTGGCCTGCGCAGTATTTCCGTGCAACCCAACGCAGTTGGTCCGGTTAAGGCGATGATAAGAAGCCTGAACGTAAGCAACCTGACGCAATATATGGACAGCCTTTACGGGCTGTCGCAACATAGCCTTCGCACCAATCTTCGGGCCTTTGCCAAGGACCATGGCGTCATTACCTGATATTGGGCTTTAGCTCTTGAATATTCTCATTTAATCGTCAGAATGCAATTCGTCCGGACACCTCATTTTGTGGCGACAGGGCGAATGAACAGGGCTCGATTCCAGTTTTTTTTCTGTTTCCTTCGGTGGAAAGAAATCAGGAATGCCCGACAGATGCTTTCCTTGGGAATTTTAATGGCCTCTCGGGACTCTAATAACGCAGATCATCAGGACGACAAAGGCAGTGCCAACAACGTTGGCGCCTTGTTGAAAGCGTCACGGCTCAGGCTTGGCGACGACTTGCGTTTTGTCGCCGAAACTCTGCATATCCGTTTCATCTATCTGGAGGCTATTGAGGCTGCCCGTTACGATGACTTGCCGGGCAAGGCTTATGCAATTGGCTTTATTCGATCATATGCGGATTATCTCGGGCTGGACAGTCAAGAGGTGGTTCGCCGTTACAAAAGCGAAAGCGCGTCTCAATCAGGAAATCCCAAACTTGTTTTCCCCGTTCCGATTCCCGAATCGAGCATTCCAGGGGGTGCCATTGTCTTCGTTGGTGTCGTTGTCGCCCTTTTGGCCTATGGCGGCTGGTATGTGAGCACGGCAAAAGACGGGTTCCTGGCTGGGCTGGTCTCAGCGGTACCCGAACGCCTTAGTGAGGATAAACAGGTTCAGGAACCTGAAATAACACCCGAAACGGTTGAGCCTGAAAAAGTAGAGCAACCCGTCGAAGAAATTCAACAAGCTACTGATGAAGCGCCCTCCAGTGATCAGGTGCAGGCAGATGCCAACGAAGAAGTCTCGACCAGCGTCGCTGAAACCATAGAACAGGCTGTCCAGGAACCTACCCAGCAGGTGAGCGAAGAAGTTACGCAAGCAACTGAACAAGCGGTTGTGAAAGTCGAGGAGACGGTTCAGGAAGTCCAGGAAACCGCCCCTGCTGAAACGAATGCTGTAACCGAGACTGTGGCTGAAACGAGTGCAGTAACCGAGACTGTGGCAGAAAAAGTTGAAGAAGTGACAACACCTGAACCCGTGATCGAGGCTGTCACTGAGGTTCAGCAGCAGGCAACGCCAGCGGAGCCTGAAGCTGAAGCACCCGCAGAGTCTTCCAACGCGGAATCAACGGGTGGCGCCACTGTCGAGAAAGTTGAAGTCGGGGTCGTTTCTGAAGTTGTAGATGAGGGTGAAGAAATACCGGCTCAGAGCGCATCACCTGCTGAAATCGCCAGTACGTCGAGCGACCCCGAACCGGCTTCATCCAACCGGATATACGGTGCTGAGAACGAAAATTCGCGCATCCTTGTCAAAGCGCGTAGGAACAGCTGGATTCAGGTGCGCGACAACAATGCCAATCAGTTGGTGATGACACGCCTGCTACGGGCTGGAGACAGCTACCGGGTGCCGGATCAGGCGGGGCTTGTGTTGCTGACTGGTAATGCCGGGGCGCTTGAGATTTTTGTCGATGGCGAAGCCGTGCCAGACCTGGGCGAAGCCGGCAAGGTTCGCCGGAACGTCACACTGGACCCGGACCTGTTACGCCAGGGTAGCGCCGCTCAATAGCGGCAAAATAGAAAATCACGAGGGTATTTGACGTGTTCAACGCTCTGCATTCGGCAAGACGCACCAGCGTTCCGGTCGACATCGGCCCTGTCCGGGTAGGTGGCCATGCGCCCATTGTCGTGCAGTCCATGACCAATACGGACACCGCCGATATTGACGGCAGCGTCTCCCAGGTCGCGGCCCTGGCCCGTGCCGGGTCGGAACTGGTCCGCCTGACTGTTGATCGCGACGAAGCCGCCAAGGCTATTCCCTATATTCGCGAAAAGCTTGATGCCCAAGGCGTATCCGTCCCGCTTATCGGGGATTTTCATTACATCGGCCATACGCTTTTGAAGGATAACCCGGCCTGTGCACAGGCATTGTCCAAATACCGCATCAATCCGGGCAATGTCGGATTCAAGGCCAAGAAAGATGGCCAGTTTTCCTCAATGATTGAAACGGCCCTGAAATATGACCGTCCTGTCAGAATCGGCGTCAATTGGGGAAGTCTAGATCAGGAACTTGTCGTTTCCCTTATGGATCAGAACCATAAACTGGCGGAACCTATGGAAGCAGCAGATGTTACACGCGAAGCACTGGTGCGCTCGGCCCTTGATAGCGCCCAACGCGCAAGGGAACTGGGCATGGGGGCGGACAAGATCATCCTGTCGTGCAAGGTAAGCAACGTACAGGACCTGATCGCGGTTTATACGGAACTGGCCGCTCGCTGCGATTACGCCCTGCATCTTGGCTTGACCGAAGCCGGTATGGGGTCAAAGGGGATTGTTGCATCAACCGCTGCCATGGGGGTGTTGTTGCAAAATGGCATTGGCGACACCATCCGCGTATCCCTGACTCCGGAACCGGGTGGCGACAGGACTCAGGAAGTCATTGTTAGCCAGGAAATATTGCAAACCATGGGATTGCGCTCTTTCACACCACTGGTTACGGCGTGCCCCGGTTGCGGGCGCACAACCAGCACTGTGTTTCAGGAACTGGCGCAACAAATTCAGGATCACGTGCGTGCGTCGATGCCTGTCTGGCGTAAAAAATATATTGGTGCCGAAGAATTGAACCTGGCGGTGATGGGCTGCATCGTCAACGGTCCCGGCGAAAGCAAACATGCGGATATTGGCATCAGCCTGCCCGGTACCGGCGAAGAGCCATCCGCCCCAGTGTTTATCGACGGCAAAAAAGAAATGACCTTGCGCGGACCCGGCATTGCAGAAGAATTTAAGAAAATCATCGACGATTACGTATCAAATCGCTACAAGCCCAAAAGCGAATAAAGAACTTAAAGAGGTTACGATGTCCACGTTGCAGCCGGTACGCGGCACGCACGATTTATTAGCGAATGAAAGCCTGCGCCATCGCAAGGTGATCGATACCGTGCGGAAAGTATCAGGTCGCTACGGATTTGATGAAATTGAAACGCCGATTTTCGAACGCACTGAAGTTTTCGCCCGTACGCTTGGTGATACGTCAGATATTGTGACCAAGGAAATGTATACCTTTGAAGACAAGGGTGGCGAAATGTTGACGCTCAGGCCGGAAAATACGGCCGGTGTCGCGCGTGCTTTTATTTCCGGCGGGCTGGCTCAATTGCTTCCGCTGAAATTTACCTATCAGGGTCCCATGTTCCGCTATGAGCGCCCGCAAAAAGGCCGCTTGCGCCAGTTCCATCAGACCGGAGCGGAAATTCTGGGCGTTGAAGGTCCGCTGGCTGATATCGAAATTATCGCCCTTGGGTCGGACTATCTGGAAGCCCTGGGGGTGCGAGATAAAACGGTTCTTGAACTGAACAGCCTTGGAGACACGGAAAGCCGCGCGGCCTATCGGGACAAGCTGGTCGACTATTTCAAGGGGCATTTAGATAAACTGTCTAAAGACAGTCAGGAGCGTCTGGATCGCAATCCACTCAGAATTCTCGATTCCAAGGACGAAGATGACCGCGTAATTATTGAAAATGCGCCGATGATTGCGGACAGTTTCAACGATCATTCCAGAAGCTTTTTTGAAGCCGTGCTAGCCGGGCTGGATCTTGTTGGCGTCGACTATACGATCAACCCGCGACTGGTCCGGGGGCTGGATTACTATTGCCATACGGCTTTTGAATTCACCACTACGCAATTGGGTGCCCAGGGCGCACTGGTTGCCGGTGGGCGCTATGATGGGCTGATCAAGCAAATGGGTGGTCCGCAAACCCCGGGAGTTGGCTGGGCAGCAGGAATTGAACGCCTGGCGATGATGATCGATGAACCTGAAGGCCGGTCTCGTCCAATTGCCATGGTTCCTCTGGGTGAAGAAGCGCAATTAAAGGCTCTGGCCCTGACACAACAGCTTCGTCATAGTGGATTTTGTATCGAACTTGGCTATTCTGGAAACATGAAAAAGCGCATGAAACGGGCCAATAACGTGAATGCAATTGCAGCTGTTATCCTTGGCGAAGACGAATTGACCAAGGGTGTCGCAACCGTCCGCAATATGGAGACGGGTGATCAGTTAGAGGTGCCTTTAGCATCTTTGGAGGAGCACCTGGCCAGCTATCGTTAGCGATGCCATGGTAGAGAACTCATCCCTACGCTCGTTATTGAATGGACGCGCCCTGGTTGTCGGGGTCAATCATCGATCCAGTTCGATGATCCTGCGTGATCGTCTTTTCATCGAAGATGAAGCCGCTCCCTTTATTCTTGAGCGCCTGAAAAAAGCCGGTATTGATCAGGCACTGGTGCTGTCGACCTGTGATCGGGTCGAGGTGCAGGCCTTTTGCAATGGTGATGTGCCCAACGAAGCGCAAAAAGTCGATCAGATCATTGAAATTCTGGCAGAGCACGGCGAGTTGGGGCCGTCGGAAATGGATGGGCAGACATATATCCACTGGGACGAACAGGCGGTTCGCCAGATTTTTTCTGTTACCGCCTCCCTGGACAGTCTGATTATCGGTGAGCCGCAGGTTCTGGGTCAGGTAAAGGCGGCCCATCGTCTTGCCAAAGAGGCCAAGATGACCGCAAACGGCCTGGAAACAATCCTGCAGGCGGCTTACGCCACGGCAAAACGGGTTCGCAATGAAACCGCCATTGGGGAACGCCCGGTTTCAATTGCTGCCGCGGCTAGCCAACTGGCGGGTGATCTGCATGGTAATCTGGAAAACTGTTCCGTGCTTCTGGTTGGTGGGGGCGAAATGGGAGAATTGATTGCCGCCGATATGCAGTCGACAGGATTGGGCAGGCTGGTGACGACCCATCCCTCCGAACGTCGCGCCGAAGAGGCTGCGCAGCGGCTTGATTGTCACACTAGTGCCTTCGACAACATACCCTCTCTTTTGATCGACTCTGACATTGTCCTCACATCACTGGGGCGCCGCCAGCATGCGATCAGCGCGGAAATGGTCGACGGGGCTATTGCGGCGCGAAGACACAAGCCGATATTCCTCATCGATACGGCGATTCCCGGTGATATTGATCCGCGGGTTGAACGTATAGAAGACGCCTTCCTGTACAACCTTGATGATCTTGAGCGGGTTGCCATGGAAGGTCGCGCCGGGCGCGAAAACGAATCAGGCGCCGCATGGAAAATCATTGAAGCTGATGTCGATGCTTTTTTGCGTGGCCGTGCAGAACGAACGGCGGTTCCGGCGCTAAGCCGATTGCGCTCTCATTTTGACACCATGCGCGAGCAAGCACTTCTTGACGCCGGAGACGACGCCGAAAAAGCGACCCGCCTGTTAATCAATCGATTGCTGCATGCTCCCTCGGAAGTGTTGCGCGATGCGGCCGGAACGGAAATCACATCCAAATCTCACGATTGGCGGGAAATGGAAAAAATCATTGACCGCTTGTTCGGACTTGATGACGAAAAAAAGGCTAGGGAGTAGCGAACGTGAGTTTGAAAGAAAATTTACAAAAGGTTGTCGCCCGACATGATGAGTTGGCGGATTTGATGGCGGCGCAGGACGCGGCGTCATCAGGCGACTTTGCCAGCTTGTCGAAAGAGTATTCCGATCTGACCCCGGTCGTTGAAGGCATTGCCAAAGTAACAGCTGCAAAGGAAGAAGCCGCCGATCTGGCCACCATGATGGCGGACCCTGAAACCGATCAGGAAATGCGCGAAATGGCCGAGGCCGAATTTCAGGAGTTGAAAGAAAAAATTCCACTGCTGGAAAAGCAGGTGCAGGTTCTGTTGCTGCCCAAGGATGATGCCGATGAAAAGAACGCCATTCTTGAGGTGCGCGCCGGAACAGGTGGTGATGAAGCGGCTTTGTTCGCCGCCGATCTATTTCGCATGTATCAGCGTTACGCTGAAACCCAGCGCTGGAAGTTCGAGATTATGGCGGTGAATGAAACCGGTATTGGCGGCCTTAAGGAAGCCGTTGCTTCTGTATCAGGACGGGGCGTTTTCGCACGCCTGAAATTTGAATCTGGGGTGCACCGGGTTCAACGAATACCGACGACGGAATCAGGCGGGCGCATCCACACGTCTGCTGCGACTGTGGCAGTTATGCCCGAAGCCGAAGAAGTCGACATTCATATCGAAGACAAGGATCTGCGAATTGATGTCTTTCGCGCCAGTGGTCCGGGCGGGCAGTCGGTCAATACTACCGATAGCGCAGTTCGCATTACCCATCTTCCAACCGGGGTCGTGGTATCCCAGCAGGATGAAAAGTCACAGCATAAAAACAAGGCAAAGGCCATGCGGGTGCTCAGGGCTAGATTGTATGAACACGAGCGTCAAATGGCAGACGCCAAAAGGGCGGCAAATCGCAAGAGCCAGGTTGGTTCCGGGGATCGCTCGGAGCGCATCCGCACTTATAATTTCCCCCAAGGCAGGGTCACAGATCACCGTATCAATCTGACTTTGCACAAACTTGATCGTATCATGGATGGTGACCTGGATGAGGCCATTGACGCCCTGATATCGGAGGATCAAGCCAGAAAACTGGCAGAGATTTCGTGACAACAGTTGGTGATTTGCTGATCGATTCCGTTGCGGCTTTGTCAAAGGCCGGGGTGAAAGAAGCCCGCCTTGATGCACGATTAATCATCGCCCACGCGTTGAATATCACCCCTGAAAAAGTATTTGGTTATCCGGAAAAAGTGCTGGAAACGGGTGAGCGGGATTACATTCTGTCGTTAATTACCCGGCGGGTCGAGCGCGAACCCCTGGCCTTGATTATCGGCGAAAAGGAATTCTGGAGTCTTCGTTTTGTCATCAGTCCGGCAACCTTGATTCCCAGGCCCGATTCGGAAACTCTCATCGAAGCGGTTTTGGCGGCGTATCCTGACAAAAAGGCCAATTTAAGGATTCTTGACCTTGGCACGGGCTCCGGTTGTCTTTTACTGACATTGTTGCATGAATATGAAAACGCCACGGGTATTGGTACGGATTTTTCTTCTGAAGCACTCGCGGTGGCTCGGCTGAATGGTAGGAACCTTGATCTGTCCTTGCGGGCAGGTTTCGTTCTTGCTGATTGGAATGACGGTATCGCCGACTTTGGAGCGTTCGATATCATCATCAGCAACCCCCCTTACATTCCCGATGGTGAAGAAAGTGAATTGCAGCCGGAAGTCGCCCTTTACGAGCCACATAGCGCCTTGTTTGCGGGAATTGACGGACTTCAGTATTATCGGGCGATACTTTCAGTGCTTTCCGGATTGGCAAACACGGGGTGTGGCATATTTTTTGAGGTCGGTATCAATCAGGGTGAGGCGGTTGCAAGGATGATGGAAAAGGCGGGGATGAGCGATATTACGTCTCGATCCGATCTTGCGGGCATAAAGCGATGCGTATCAGGAAAGATTTTATAAAAAAACTGTTGGAAAATAGGGCTATCCCGACTAGTTTCATAGGTAAGAGTGGTCTGGGAGTAGGCCACAGGGACAGAGCGCCGGGTGCGTTCATTATAAGGTTCCATTCATCCTCGCAAATGCCAGTCCGTTTAACTGTTGATTGAATGGATAATGGTCGTGCGAACCGCGAATGCGGGAAGCCCGAAGCGTCGTTGGAATTCATTCAGACAACACAATCAGGCAGTAGTGGGCCATTGATGATCGCCTGCTCGTATTAGAGATACAAATTCCATGAAACAAGTGCCAAATCCCCGTCGCGGTCGTGGTCGTAATAACAGCGGCAAGCGTAATCCGAACCAAAATTCCAGAGGCAGGAATTTTGAAAGCAGCGGTTCTGATAATAAAGTCCGTGGTTCCGCCCAACAGGTGCTGGACAAATATCTGACTCTTGCCCGCGATGCCATGTCTGCGGGGGACCGTATTGCGGCCGAAGGTTACTTCCAGCATGCCGAACATTATCATCGCATCCTGAATCCTGATGGTGCGTCCAGCGGCCATCAGAATGACCGCAATCGCCGGGAAAATGAAGGCGATAACCGGCGCGACGAAGCGCAGCCGCGACACGACAATCAACTTAGGGAAAAAGAGCGATCAGAAGCCTCTCAGGTGTCTGCTGAACCGGTAATAGAAGCAACTGAAGAGTCCTCGCAGGAACCTGTAGTAATTGAAGCCCCTATCGATGAGACGCCAGCTGAAGAAAAGCCCAAACGTCGTGGCCGTCCCCGGAAGGCTGCCTCAACCGAATCCATTTCGAAAGACGATAACGCTTCTGAAACCGCCGCCTGAAAAATAGATTAATCCTGGTCCATAAAGGGATCGCCAATGGCGAAGCTTCCGGCTTGGCTCACCATGGCGAAAACACCCAGATCAACATGACCGAAAGCCCCTTGCAGGGTTTTTAGAAGGTTCATATTGCGCTCGCCCGTTTGCGGGTCAACATTGATTGCGGTGCATCGCTCCGTACGTTCCTTGATGATCAGGCCAGCACTACCGCAGACAACACCCTTGTCGATCCAGTTGAATTCCGCCCAGGGATCGATGCCGTCAATATAGATATTGGCGCGAAATCGAAAAGGGTCAATTGGTGTACCGACTACCCGTTCAAGGTCGCGGACTGACGCAAGATTAATAACTGAAATTACTTTTCTTTTCTGATCCGTGAAAATGGATCCGTCTATCGATTCTACCAGGCGTGGTTTGCCGCGGGTTTCGTCTCTCATATAGGCGGAAAAAAAATCCTCGATCACGGCCCGGCCAATCGGGTCTGAAAGTTTGCCGTGCGCCACTTGCTTGCCATTGCGCAGTATCTGCAAATCATCGCTTTGATCATCAAAAACCGTTTCCAGCGCGGCCAGCTTCTCGTTTTTCATCAACGCCAGAAAACTTGTTTTTGGAAGCCAGTGCGGGGATGTTCCGTCGAACAGGGTCGATCCCAGGGCCAGTGCAAAGCGTCTGTCGCCGGGAATTGCGCCACCTGCATCGACAGCAGATTCAGATAATGTTTGCGGGCTTAAACCCTTTACAGGATAACGACTTATTTTGGAAATTTGAGCTTTCATGGCGCAACAATCGCTATAAGCCATTGAACTGTCAAGTATGTTAGCACTATTGAATGGAATGGCCTTGCCCTTGCAAAGGTCTTCATTTAGGCCATATTAACCTGAGCAAACCCAATATGAGATGTTCTCTTGTTGCCTGCTCACAGGAACAGGGATAATCGTCAAGGAGAAAGGTTTCGGCTTTATGGAATTTGAAAAATACACGGAACGCTCCCGCGGCTTTATTCAGTCGGCGCAAACGCTCGCTTCGCGTTCCAATCACCAGCAATTAACCCCGCTGCATATCCTGAAAGTCCTGCTGGATGACAAGGAAGGCTTGGCGGCCAATTTGATCGCCGCTGCAGGGGGCGATGCCCCAAGAGGATTAAAAGCCGTCGAGACCGAACTGGCTAAGCTGCCGAAAGTTCAGGGCGCAGGGGCCGGGCAAACCTATTTGGCACAGGAAACCGGCAAACTTTTTGAGCAAGCCGAACAAATTGCCGAAAAGGCAGGAGACAGCTTTGTCACCGCTGAAAGACTGTTGCTGGCTTTGGTATTGGCGACGGGAACTGCGGCCGCAAAAGTGCTGAATGACGTCGGCGTTACTCCGCAAAATCTTAACAAGGCGATTGAGGACGTGCGTAAAGGCCGTACCGCTGACAGCGCTACCGCTGAAGACACTTATGATGCCCTGAAAAAATATGCCCGTGATCTGACCGCCGCCGCTGCCGAAGGTAAGATCGATCCCGTAATTGGCCGGGATGAGGAAATCCGCCGCACCATTCAGGTTCTCTCTCGTCGCACCAAGAACAACCCGGTGCTGATTGGTGAACCCGGCGTTGGCAAGACTGCCATCATCGAGGGTCTTGCCCAGCGCATTGTCAATGGCGACGTGCCGGAAAACCTGAAGAACAAGAAACTGATGGTGCTGGATCTGGGCGCCCTGGTCGCAGGCGCCAAGTTCCGGGGTGAATTTGAGGAACGCCTTAAGGCGGTACTAAATGAAGTTACAAACGCCGCCGGTGAGATTGTTATGTTTATTGATGAAATGCACACCCTGGTCGGTGCGGGTGCTTCTGAAGGTTCCATGGACGCGTCAAACCTGATCAAGCCTGCCCTGGCTCGCGGCGAGTTGCACTGCGTTGGCGCGACGACCCTGAACGAATACCGCAAATATGTCGAAAAGGATGCAGCCCTGGCGCGGCGTTTTCAGCCGGTTTTTGTGGCCGAGCCCAGCGTTGAAGACACCATATCTATTCTTCGGGGCATCAAGGAAAAGTACGAGCTGCACCATGGTGTCAGGATTGCCGACGCCTCTCTTGTTTCCGCAGCGACTCTTTCCAACCGCTATATTTCGGATCGTTTCCTGCCGGACAAGGCCATCGATCTGGTTGACGAGGCTGCTTCCCGGCTGCGTATGGAAGTGGATTCAAAACCTGAAGATATTGACGAATTGGACCGTCGGATTATCCAGTTGAAGATTGAACGCGAAGCGCTGAAGAAGGAAAGCGACGACGCTTCCAAGGATCGCCTCGGCAAACTGGAAGAAGAACTGATTGGCCTTGAAGCCCGTTCGGCGACGATGACCAAGGAATGGATGTCCGAAAAAACAGCTCTTGCAGATGCCAACAAATTGATGGAGGAACTTGAACAGGCACGTCTCGCCTATGATCGCGCTCTTCGCGAGAGTGAACACGAAAAGGCGGGGGAGCTTAAGTACGATCTTATCCCGCGTCTGGAAAAACAACTGGAAGAGGCTGCGGCGGCTGAAAACAACAAGATGCTGGAAGAATCCGTTACCAGTGAGCATATCGCCTCTATCGTATCACGCTGGACAGGCATTCCTGTCGACAAGATGTTACAGGGCGAGCGTGACAAGTTATTGGCCATGGAAGGAAGTTTGCGCCAGCGGGTGATTGGCCAGGATGAGGCGCTTTGTGCCGTCTCAAACGCAGTTAGAAGGGCCCGCGCTGGTTTACAGGACGCCAGCCGTCCCATCGGCTCGTTCCTGTTCCTTGGGCCTACAGGGGTCGGTAAAACGGAGTTGACCAAGGCCCTGGCTGAATTTCTGTTTGACGATGAGCAGGCCCTGCTGCGCATCGATATGTCCGAATATATGGAAAAACATGCCGTTGCTCGCCTGATAGGCGCTCCGCCGGGTTACGTCGGTTATGACGAGGGTGGCGCTTTGACCGAAGCGGTCCGGCGCAGGCCTTATCAGGTGGTGCTGTTCGACGAAGTTGAAAAAGCCCATCCCGATGTCTTCAATGTGTTGTTGCAAGTTCTGGATGATGGCCGCTTGACAGACAGTCAGGGTCGTACGGTGGATTTCACCAATACCATGATCGTTCTGACCTCGAATCTTGGTGGCGATATTCTGGCAGCTCAGGATGAAGGCCATGACAGTGGCGAAGTCCGCGCCCAGGTGATGGAGGTTGTCCGGGCCTCGTTCCGGCCAGAATTCCTTAACCGGCTGGATGAGGTCATTTTATTCCATCGTCTTTTCCGCAGCCATATGGATGCCATTGTCGATATTCAATTGTCGGGCCTTGAAAAACTGTTGGAAGACAAGGGAATTACTCTGGATCTGGACAATGCCGCCCGGGCATGGCTTGCCGATGCCGGTTATGACCCGGTCTATGGCGCCCGCCCCCTTAAGCGGGTTATCCAGCGAAGCATGCAAAATTCGTTGGCGGGCCTGATCCTGGAAGGCAAGGTAAAGGATGGCGACCATGTCTCCGTTTCTGCCGGTGATGGTGCCCTGACGATCAACGGCAAGAAAGCCGAAGCGGCTTAGGAATGGTGTCGTAAAAAATGGATAAGGAAAGGGTCTCGTTACGCCCACTGATATGGTATTTATCTAAATGAAGTGATGTTGAATTGCCTTGGGGGGTCAGTCGAAGAATGTCTGCAGATTTCTATTCCAGTTATCGCGCCTACAAGGACTATCAATCTCCTTCCCTGACGGCCAAGGATATCGCGCGTTTTGATGCCGAAATCTGGAACCCCGGGGCGTTTTCAACGGACATGAATTGTTTGGAAATTGGTTCCGGAACAGGTCAGTTTCTTGCTTATTTATCCAAAAAGGGGATAGGGAATTTTCAGGGAATAGACCACGATCCGGCGTTGGAATCTGTGCAGCCCATTGAAGTTGCATCACGTTTTAAATGCGTTGATGTTTGGCAATATCTTGAAACCTTAAACACAGCAACCATCGACAGGATCATCCTGCTTGATGTCCTTGAACATTTTACACCTGATGAAGGTTTTAAGTTGTTGTCCAGGAGTGTAAAGGCGCTTGGCAGACAGGGGAAAATCATCATCAAGGTTCCCAACGCATCGTCACCGTGGGGTATAAACTATCAGTTTGGCGATCTCACTCATAAATCGGCCTACACTGGGGAAAGCCTAAGGCAACTTGCGACTGCTTGTGGGCTTCGCGTTGAAAGTATCTACGACCAAAGACGGGGTTCACGAAGACGAATGGTAACGGACGCCATTGTGCATCGCTTTCTTTCGTGGGCGCTGCTCACTCCACCTCCCCGGTGGGGTGCAAACCTGTATTGCATACTTTCTCCGCTGTGATGCAAATCACTGTCGAGTCATTCCAATCTCAGCCATAATGTGGAATGATTGATGTTGTAAACCTGACTGCCGCAGCCTATCAGGCGTTGCAAACCCAGCAGCGTACGGCGGCGCTTATTGACAATACGACCGAGAATATTTCGACTGGTCGTAAGGTGAACAGGGCACAGGATAATCCGACTGACTATTTTCAGGCGCGTGAGCTTAGCAACCGGGCAAGTGATCTTCTTGCCGTCAAGAATAGCATTGGCCAAGGCCTGAGCACTATAGAGGCAGCGTCAATTGGGCTTCGATCCTTAAATCAGACAATTGATCAACTGGGCGCGATTGTTTCCAGTATCCGCGGCGCCAGCGACGAGGAAAGGCTGTCAACGGCAGCTATTTTCGATCAGGTTGTAAGCCAGCTTGACCAACTGGCATCGGACAGCAGCTATTCCGGTGTTAGCCTGATCAGTGGCTTGCCGCAGGATTTGAGCGTCACCATTAGCGATGATGGTGAAGCCCTTACGGTTTCCGGCGAAGCATCCGACCAGAGCGGTCTGGGCATCGGATCGGCGGCATCGGAATACGATGACTTCGCGACGAATGCCAATATTGATGCTGCATTGGCTGATCTTGATGCTGCAAGCGCTGCCATCCGCGCCCGTGAACATTCCTTTCTGAGTAATCTTTCAGTGCTGGATGTTCGCGAACAGTTCGCCCAGGACTTAAGCGATACCCTTCAAGCCGGTTCCGACAATCTGGTTAATGCCAATCTTGAGGAAGAAGCTGCGACTTTCCTGGCCCTTCAGGTGCGTCAAAAACTGGGCAATGTAACCCTCAACCTGATTTCAGAGAAAAACAATGCAATTGCCAGCCTGTTCTAAAACATGTCCTCAGATCTAACCAAATCCTATGCCCGGATACAAAAGTCAACGCCGGGTGGTCGACACGGGGAAGCAGCGGCTTTTGTAGAAACCGCCCGTAAAATACATGAAGCGGCTCAGGCTCCAATAGATGTCAGCGCGTATGCGCGCTCACTACAAAACAATCAGAAACTGTGGACATTGCTTCAGGCAAGTTTGTTGGAAGATGAAGGACGCCTACCCGAAGACTTGAGGCAAGACATTCTGAAATTGAGTATTTTCGTCGACAAGCAAACCCTGAAAGCCTTGGCCTTGCCGTCTTTTGAAAATGTCGCATCATTAATCGACATCAACCGCAATATGGCCGGCGGGTTGTTTCAAAAACCGAAAGAGTAATTCTTAACGCGAAGCCAGTTTGACAGGTAGCGCCAGCTGGGCGTACTGGCGGTCTATTTCCGTGCGCACGATCTGGAAGGCTGCGAGTTCCTTACCTTTGAGCTTGCGCCCGGATGGCATTTTAACCCTGAACGGGTTGACCTGACGGTCGGAACGCCTGATTTCATAGTGCAGGTGCGGTCCGGTGGAACGCCCTGTAGTGCCCACAAAGCCGATGATTTGACCTTGTTTAACGCGGCGACCCTTGGCCGTGCCGACCCGGCTCATATGGCCATAAGCAGTAGTATATTCGGCGTTGTGACGGATGAGGACGAAATTGCCGTATGCGCCTTTGCGTCCGGCGTATTCAACCGTGCCATTGCCTGCGGCGTAAATAGGGGTTCCGCGCGGGGCGGCGAAATCCAGGCCCTTGTGCATTTTGGTGTATCCCAAAACAGGGTGCGTGCGTTTGCCGAACCCGGACGACAAGCGGGCTCCGTCAATGGGGGTGCGCATTAACGCCTTCTTGGCGCTTTGACCTTTCTCGTCGAAATAATCGACATCACCGTCGTCCAGGGTATAGCGATAAATGGTGTGACGCTTACCGCTCAATTCCAGTGTTGCAAAAATCACATCACCATTGTGAACCGGTTTTCCTTCTTCATCGGAAAAACGTTCATACATCAACTCGAAGCCATCGCCGGTGCGAATATCACGCTGGAAATCCACATCCCATGAATAAAGTCGAATAAGTTCCGCGAGCACTGAATTTGGAACATTAACCTTGTTACCAGCCAGAAACAGGCTCTGATTGATGGTATTGGCGGCGCGGACGGGGTTGCTTGTCAGTGTGCGCTTTTCTCTGGCAGCGACAAAAGCATCATTTTTGGTCTTTTTTACAACGATCCTGTGTTCGAAATCAGGCAACAGGGACAGTCCAAGAAACGTACCAGATGTCGCCGTGGCGGGATCACCCAGGGCGTTGGCGTCGGCCTGGAATGAAATGTCGATATTCTGCCCCTGGCGAATGCTGGATGGATTAAAGACTTTTTTCAACGCCTGAATAACCCCATTGGCGTCATCACGAGAAATTCCTGCCCGGTCCAGGATTGCGCTGATGGTGTCGCCGCGGTCAATCTTCATGGTGATGTGATAGGCGGGTGCCGGTTCCTGCGATGTGGCTGCGGGATATTCGCTTATCATGGCGGCGCGGGTGCACAAGGCGGCGGCGGCGGCTGGGTTGCCAAGCGAAATGGGAGCCATGGACAACGTCGTTTCGGCGTTTTCGGCACCCTGAAGCTGTGCAGACGCAGCCTTCGTCCGCTCGAGGACGAAATTAGCCGACAGCAACACACCCGTGGTCAAAACCACGACCGCAAGAAGGCCTCTTAGGAACATGGTTCCTGCTTTTCCTCGTTCAGTACCCAAGGGAGATTATCTTTCGTGACGCAAACTTCGGCCAAATATTCGCTTTGTTGATGAATTCCGTTTGGAAGATGTCAATTCCCAGGGTATCTGTCAAGTTTCTACAAGCCGATTCCATCAACAGAATCAATACTATCCGAGGATTAATTAACAAATCATGTTGCTGCATTTTTAAGGGGTGATCCTACGAGACCGATTTAGGTTCTTTTATCAGGGCCTTGGAGACCATCCAGATAAACATGATACCGCCAATAATGGCGATCAGCGCGCCAATACCATTCATGTACATGCCGATTTTAGCGCCAATTTCATCAAGGCCCTGGGAGTCCCCGGCTGTTTTGCGCGGGGTGCCGTAACCACCGGCCAGAAACAAGCCGATACAGGCAAAAAACTGGCCACCGCCAAACATGTAGATTTGGGCGTACAGGGCCTTGCCACGTTCCAATTCACGATCAAGCAAGGGTAGGATCAGACCATAGAACAGGCCCATGAAGCTCAGGTTAATACCCGCGATAACGCCGTGGTAATGGGCCGGGGTGCGGGTGTCGCCGCCGTCAACGAAAAGGCCAAGAAGGCCACCGGCAGCAAAAACCGTGGGTGAAAAAGCCAGGCACAGGAATGCCGGATTGCTTAGGGGCCAGCCATTGCCCAGACTTTTTTGCTTCACCATGTCGATCAGCAAGGGAATGCCGAACAACATGGCTGGCAAGGCTAATCCATATTGAAAATTGGTAAACATGGACCAGTATTTTTCGTGGACCGGGGCGTACTTCAGGGTTATTGAAATACCCATACCACCATAGACGACGAGGATGCTCATTGCCGTCAAAATAAGTTGATTATCCTCGACAACGATGTCTTTCAGGGTTAGTCGGGCCAGCACATAAAGGGCGGTGATGAGCATCGCCGTGTTGGCGAATTGCAGAATATGGCCGCCACCCCAGAACAGGCTTTCGTTGAATTCATAGGACAGATCTTCATCAAGCAGGGTTCCCGCCGCAATAGCGAAAGAAATCAAGGCGACGCCGAAAATAAGAGATCCGCACAGTGTGCCAAAGGGCAGGGGATTTTTCCAGCGCCCTTGAGAACCAGGCAGATTAAGCAAAAGCCGCAGCACCATCAGGCCAAGGACCGCAGCCAGCAAGGCCAGACCCGAATAATAAAGCGGGTCGGTGATGGCTGGAATGTAATTGTTCAGGGTCGCTTCTCCGCGCTCCATAAAGGCGGGAATAAACAGCAGCAGGCAACTGGCGTAGCCGCCGATCAGGGCCGGCTTTCCCAAACCCTGCAGGCGGGGGGCACCGTTGGAAATTCTGGTTGTCGAGATATTAAGCAGGCAACCGAACACGGCTTGGAACCAGACCACAAAGGAAAAGACGACATGAATGACCAGTCCCTTGTCGAAAAAATCCAGTGGTAGGGGCAAGACACCCTCAACACCGGGAATTCTGGAAACCGCGAGCAACAGGGCGAAGACCCCGGCCATCGCCAATGACAATACTGCCAATCCGGCCCATCCGCGTAATTCTCCGGTTTGAGCGGGCGTTCTGATGGCGGAAAGGCTTTCGAGAATGCCGATTTGGGCCGTTGCAGTTTCAGATGTCATTGAGGTCAACCAGTAAAGGGATAGATATGAATGGCCATGGCATAGACGACGACGCCGGAGATAGAGACATACAGCCACAACGGCAGGGTCCAGCGGGCAAGGCGTTTGTGGGCGTCAAACTTGCCGCTAAAGGCGCGGTAGGCGAGAAAGGGAACAATGGGTGTCAGGATCACGGCACCCAGTACGTGGGCGATCAGGATGGCGAAATAGATCGGACGAATAACGCCTTCACCGCCAAATTTTGCGAGACCGGAATTCATGTGGTAATAGACATAAACAATCAGAAAAAGCACGGCCACGCCAAGGGCAGATACCATCATCGCCTTGTGGCGAGTGCGATCGCCAATGCGGATAAAATAAAAACCGGTTAGCAGCATTGCGATGGTGGTGGAATTCAATCCGGCGAGAATATGGGGAAACGTTGTGATTTCGATCATCGCTCAGGGGCCGTAGTTGATTATTTTATACATGATTGAAGCATACATAAGAATGGCAATGCCAAGTAAAATGCCAAAGATAAGCCATTTGTTGAATTTGGGCTTCGGGTTGTCAGTCATGAATGGCTCCCAAGCCAGATTAGTTTAGGGATTGCCGGGAATATAGGTCCGCTTTGGGCAAAAGAAAAGGCGGGAGTCGCATTGCGATTCCCGCCTTCGACTTATGATCAAGAAACCTTACTTGTGGTAATCGTAAGGCGACCAGCCCGCGCTAACCGTTACGGACTCGGTGAAGTTGCCAGGTCCCGGGGGGTTCGGTGCGTGGGTCCATTCAAGTGATCTGGAATTCCACGGGTTGGCCGGAGCCTTTTCGCCCGAGATTGCACACTTGATCCAGCCGTAAATCATGATGGCGACACCGGCGGCGGTAAGGAACGCACCCACCGTGGCGACTTCATGGTAGCCTTCGAACTGCGGGAACATTTCATAGTTCCAGTAGCGACGCGGCATGCCTTGCGGGCCGATGATAAACAAGGGCCAGAAGGTCAGATTGATGCCAGCGAAGTTCAGATAGAACCCGATCTTCGCCATGCCGGTATCGGCCATGCGTCCGGTCATCTTGGGGAACCAGTAGTAGACGGCGGCAAACACCGCGTATGTCGAGAACAGCCCCATGATGAAGTGGAAGTGAGCATGAATGAAAGAGGTTTCAGACAAATGCACCGTAAGCGAGGTCATGGCCAACGGAATACCCGTCAGGCCGCCAACCATGATCAGGTACAACATGGCAACACAGTACATCATGGCAACGTTGTAGGTGATTGCTGCCCGCCAAAGGGTACCCCACAAGGACATTACAACAAGGCCAACCGGGACCGAAATCAACAGGGTTGAAATCATCATGCCGATACGAATCCAGTCCGGCATACCGGTGACATACAGGTGATGAATCCATACTTCACCACCGATGGCGACAATGCCACCAATACCGCCATAAATGCAGACCTTGTAGTTGAAGACCGGATTCTTGGCCATGGTTGCGATGACTTCGAACATGATGCCCACAGCCGGCAGGAAAATAACGTAAACGGCCGGGTGCGAATAGAACCAGAAAAGGTTCTGGTACAAAAGCACATCGCCGCCAGCTGCCGGGTTAAAGAAGTGAGTGCCAAGATATTTATCAAACAACAACAAGGTCACGGCGGCTGCCAGTACGGGAATGAAAACCAACTGCAGGACAAACGCTGCCAGGGTGGTCCAGACGAAGACATTGAGCTGGTTCCAGCCCATGCCCGGTGCCCGCATGTAAATCACTGTAACCAGGAAGTTGACGGCGCCCAGGATCGATGAGAAGCCAAGCAAGTGGACAGTAAACACGTAGAACGATGTGTTCCCAGCCGTCGTCACCGCATAGGGCGGGTAGCCTGTCCACATTATGTCCGGGGTGTCGGGAATGACGATGCTGATCAATGCCAGGATAATGGCAAAGTAGAAAAGCCAGATGCTGAAGGCATTGATGCGTGGAAACGCCACATCGGGAGCGCCGATCATAAGTGGCAGGAAGTAATTTGCCGCAAACCCGGTCAGTCCCGGAATAAGGAACGCCAGGATCATGGCCGCACCGTGGAAGTAAAGCCACTCGTTGTAATCGGTGCCTGTTTCGATGAACTGGGCACCAAGCTGTGCCTGTTCAAGGCGCATCATCAGGGCCATCATGCCGGCCACGGCGAAGGCGGCAATTGATCCAATCAGATACATGACGCCGATACGTTTGTGATCGGTGGTGAAAATCCACTCTTTAAGGTTAAAACCTTCGTCAGCGTGGGTTGATGTTGCTGTACTCATATCAATAAAACTCCTTGGGCTTTGGCCTTAGCCTTCGGCCTGTTCAGCCAGCCATTTTTCGAATTCCTCGGGCGACACTGCTTCAACAGCCGTATACATTTCCGAGTGCGAGTTACCGCAGAATTCCCGACACGTGACGAGGGTTTCAACTGCTTCGATCGGGTTAAACCAGATGTAGGTAACCCGACCCGGCATGACATCTTCCGTCAGCCGGTAATAGGGCAAGCCGAAGGAATGGATGACGTCATCAGACGTCATCCGCAACACAACAGGAATTCCGATGGGTACTTTCAGTTCATCGGTCGTGGTGCCGTCTTCGTATTCAAACTCCCAGTACCACTGATAGCCTGTGACTTTAATTTCCATGGCGTCTTCGGGAACTGTGCGCTGATGCTCCCATACCGTCCAGCCCTTGGCGGCAAGGTACAAATCGTCAGCCATGAAAATGGCTGCCGGGATCAGGGCCCAACCAATTGCGTTAGCTGTCGTCAAGGACTTTGCGGTCCCGACTTCATCCGGGCTTTTTGCCTTGAAGCGGATCAGCATGTAAATGGCTGCAACGATGAAAATCACACCGATAACGGTGATGTCGATCAACACCTCGTGCCAAAGTTCGTTCCAGTCGGCTCGCGTGTCGGGGGTATCTCCCGCCGCCGCAAATGCCGGTGTTGCGAGCAACAGGGATGCTGCGGCACCGTTAAGCACTGACATGATTTGCTTAAGTTTCAAGTTTCTTCTCCCTCTCTCTTTGCCGGCGTCGGTAAAAAATTACCGATCCGGAGAACGCAGTAACTCCGAAGGTTAGTGAACCAACGGCGACAAATAATGGAATGTTGTAGGTGTATCGACCTTCTTTGTAGTTGTAGCTGTAACAAAGGCTGGTCGCGAAATTAATGATCTCACTGGGTCTGAATTTACCCTGCTTGGCGTCGAAAACAGCCAGTTCGACGTCGTTTGACTCCACATTCAGTGAGTATAGAACACGAATGAGCCTGCCTTCGGCGGACAAGAAAAGGAAGGCGCCCGGATGGAAGAACGTCCGATCATGCGGTGACCAGAAGTATTTAAAGCCCAGTTTGTCAGCAAAAGGTTTGATTTGGTCGGGGTTCTTCATTGTGGCAAAGGTCCAGCCTTCGCCAACCTTTCTGGTTTCTTCAAGATGTTGCTTGAACACACCCAGTTTTTCCAGGCTGTCATGCTCGTCAAAGGAAATCGTCAGAACCTCGAAGTCTTTCCCCATTTTGATTTTACTAACGCCAGCAAGCCGGTCACGAAGATCGGCGTTGATGACGGAACAGCTGCCATCGCATGAATAATACGAAAGCACCAAAATCAATGGCTTGCCCAGTTTCTCGGACAGTTTGAATTCTTTGCCGTTCTCGTCGATAAGGGAAATGCCTTTATCGACCTTGGCCCCGAGATGCTTCTGTTCGTCAATTTGGAAGACCGTCGGATCGATGTAGGATTCCGGCACACGGTTGTACTGCGCCTTTGCTGCGGTTGCAAAAAAGACGGAGCACAAAAGTATGCCTGTAATTGTATGTTGAACCCTCAGCATGGTTCTGATCCGTATTCCCCCGGAATTTTGTCTTACCAGAAGTAAATTTGTGAAACGACGAAGAACCAGACGACGTCCACAAAGTGCCAGTAAACAGAGGCACAAACGACAAAGGCATGGTTTGTCTTGCCCTTTAGCGCGGGGATCAGGACAGCAACAAATGTCGCCAGACCAATAAATACGTGGGACGCATGGAAGCCGGTGATCGAATAGAACGCCGAACTATATGCATTGGTTTCGGGAACGAAGCCTTCATGGATGAGGTGCTGGTATTCATAAACTGTGCAACCCAGGAACAGGGTACCAAGCAAAATGCTGATAATCAGCCACTTGTTAAAGCCACCATTATCCTTGTTGTCCAACTTCACTTCCGCGACATGCATGGTTAAACTGGACGAAACCAGGATCACCGTCATGATCAACGGGATCGTCGTGTTGATGTCGGGCGTGCCTTCGGGTGGCCAGTTGTTGCCTGCGCTCAGACGCATCATCCAGTAACTGGCGAACAAGCCCAGGAAGATGAAAATTTCTGAAACAATGAAGATGGGCAAGCCGACGATGGAAACACCGACCACAAGGTTTTCATGGCTCATGCCTTCCTGGACCCATTTTGCAACACCGGCAAGGATTAGCGGAACGCCAAGACCTGCACCGATGATGGTCATCATCTGGTTTTCGTAAACAAAATATCCGGAAAAGCCGATTGGAACCAACATGAAGATACCGGCGACAAGCACCAATGGCGCCCAACTGGTTTCCCAATGATGTTCGTGTTGGGTACCACCTGTGTGGGCGACTTCGGATTCTACTGACATAGATATTCCCCCGTGAACGTAAACGCTTCTCTGTCACTTTTTTTCACAAGAAAGCCATTCAGCCAAAGCTCAAAAAAGTAAAAACATAAATGCGTAACAATTAAGTCCTAAATTAATGGACACTATGTAACATTATTCCAATTCTTAATAGCGTATACTCATATGGTGAAACAACCCATGAATTTATCCTGTCGCGCGGGATAAGGGGTTGGCGAAAGTATAAATAAGCCCTTAAAATATAAGGGCAAACTAATATAAAGGAGGTAATATTCCGAAATTTGGCCTGTTTATTGGGCCTTTAACGATTATTTTTTTATCTGATTTGTATTGGCGGCATTCTTTGCTCTTGAGTGCCGCCTGTCCGGACCTTGGTTTACTGGAGCTTTTTAAGCCAAAGGTTTAAAGATAAATTGTCAAATTTAAAATGTCCCGCAGGATAAAAATGCTAATCCTCACCATATTTACCCTCAGGAACAACAACCCTTTGGGGTTTCCTGGATGGGTGGGCAGGGGGTAGAGCCGAAAGAGCAGAAGACACAACAGTCTCCCGGTTTCGGTTTCAGGAGAGTCTTGCAGTTCTCACACTCATAAAAAAAGATACAGGCATCGATGGGCATGGATTCAGATTTGCTGTGCCCACATTCCGGGCAGCTTAAAACCGAATACAGTTCAATATGCTTGGACGGTGTTTCCTGGTTATTCATGATGCTGTTCCGGGGGGCCTCAAACACGAGCTAAATAAATAGGCAATCGACTATATAGTCAGCTAAGGGTAAGCAACGTATTATATATTTGGAAATATACTATAATCTAAATGTTATTGAGACTGTAATTATGAATAAAAAAGTCGAAAAAGGTCAGGCTGCTGTCGACCCGGAAAAACTCTCCCTGGCCATGCAGGACTTTGCTGAACGGGGTCAGCGTATTGCGCAAGCTTTCATAAAACGACAAGAGTCACATGACGGCTTTCAAATGAGCGATGCGAGCGTCGTCTCGAAGGCCTTTCTGGAACTTGCCCAGCAATTAATGTCCAATCCCGTCAAAATTCTTGAAACCCAGGCGAAGCTCTGGAACGACTATGCGGAATTATGGCAGGCGACGGCGAAACGCATGGCCGGCGAAGAAGCCGAGGTTGTCGCCAAGCCCGAACAGGGGGATCGGCGGTTTCAGGATGAAGCCTGGAACGACCAGGTGGTCTTCGACTTTATCAAGCAATCCTATTTGTTAACATCTGACTGGATGAAACATACAGTCCGCGATGTTGAAGGCCTGGATGACAAGACCGCTCAAAAGGTTCAGTTTTATACCCGCCAGTGGGTCGATGCCCTGTCGCCCAGCAATTTTGTTGCGACCAATCCTGTGGTTTTGCGCGAAACGGCGGAAAGTGGCGGCGAGAACCTGCTCCATGGCATGGAAAACCTGCTCACCGATCTTGAAAAAGGTAAGGGAGAACTGAAAATATCGATGACCGACGAGGCGGCATTTACCCTGGGCGAGAATGTCGCGACTTCACCGGGAAAGGTGGTTTTTCAAAACGATTTAATGCAGCTCATCCAGTACGAGCCGACGACGAAAACCGTCCGCGATGTCCCCCTTATGATCGTTCCGCCATGGATCAACAAGTTCTATGTCCTTGATCTGCAACCCAATAATTCATTCATAAAATGGAACGTTGATCAGGGTAACACCGTTTTTGTCATTTCCTGGGTTAATCCGGGTGCCGAGCTATCCCAGAAAGCTTTCGATGATTACATGCTTGAAGGGCCGATTGAGGCCCTGGGCGCCATCGAAAAGGCGACCGGACAAAAGAAAGTCAACATTGTCGGTTATTGCATTGGCGGCACGCTGACCGCCAGCACGCTTGCCTATATGGCGGCCAGGAAGGATAACCGCATTCAGTCGGCGACCTTCCTGACGACCATGGTTGATTTTTCTGACCCCGGTGAACTGGGCGTCTTCATTGATGAAGAGCAGCTTGACCTGATGGAAGAACACATGCGCGAAAAGGGATATCTTGAAGGCTCCCACATGTCATCGGTGTTCAATATGATGCGCGACAATGATTTGATCTGGTCGTTTGTCGTCAATAATTACCTGATGGGCCGCCGCCCATTACCGTTCGATCTACTGTACTGGAATTCGGATTCGACCCGCATGCCGGTGATGATGCACAGTTTTTATCTGCGCAATATGTATTTGAAGAACAAACTGGTCGAACCCGGCGGAGTTTCTCTGGCCGGTGAGCCTATCGATCTGACCAAGATTAAAACGCCAACATATATACTTTCCACTCTTGATGACCATATCGCACCGTGGCAATCGACCTATGCAGCGACGGGATTATATAGCGGGCCAAAACGTTTCGTCCTTTCGGCCTCAGGACATATTGCCGGGGTCGTAAACCCACCGGAAAAGGAAAAGTACTGTTACTGGACCAACCCCAAGATACCGAAAGACCCGAAAAAATGGCAGGAAGACGCCAAACAGCATAAAGGCTCCTGGTGGCCGGATTGGGACAAGTGGTTGAAAAAGCATTCGGGTGGCAAGGATGTAAAAGCGCGCAAGCCGGGCGATGGCAAACTGAAGCCCATTGAAGATGCGCCGGGTTCTTACGTCAAAGTGCGAATAAGGGAATAGAGAAGCTCCCTCACAGGACAAATAAAAAGTGCCTTCTTTTCCAATTATTTGCCCGAAATGGCAAATAAATGCATAGTGTCGAAATGAAAAATGCGGAAGCTCAGACGACACCTATTAATGATGATGACGAGCGCATTTCCGGGCATCTGGAACTGCTGTCCGCCATGGGCCAGGATTTTGCCACCTCGTTGGATATTGACGAGACCCTGCGTCATGGCCTGAAGCGCATCACCGATTATGTCGGCGCCGAGGGCGGTGCGTTGTTCCTGCTCGATGACAGGGGCGAAAAGCTGACCTGCAAAACATCCAACGGGCCGATCAATCTGGATGGCCTGACCATGAGCAGCGCAGAAGGTATTGTCGGGCGTTGCGTCCAAATGGATGTAGGGGAAATCGTTCGCGACGTCTCTAACGATCCTAATTTCCATACTGCGGTCGACGACAAGACCGGGTTCACCACCCGGTCCATTTTGTGCGCGCCGATGAGCGTCAAGGGTGAGCGAATTGGTGCTATTGAACTGGTTAATAAAAACAGCAAAGACGGCTTGTTTGACGATCATGATCTTCACCTGTTGCGCTCGCTAAGTTCATCGGCGGCGTTATCGATCAAGAATGCCCGTATGGCGGAGGCCCTCGTCGAGCAGGAAAGGGTTCGCCGCGAACTTGAACTGGCGGCAGAAATCCAGCGCAGTCTGTTGCCTGACGAAGGCGACGACACTTCACCTGTTCACGGCGTCAATTGCCCGGCACGCACGGTGTCGGGGGATTTTTACGATTTTTTCCCCCTTGCTGACGGGCGTATTTGTTTCAATCTGGGCGATGTGTCGGGTAAGGGAATGAATGCGGCTTTACTGATGGCCAAGACCGCCAGCCTGTTTCGTTGTCTCGGCAAGACCATTCACCAACCTGGCCGCCTGCTTTCCATGATTAATGATGAAATATGCGAGACAGTGACACGTGGCATGTTTGTCACCATGGCGGGTGGCATTTATGATCCGAAAACGGGCATCGTCAAAATGGCCAACGCAGGGCACGAGCCCGCCCTTATCTATTCAGGCGGGGGCACATTTGAAGCCATACAGGCGGAAGCCCCACCGCTTGGCATTTCACCCCTGATATCCGGTGATGGTGGCATTCCGGAAGTGGAATTCCGTCTTGATGGGGGAACGCTTTACATCTTCACCGACGGGGTGACCGAAGGTTATCTTGAAGACGGCAGTGAACTTGAAGCCGATGGCTTGAAGAAAATTCTCATCGATACAGCGGGAGAACCTGCGGCGACTCGCCTCAAGACAGTTATCGACTGCATCAATAGGGAAAATGTTGCCCTGCGCGACGATCTGACGCTGCTGGCCATTGATGATGGACTGAATAAAATAGCAAGGGACGAAAGGGCGTCCTCTGACGAGGGTATTCAAAGCACAGCTGAAACCGTTTTCCACCTTAATTTCCCGTCGCAACCGGATCGTTTGAAACTTGTCCGAAGCGCCGTCTTTGACACCGTGATGTTGTGCGGTTGTTCGGAAAGCGTTGGGCGCGATATTGTTATAGCAGTTGATGAGGCCTGTCAGAACGTTATACGCCATGCCTACAAGGGTGCGAGGGATGGTCAGGTTATTCTGGATATCGCCCGCGCTGGTGACAATATTGTTCTATCCCTTCGGGATTTTGCCGAACCCGTCGATGTCTCCAAGATCAAACCTCGTGATCTGGATGATCTTCGCCCAGGTGGCCTGGGGACCCACTTTATTCGGGAAGTGATGGATGATGTTGATTACCTGCCGCCACCAGATGGCGAAGGTAATTTGTTAAGAATGGTAAAAAGAATCGAATGAACTAATGAGTAGCCAAAATGGAACATGAAATATCGGAACGTGATGGCGCCCTTATCGTCGGTTTTTCCGGCGATGTGGATTTACAGTCCTCACCAGAGGCCAGAAAAATCCTGCTTCAATGCGTGGCGCGAAAGATGCCGGTTTTGGTCGACCTTTCGGCTGTCAACTATATTGACAGTTCGGGGATTGCCTCTTTGGTGGAAGCCCTGCAAACGGCGCGCAAGGGCGGTGGAAGCCTGATGTTGGTTTCTGTTAGTGAGGCGGCGCTCAGGGTGCTTGAACTGGCCCGGCTGGACAAGGTCTTCACAATTTCCGGCAGCATCGAAGAAGGGCTTGAAAAGGCAACGTCGTAACAATGAAAAACGTCGGGAATGGAATAACGGATTACACCGAAAAAATCGGACGCCAGACAATTGCCGGCGTCGAGGAAATCGGCAATGGCGGCTTTTTACTGCTTGAAAGCTTCTACTGGTTGTTTGTTGGCCCCAAATTAAAACAGCCCGTGCGTTTTGGCGCGGTGATCGCTCAGATGATGGAAATTGGCATCAACGCCATTCCCCTGATCGCCATGATGGCGGGAACAATCGGCGCCATGATGGCCATGCAAAGCATCTATATGCTGCGGATTTTCGGTGCCGAGTCCCAGGTAACCTACGGTGTCGCCTTTTCTGTCGTGCGTGAATTTGCCCCCTTGATCACCGGCATTCTTGTTGCCGGCAGGTCGGGTTCCGCCCTGGCAGCCCGATTGGGAACCATGAAAATTTCCCAGGAAATTGACGCCCTGAAGGTAATGGGAATTAACCCCGTGCGCTATCTTGTCGTGCCAGCCCTGCTGGGGATGGTGGTCATGGTGCCTGCCCTTACCATCTTCAATATGATGGTCGGTATGTTATGCGCCGGACTGTACATCAATGCGGACTTGGGAATTTCACTGGCGGCATATAGCGAACAGGTGATCGACATTCTTTCCGTTGGCGATGTAATCCACGGCGTTGGGAAAAGCGTGCTGTTCGCTGTTCTTATCGCTCTTATCGGCGTCATTAATGGAGCGTCGGTGACCGGCGGTGCGGAAGGTGTTGGCAAAGTGACGACGCGGGCCGTCGTTCAGGCGATTTCGGCAATTATCGTTACCGACATGTTGTTTGCATTCATGGCGACGAGGTAAGCCATGAACGGGGAACCAAAAACAGTTATCGAAGTTGAAGACCTGGTCACCCATTACGGGGGCAGGAAAATTCTCGACGGTGTTTCGATGAATGTCACCGAGGGTGAGATCATGGTCATCATGGGCGGCAGTGGCTCGGGCAAGAGTACCTTGCTGCGTTACATGATGGCGCTGGAACGTCAGACATCCGGAACCATCAAATTGCTGGATCAGGATATCGGCAAGCTAAATCAGCAGGAAATGTTTGGTCTTCGCAAGAAGATTGGCGTCGCCTTTCAGGGTGGCGCCTTGTTCAGTTCCATGACAGTGGGCGAGAATATCATGCTGCCGCTGTACGAGCATGCCCATCTGGACATGATGACCATGGAAATCATGGCGCGCATGAAACTTGAAGTCGTCGATCTGGCTGGTTTTGAGGATTTGATGCCGGCCGAACTTTCCGGCGGCATGATCAAGCGCGCAGCTTTCGCTCGCGCCGTGATCATGGACCCAAAGCTGCTGTTTTGCGATGAACCGTCTGCGGGACTGGACCCGGTTGTTGCATCCGCCCTTGATGATTTGATCCTCAAGCTTCGTGATGCCCTGCAAATGACGGTGGTTGTCGTGACTCACGAACTGGATAGCGTTTTCAAGATCGCGGACCGGGTGACCGTTCTTGATCGCGGGCATATTCTTTTTATTGGTACGGTGGAGGAACTGCGCAACAACAAAAGCGAGCGCATTCAGAACCTTCTCAATCGCCGACCCGAAGATGAAACAATAGACCCGGATGAGTACCTGCGTCGTCTCACCGGAGAAGAAGAAACAGGGGGAGACGCGACCTTATGAGAAACAACAAACTGAATTACATCATCGTCGGTACTTTTGTTCTGGCGATGCTGTTTGGCCTGATATTTTCGATCGCCATGTTAACCGGGCGGACCGGGGCGGTGGACAACTATTACGCAGTCTATCGCAATGTCACCGGCGTTAAATTCGGAACCCAGGTTCTTTACGAAGGTTTCCCTATTGGTCAGGTCGATAAAGTGACGCCGGTTTCCGATGGCGCAGCGATGAGCTTCCGTGTTGATTTTTCTGTCATCAAGGACTGGAGTATCCCCCAGGACAGCGTCGCCAAGATTGCGGCCCCTGGGCTTTTATCGGCAATTACCCTCAGCCTTAGCGCCGGATATAGCGAAAAGCCGCTGCATCCTGGAAGCCAGGTTATTGGACAGGAAGCCGCAAATGTTTTTGCCGTGGTTTCATCTGTTGCTGACCAGATCAGCCTGCTCGCCGAAAAAGACCTCAGGCCCTTGCTAAATAATATCACGCCGCTTCTGGAATCGATTACCAACACTTCTGATAAATTTGGCAAGATTATTGAAGGCGACGCCAGTATTCTGGTTTCAGATCTGGTTACCCTGACCGGTGATTTAAGGGACCGTGTACCCAGGATCGCCGATGATATTGAACAAATTACGTCTCGAATTAATCAAAGCTCCAAGGAGTTAAGCACACTGCTGACCGAAGAAAATCGCAAGCAGATTGAAAGCCTGATCGGAAATATGGATACGGCGGCCGGTAACTTTACCGAGCTTTCGGGAAATCTTGACGGTCTGATCAAGGATTTGAATGGTGTTGTCACTGACAACAAGGGAAACATTGAAAAGTCCGTTGTTGACGTGCGTTATGTCACAGATTCAATGGCGCGCCACATCGATGCGTTGAACCAGAACATGGAAGCGACATCGCGAAACATGTACGAATTCTCGCGCCAAATCAGACAGAACCCGGGATTGCTGCTGGGTGGCACACCGCCACGTGATGAAGCCAAAACCCAATAACAAAACCCGATTTAAAGGTGGGATTGATGAAGAATATATCTAAGGGAATTGCCCTGTTTAGCTTTGTTGCTTTGGCTGGCTGTGCCCAACCAGAACTTCCCCTGGATCATTATTACCGTCTGCAAATCCAGGCGCCGGAAAAGACCACGGGCGATGCCCTGTTCAAGGGCGTCATCGAAGTCCAGCGCTTCGTCGCCGATGGTCTGACTGCCGGTCGTCCCATCGTCTATTCCGAAGCAGGAAGCGAACATCAGTTATTGGAATATCATTATCATTTCTGGACCGAGCCGCCGATTGTCATGCTGCGCGACCAGCTGATCGACTACATGCGCGCCGCCAATGCAGCTGAATTGATCGTCTCGCCTGAAATGCGGTCCCGACCGGATTACCGTTTGACCGGCAAGATCAAGAGACTGGAAAAAGTTGTCGGACCCAATCCCAGCGCCATAGCCGAGCTGGAGCTTGGTCTGCAAAATGAAAAAAATGGCGACATTGTCAATCTTGCCAACTATCGCATAGAAGTGGGCGCGCAATCGCAATCCGTCAGCGACGCTGTGATCGCCATGAACAAGGCCCTTACCGAAATCTACGCTCGTTTCGTCGCCAGTTTGCGCAAACTGTAGGAAACCCGGCAGGATGTGTTCGATTACATCGAGATGTTCTACAATCCAAAACGCAAGCATGTTAGAAACGGGATGCTGTCGCCCGTCGAGTTAGAACGGCAGCAAGAAACGAGAACCGAAGGCGTCTAGAAAACTAGGGGCTATTCAACCCCCCAGGCATTGATGGGCCATAAAAGAGTCCCGACAGTATAAATACGGGCGCTCAGAGGTACACTCGAACCCCGGGGCCCCGTCTTTGAATCTGTTAAGTGCTTGAAAAAATTGGTCGGAGTGAGAGGATTTGAACCTCCGGCCCCCGCCTCCCGAATGGGGCTGGTATAATAAAAACGTAAGTAAATCAATGAGTTGTTCGGGCGCTGTTGCGGCTTTTACCGGATAAAACCAAATAGAATGGAACAAGAAGGAATAGTCAGGGCACAATTTTGGCACAATGGGTTCACAGTAGATATCGGCTCAGTGCGTGTTTTGCGACTTGCAGTTTATGTCATAACAACCGGGATGCCTGTAAAATCCCTCATGGGAATGGCGGTTGCTTTTCCGTTGGCTAAGGCTTTGTCGTCGGCTTCAATGGGTGCCTCATTGGCATCTACAAACAAGCATCCA
>JADHSW010000154.1 GCA_016776705.1 Rhodospirillales bacterium
CCTTCAGAAACAAGCCTTGTATCTCGCCACTCAAGAAGCAAAAGCAAATTGGAACAAAGATCAGGCATTAAGACAATGGGCAACCCGCCACGGTGGTCTGTATGTAAAACCTGACGAACGAACCCCTCCAAATCCCTATTTGGAATTTCTGCCCAATCGTGATGTTGAAACAAAGGGGGGACAAAAACTTACCCTAATGAACCCTGCCTATATAATGAACCAGATGACCAAAGAGTTTGAGGGAATGTATGGCGTAAAGGGGAAGATCACCGGTCAAATACTCCTCAACCCAGACAATGAAGCTGATCTTTGGGAGCTAGATGCACTTAAGAAGTTCGACGCAGGAGAGACGGAAGTTATTGAACAATCTAGAATTGACGGGCTGAAATACCTTCGCTTGATGCGCCCGATGGTGATGACGGAAGGTTGTGTTCTCTGTCATGGCCATCTTGGGTTCAAAGTCGGCGATATTAGAGGCGGTGTCAGTATATCAATCCCCCTTGCTCCTTATTTCGCGACGGCTCAAGAAAGCAAAAACTCCATCCTCATTACTCATGGTTTAATATGGTTGTTTGGCCTCTCTACAATTGCCTTTGTTGCAAGGCGTAAGCATTTTCAAGAGAAGGAAAAAATTCAAGACAGTCAGGTTTTGAACGAAACAGTTTCTCAATTATTAAAGGCTAAAGAAGAAGCCGAAATCTCAAATAGTGCTAAGTCAAAGTTTCTTGCCTCAATGAGCCATGAACTTCGCACCCCCTTGAATGCCGTCCTGGGGTTCGCTCAGATGTTACAGATTGACCAGAATACTCCGCTTACAACATCTCAAGGTCTTCACGTTGAAAGTATTCTGGACGGTGGAAACCATCTACTTCGCCTCGTTAATGAAATACTGGACCTCTCAAAAATTGAAGCCGATCAAATTTCTATTTCTTTGGAAGAGGTAGATATATCTGACGTAACAAATGAGTGTATTGGCCTGACGAGAACCCTATGGAAACAAAGGGGAATAAAAGTGATAAGCAATCTTGGCAAGAAACAATTGCCTCACGTTCGCACTGATAAGGTGCGTTTAAAACAGATATTACTAAACCTTCTTTCCAATGCTGTGAAATTCAACAAGGTAGGCGGTAAAGTGATAATAGAAGGGCATGAAACAGATTCCGGTTTCCTTCACTTTTCACTGACGGATACAGGGGTTGGTATCCCAAAGGATCGTTTCTCAGATATATTTGTCGAGTTCCACCAACTAAGCGATGACCCAATGATTGCCAGTGAGGGAACAGGTATTGGATTGGCAGTAACCAAGACCTTAGTAGAACGATTAGCTGGACATATTGGCTTAGAGAGTGAAGAAGGCATCGGCAGTACCTTCTGGGTAGAACTCCCAGTAGTTTCAAATAAAAACGTTATGGTCTGGGCAGATAATCTGCGGATTGGTGTGGACGCAATTGACAGAGACCATCAGAGGATAATCTCTCTTTCTAACGCAATTTCTTATGACCCCCTCAATGAGGTTGAATTTAATGTAATTATCGAAGAGTTGATAGATTACACCCGGTATCATTTTGACCGGGAAGAGGCGATCATGAAAGTGTGTGGTTATCCTGATCTTGAGAAGCAACAATCTCAACACCAAGAATTTATTTCAAGGATAAAAGAGCAGGAAAGCCAATGGAATAAAAATAGGGATATGAACATTCTGAACAATCTACGGCCCTTTTTAAGGAGTTGGTTAGTTGCTCATATTGAAAAAGAAGATGCAAAAATTGCCCCATACACAAAAGGGAAAGCGGAAGAGATTCGCGTAGCCTTGAAAAGGTTCGGATAGCCTTCTGTTTTATTTTCTGGAAAATCCCAAAGGGCTGCAATTAACCTCGAAGCCGCTCGTTAGCCGGGTCCCAAACGGGTTCTGCCAGCACGGTAGCCTTGCGCTTGTTTCCCAGAACCTGGACATCAAAGTTTGATCCGGGCATTGCGAAGGCCGGGGTGACGTAGGCGAAGAGCAGGCTTTTGCCCGTAACATGACCGAACCCTCCGGATGTGGTGACGCCGATAACATCATCACCAGACAAAACAACTTCGCCCCCACGGGCATCGCAATCGCCGTTGTTGAGTTCCGCATAAACGAGTTGTATGTCGATGCCGTCCTGCTTGCGTTGCTGTGTCGCCTGACGGCCCGTAAATTCGCCCTTGTCCCAGTTGATGAAGCGTTCCATGTCGGCTTCGATCATGGAGATTTCATTGGTCATTTCCGCGCCCCAGCCTTTATAGGCCTTTTCAAGACGCATGCTGTTGACAGCGTAAACGCCAAAGTCCGCGATGCCGTGGGCTTGACCCGCCGCCCATAAAAAATCGTACAGGGCCGGAAGATCAGTCATCCTGGCATGCAGTTCCCACCCAAGTTCACCAACGTAATTTACCCGCATGGCGCGGACAGTCGCACCGCCAATATCAATTTCGCGGCCCGTTAGCCAACGAAAGGATTGGTTTGAAATATCTTCATTGGTGATGCTTGAAAGAACGTCGCGGGATTTTGGACCCGCAAGAACCAATACACCATAGTCGTCGGTGATATCAGTGACAGTCACCCGCTCTCTTTCCAGGACACCAAGAGACAGATGGTCGCGATCCCGATGCTGGGCGGCGGCGCCTGAAAGCAGATAATAATGATCTTCCGCCAGGCGGGTGATGGTCACTTCCCCATGCATACGCCCGTTTTCGCCAAGCAGGTGCGCCAGGACAATGCCGCCATCCTTTTTAGGAATTCGATTTGCTACAATCCGGCTTAGATATTCACGCGCATCGGCTCCTGTTACGTCGAACTTGGCGAAGCTTGAAAGGTCCAGAATACCGACCCGCTCGCGCACGGCGCGGCATTCTTCGGCGACCACGTCGAATGTGTTGTTATGATGGAATGACGGTTCTTCAATAATGCCGTCACCCAGGAAGCACTTCGGTCGCTCCCATCCGGCGGCTTCAGTGTGCTGCGCACCCTTGGCCTTCAGCTTCTCATAAAGGGTCGAGGTGCGTGCGCCCCGTCCAGCAGGGCGTTCTTCGCCGGGCAAATGAAGATGATACATGTGGGTGTAGTCTTCAAAGGACTTCGCCCGCACATAACTTTCGTCAGTCAGTCCGCAGTAGCGGCGCGGGTCCAGTCCGGACATGTTAATTTCGCTATCCCCATGCACCATCCACTGGGCAAGATACTTGCCAAGGCCAGCGCCCTGGGCGATGCCGATAGCGGAACCGCAGCACATCCAGAAATTTTTCACCCCGACCGCAGGACCAACCAGTGGATTGGCGTCAGGGGTATGCGGAATAGCGCCATTGATGACACGCTTGATGCCGCTTTCAGCCCAGATAGGCATGCGCTCAAAAACTCGTTCCAGATAGGGCAGGATATGGTCAATGTCCTCATCGAACAATTCGTTGTCTGACTCCCAGGCCGGGGCTCCATCGCCTTGATCCCATGCTTCCAGACCTTCGTGGGTTTCATAAATGCCAATCAGAGCCGATTTTTGCTCCTGACGGTAATAGGAGGACGGGTAGGGGTCGCGGATTACCGGCATTTCAACAGCACTCTCCAGGAATTCCTTGATGGGTTCCGTAACCAGGTATTGATGCTTCATGTTGGTAATCGGCACATCCGCCCCCAGCATGCGTGCTACCTTTCGGGCGAAACAACCGGCGGCGTTGACGACGTGTTCGGCAATAACCGTTCCCTGTTCGCTGATAACCTCGAACTCGCCTGATGGCAGCTGGTTGATATCAAGCACCCGGTTGTGACGGACGATGTTGGCGCCCATGTCTCGCGCCCCCTTAGCGAGGGCGTTGCAGCAACCGGATGGATCAACGTGACCGTCATCCAGCGTCCAGGCACCGGCCAGCACTCCTGTGGTGTCAACGTGGGGAAAGATTTTGTTGATTTCATCCGGGCCTATGACCTGCATGCGAAAGCCAATCATTTTGGATATGCCTTCGACATGCCTGAAGTAATCCAACTCTTCGGGCGTCAAGGCGAAGCGAATGCCGCCGCAACCATGCCAGCCAACATATTGCCCGGTTTTTTTCTCCAGTTCCGGATACAGGGTGTTACCATAATGATGGACCTTGGCCATGTTGTAATCGGCAATAAAACTTGGACATTGTCCGGCGGCATGCCATGTGGAACCTGATGTCAACTCGCCTTTTTCAATCAAGAGGCAATCGGTCCAACCTTCTTCTGCAAGATGGTAGAGCAGACCCGCACCCAACATTCCGCCACCGATGATAACTGCCCGTGCATGAGTTTGCATTCCGTAGTCTCCGTGTATTTGGTGTTTTGTTGAGCGCGATATATCAGTCTTGAAGTGTTCTAAAAATAGGTGGCGCACATTTTGGATGGTGAGGCATTCGGCTGTTATTATTCAAGAAAAATCGTTTGTTTTTTCTCACGTATCATAATTTTTCGATGCCAGTATATGGTCCTGCGTGAGAAGAATATTATGTGTCGGGGGAAGACCAGAAAAGCTAGTAAGGTTGGCTTATAGGGTTCAAAACGTGTGCATATAGATATGGAGTGCGATAGGGATTCATGGGCGAAGAACTGAATTTTGACTATGTGATTGTTGGCGCCGGGTCCGCCGGCTGCGTTCTGGCTGACCGTTTAAGCGCAGGGGGTGAAAATACGGTTCTGGTGCTGGAATACGGCGGCAAGGACGACAGCATCTTTATCCAGATGCCGACTGCCTTATCAATCCCCATGAACAGCCCCAAATACGATTGGGGATTTTATACGGAACCCGAGCCGGGGCTGAATGGTCGCCGTATTCATCAGGCCCGCGGCAAGGTCCTTGGTGGATCATCGTCTATTAACGGCATGGTCTATGTACGCGGTCATGCTGGTGATTTTGATGAATGGGAAAGCCTTGGTGCGTCTGGCTGGGGATATCAGGACTGTTTGCCTTATTTCAAGCGCGCCGAAGGCTGTGTTTACGGGGCTGACGAATACCGTGGCAGTGAAGGGCCAACAGGTACCTGCAACGGCAACAATATGAAAAACCCTCTCTACAAGGCCTTTATCGAGGCCGGTAAAAGGGCGGGGTATCTGGGAACTGACGATTATAACGGCCACCAGCAGGAAGGCTTTGGCCGTATGGACATGACGATCAGGAATGGCGTGCGTTCGTCAACGTCAAACGCCTATCTGAAGCCCGCAATGTCACGACAAAACCTTAGCGTTGAAACTCACGCACTGACAACCCGTATCCTGCTTGAAGGAAAACGCGCTGTAGGTGTTGAATATCGCAAAGGTGACAAAATTCATCAGGTAAAAGCCTACAAGGAAGTGATCTTGTCCGCCGGTGCGGTTGGCTCGCCCCATATCCTTTTGCTGTCGGGCATTGGCCCAGCGGCACATTTAAAGGAAATGGGTATCGAGGTGCGTCATGACTTGCCCGGTGTTGGCGAAAATCTTCAAGACCACCTTGAGGTCTGGGTACAGCAGGCCTGTACACAACCCATCACCTTGAAGTCGGCATTAAATCCGTTATCGAAGTTGTTAATTGGTGCCCGCTGGTTTTTCTTCAAAAGCGGTTTGGGGGCGACCAACCATTTTGAATCTTGCGGCTTTATTCGCAGCCGTAAGGGGCTGACTTTCCCTGACATACAGTACCATTTCCTGCCCGCCGCCATGTCTTATGATGGCACATCCATCCCGACCGAACATGGTTTCCAGGTCCATGTCGGTCATAACAAGCCGAAAAGCCGTGGCCGCATAACTCTCAATTCCGCTGATCCGGCTGATAAACCGAAGATGTTTTTCAATTATCTGTCCGAAGAGGAAGATCGCGCGGCCTTTCGCGCCTGTGTACGGTTATCTCGAGAGATTTTCGCACAGGAACCCCTCGACCCCTATCGGGGCCGTGAAATATCCCCCGGTGTCGATCTGCAGTCAGATGACGAAATTGACAACTGGGTCGCCGATACGGCGGAAACGGCCCTGCATCCATCGTGCGCATGCAAAATGGGTATTGATGAAATGGCCGTGGTTGATCCGGAAATAAAAGTACATGGAATTGACGGGCTCAGAGTTGTTGATTCATCCATCTTCCCAACTGTAACAAACGGTAACCTTAATGCTCCGACGATCATGGTCGGTGAAAAAGCCGCCGATATTATCCTTGGAAAAAGCCCGATTGCGCCCTCGAACGCGTCTATCTATCAAACGCAGGACCCCGAGACGACCCAACGAACAGGGACGCCGGAGAGATAATCCCCTAATTTTGATGATATTGTGCCACTGCTCGTCCCATGGACAAGTTTGAAACCAGGATTGAATCCGGAGGTCCTTGTTGACGCGCCAGAACTCGTTCAAGATCAAATCGTGAAATTATTTCAATGCTGGTGAGAAAGAGATAACATTCCTTTGGGTTTGATAACTGCGTGATATCAAACGTATTTATCATATGGAAATTCGAAGAGGTGGGGCATGAATGTTATCAGCATAGCGATCAAACGGCCAATGGCCGTTGTGGCGGCTGTGATGATGATTGTGGTCGTCGGGCTGGCCGCCATGCGCTCTATCCCCATTCAGTTGACGCCCGATGTCGCCCGCCCTGTTCTGGTTGTTTACACATACTGGGGCGGGGTCGCGCCGGTCGAGGTCGAGCGCGAAATAACCAATAGAATAGAGCAAGAGCTTTCCGGTATCGAAGGACTGGAACTGATCAGCAGCCAATCACAACTGGGGCGCTCACGGATTGTTCTTGAATTCGGCGTTGAACAGAACATGGATCGGGCTTTCATGCTGGTGTCCAATCGCCTGAGCGGGGTTACCAATTTACCCGACGAAGCGACAGAACCGCGTATACGAACATCCACTTCCGACGACGTCCCTATTGCACGGCTGGCTCTCACACGCACGGGTGATAACCAGACCTCGATTGAAACCTACGGGGATTTTGTTACGGATGTGGTGGTTGACCGTCTTGAAAGGATTTCTGGTATTTCGCAAATCAGTGCATCGGGCGGCAGCAGACGGGAACTTCAGGTCGTCATAGAACCGGACCAACTTGCCCGCTACAAGCTCACTGTATCCAGTGTTATTCAGGCGTTGCGCGGCGCCAACGCATCCATTACCGGCGGCGGAGTGGATGAGGGGAAGCGGCGCTACATCGTGCGTACAGATTCCGAAACATCAAGAATTGATCAGGTTCAAAAAATTGTGTTGATCACCTTCTTTGACGAGCAAACCCGGCGTTTGATAAATGTCACCGTTGGCGATG
>JADHSW010000155.1 GCA_016776705.1 Rhodospirillales bacterium
CTTTAAAGGCTATATCCGCCTTACGAAAAGGCTTCTGATTTGGGGCCTGTTTGCTATAATAAAACGGTCCTCATCGGGGGGGCCGGATTCTTATCCCCTGTCAGCCTGCTTGCGGCCTTTCAGACACGGAAGGCCGCGTTTTGAACGACGCGGCTGACATACAAGAATAAGCATCCTTAAAACTATGAATGAACGTAATAAATAAAATGAAATTTACCATCGAACGGGCGGCGCTTTTGAAGTCTCTGGGACATGTGCAGAGCGTGGTCGAACGCCGCAATACCATTCCCATTCTTTCCAATGTCAGGATCGAGGCAGGCGAAGGATATCTGAACCTTAACGCCACCGACATGGACCTGGACATCATCGATCAGGTTGCCGCCGATGTTGGTCAGCCGGGCGCGACGACGGCCCCTGCGCACACGCTTTATGAAATCGTGCGCAAATTGCCCGAAGGCTCCCAGGTTGAACTTGATAGCGACGATGAGGGCCAGCTGGCGCTGAAATCGGGACGTTCGCGCTTCACCCTGACCTGCCTGCCGACGGATGATTTTCCCGTCATGTCTGGCGGTGAGATGCCGCATACGTTTTCCCTTCCCGCGGCCGAAATTCGCGGCCTTATAGACCGCACCCGTTTCGCCATTTCAACGGAAGAGACCCGCTATTACCTGAACGGTATTTACCTGCACGCGGCTGAACGTGATGGCACCCCGGTACTGCGCGCGGTGGCCACTGATGGCCATCGTCTGGCCAGTGTCGAAGGCCCCTTGCCGACCAGCGCTGTAGGAATGCCCGGGGTCATCGTCCCACGCAAGACAGTCGGCGAACTGCGCAAGCTGATCGATGAAACCGTGGACGATGTCGCCGTTGAGCTTTCCGAAACAAAAATTCGCTTTACCTTCGACAGCGTCACCCTGACATCGAAGCTGATTGACGGCACCTTCCCCGATTACGAACGGGTTATTCCGACAGGCAACGACAAAGAAATGGTCGTCAATTGCAAGACCTTCGCGGAGGCCGTAGATCGCGTATCTGCGATTTCCAGCGAAAAATCCCGCGCCATCAAGTTGGCGCTGACAAATGGAACCCTGGTTCTTTCCGCCTCCAGCCCTGAATCCGGAACAGCGACGGAAGAACTGGAAGTCGCATTCCAGGGCGAGGCCGTAGAGATCGGCTTCAATTCCAAATATCTTCTCGATATTACGCATCAGATCGAAGGCGATAGCGCCCGCTTTACCCTGGCCGACGCAGCGTCGCCGACCATATTAAGTGAAACCGATGACGCCAGCGCGCTTTACGTGCTGATGCCCATGCGTGTGTAAGGAGCGATTCTGATCCATTCGAGCGGATTGGCAAGACAGGATACTCAGGCTAGCCAGGCTGGCGAAAGCACTGCGGCTGCGCCCGGTGCATCCGTCGTGCGCCTGACAATGACCGATTTCCGATGCTATGAAAGCCAGCGCATTGAGACCGGGCCCGCCCCCGTCGTTTTGAGCGGCCCCAACGGGGCTGGCAAGACGAACATTCTTGAAGCGTTGTCGTTTCTGGTTCCGGGCCGTGGCCTGAGGGGCGCGAAGCTGTCTGAAATTTCACGCTGCGAAGCGGGCACCAATATATCCGGCGACAGGGCGTGGGCGGTTGCCGCCAAACTTAATACGCCAGACGGGCCTGTCGATATTGGCTCGGGCAGGGATATCCGGCATACGGGACGACGCGAAAAACGGATCGTTCATATTGACGGGGCTACGGCCAAGTCACAATCCGCCTTGTCTGTTTATATAAGCGCCCAATGGCTAACCCCGCAAATGGACCGCTTGTTCCTTGAAGGAGCGTCGGCGCGCAGACGTTTTCTTGACCGTCTTGTTTTCGGCGCCGACCCGGCCCACGCAGGACGTGTTTCGGCTTATGAGCATGCCATGCGTGAGCGTTCGCGCCTGCTGCGCCACGGCCAGCCAGCAAGTGGGCGGGCGGCAGATCCTGAATGGCTGCATGTGCTGGAAGAAACGATGGCCTCCAAAGGCGTCGCTGTCAGCGCCGCAAGAATTGATATGGCCGCAAGGCTGGATGGCATCGCCGGTCTGGCGGCAAGTGAAGGCGTTTTTCCGGGTGCGACCCTCAAGGTCACCGGAACCCTGGAAGACTGGCTTGATCAGTGCCCTGCCCTTGAGGCCGAGGAGCGCCTGAAAAAGGCCCTTAAAGATAGCCGTTCATCCGATAGCGAAAACGGCTCCGCTCGCTTCGGACCCCACAGTAGCGATATGGCGGTGCGTCATCTTGGTACGGGTCAGTCGGCGGACCTGTGCTCCACCGGCGAGCAAAAGGCTCTGCTTATTTCCCTGATTTTAGCCAATGCCCGCCTGGCGGCAAATGAGCGCGGCGCACTCCCCCTGCTGTTGCTGGACGAAGTCACGGCCCATCTGGATGAAGGTCGTCGCGAGGCCCTGTTCGAAGAAATCCTGCATCTGGGAACCCAGGCCTGGATGACCGGAACCGATACCGCCCTGTTCGCCTCCCTGAAAGGCAAAGCCCAATTTTTCGGCGTCAAAGACGCCGCTATCACGCCCGTTTAAACGGGGAAAGTTAAAGAGCTGACCATGACTGATGAACCAATCAACGAAGAAAACGCCTATGATTCCGAGTCCATTAAGGTCCTGAAGGGTCTGGATGCGGTTCGCAAGCGCCCCGGCATGTACATCGGCGACACGGATGACGGTTCCGGATTGCACCACATGGTTTACGAGGCCGTCGATAACGCAATCGATGAAGCCCTGGCCGGACATTGCGACCGGGTTGACGTAAAGCTGAATAGCGATGGTTCGGTCACCGTTGGCGATAATGGTCGCGGTATCCCTGTCGATATCCATGCCGAAGAAGGAGTATCGGCAGCGGAAGTGATTATGACCCAGCTGCATGCAGGCGGTAAATTCGATCAGAATTCCTATAAGGTTTCGGGCGGGTTGCACGGGGTCGGCGTTTCCGTCGTCAATGCCCTGTCGGTCTGGCTGGAGCTGAAAATCTGGCGTGAAGGCAAGGAGCATGTAGTCCGTTTTGCCCATGGTGACACTGTCGAACCTTTGGTGGTCGTCGGCGACGCCCCAAAAGCCGAAAACAGGGAAGGCCTTAAAACCGGAACCGAATTGACGTTCATGCCGTCTGAAGAAACGTTCACCATGATCGAGTTCAATTTCGCCACCCTGGAACACAGATTGCGCGAGCTGGCGTTTTTGAACTCTGGCGTTCACCTGCGCCTGACCGATGCTCGTCATGTTGAAGAAAAGATCGTCGATCTGCATTATGAGGGCGGTCTCAAGGCTTTCGTCGAATTTCTCGACAAATCGAAAAATTCCATCAACTCTGAACCTCTTGTCGCCATGGGCGAAAAAGACGGCGTCACCGTTGAAATCGCTTTGCAGTGGAATGACAGCTATCACGAGACGACCCTGCCTTTCACCAACAACATCCCGCAACGCGATGGTGGCACGCATTTGGCCGGGTTCCGTGGCGCCATGACGCGAACCATCAACAAGTACGCAAATTCCAGCGGCATCGCGAAAAAGGAAAAGGTTTCCATTACCGGCGACGATTCACGCGAGGGCCTGACCTGCGTGCTGTCGGTCAAGGTTCCCGATCCCAAATTCTCGTCCCAGACCAAAGACAAGCTGGTCTCCTCTGAAGTGCGCCCGATCGTCGAAAGCATTGTCGGCGACCAGCTGGACCAGTGGTTTGAGGAACATCCGAGCGAAGCCAAGGCGGTGATCGGAAAAATCGTCGAAGCCGCCGCCGCCCGCGAAGCCGCCCGCAAGGCCCGTGAGTTAACCCGCCGCAAGGGCGCGCTGGATATCGCCTCGCTGCCCGGGAAACTGGCTGATTGCCAGGAACGCGACCCGGCGCTTTCAGAGCTGTTCATCGTCGAAGGTGACAGCGCCGGTGGTTCTGCGAAACAGGGACGCCATCGCAAGAATCAGGCAATCCTGCCCCTGCGTGGTAAAATTCTGAACGTTGAAAGGGCCCGCTTCGACAAGATGCTCAGTTCTGCTGAAATTGGTACCCTGATTGCCGCCTTGGGTACTGGAATTGGCCGCGAGGATTTCAATCCGGACAAATGCCGCTATCACAAAATCATTATCATGACCGATGCTGACGTCGATGGCTCACACATCCGAACTTTACTGCTAACCTTCTTCTATCGCCAGATGCCTGCCCTGATCGAACGCGGCTATCTGTATATCGCCCAGCCGCCCCTTTATCGGGCCAAGCGCGGCCAGTCGGAAGTTTATCTGAAAGACGACGAGGCACTTGAGGATTACCTTTTATCGGCAGCTGTCGCCGAAGGTACGGTTCTAACCACCTATGACGGCACCCAGGTTGCCGGGGCCGACCTGCGCCAGTTGGTTGAAAACGCCCGGGGGATTAAAGTTCAACTGGAAAGGCTTTCCCGCCATGTCCCCATTCACATAGTCGAACAGGCCGCCATCCTGGGCGCGCTAAACCCCCAGATACTGTCTGACAACGCCCACGCCAAGGAAGTCGGCGACTATGCGGCGGGCCGCCTTGACGCCCTTGAGATGGAAGCCGAACGCGGCTGGCAGGGCGAAGTCCTTGATGATGGCGGCCTGGCCTTTACCCGCACACTGCGCGGCGTCGCCGAACGCCACATCATCGACGGCGCCCTCATTCAAAGCACCGAGGCACGCAAGCTCGACGAAAAAGCCGGTGAATTGCAAAAACTTTACGCCCGCCATGGCAGCCTCATCATCAAGGATAATAATTTTGACATCACCGGGCCTGTATCCCTGGTCGATACAACCATGATTGCCGGCCGCAAGGGCATCGGCATGCAACGCTATAAAGGCCTGGGTGAGATGAATCCGGAACAGCTTTGGGAAACCACACTGGACCCCAATGCCCGCTCCTTGCTGCAAGTCAGGGTCAATCACGCCGATGACGCCGAAGAAGTCTTCTCCACCCTAATGGGAGACATGGTCGAGCCACGTCGTGATTTCATTCAGGCCAACGCCCTGAAAGTCGCCAATCTGGATGTTTGATTGATATTCAATATTCAGCCTGTTGGTCAAAATCTTTTATGAGACACAAACTTAAAATTTTTTTCAGGTTGTTAAGGTCCTACGTAGGTTCCTTCTACTATACAAACAAGAACAAATTTTTGGGGCGCTCATTCGTTCCCCACCCACGTATGCGTCTTTTTATCGAACCTGTCAGCTTTTGCAATCTTGCTTGCAAATTTTGCAGTTATCCCAAGAACCTGCACGCAAGGACTGTTATGGACGAAGCCATGTTCACAAACAGCATCGACCAGGCGGTTGTTATGGGCTTCCAGAGCATCGCCCTGACCCCGATAAATGGTGATGTCTTCATGGACAAAAACATCATCAAGCGGATGCAATACATCGAAGCCAGCGCCATCGAAACCCACTTATTCTATACCAACCTGATCGGTGCCAATAAGGCTTCGATTGAGTCACTATTCGCCATGAAGAAACTAAGCTTTATGGAAATCAGTGTTTATGGTCATGACCTTGATAGTTTTCGTAACATCACGGGACGGGGTGAAGAACAATATCGGCGGCTGATAGATAATTTGGCAATTCTGGAATCGCTATACCCCTTAAAGTCACCAGACCTGAATATTGTCATTGGTATACGCACCTACCGTTCTTTTCAGTTTGGCAAAAATCCGAACAATGGGCTGCTTGAAAAAATCGAGATCCTGCGAAAGGCCGGTGTCAAGGTCGGATTGAGTTGCCAAATTGACAATTGGGGTGGCGACATTACCCAAAGCGATATTGCCGATATCGAAATGGACTTAAGCGATGGAAAGAACCTTTACAGAAAAGGCCCCTGTGGTTTGCCGTTTGATAGCATACAGATAACAGCCACGGGAAAGGTTAACGCCTGTGCTTGCCGGGATCCACGTGGCACTCTTATGCTTGGAGACATTAGCAATTCCCCGCTTGCGGATATCCTTTCTTCAAAAAATGAGAAGTGGATGAAAATTATCAGCGACCATGAATCAGGCCACTTTAACGAAGTCTGTTCATCTTGCGGCTTCTATAGGAGCATCTATGATGAGCGGCGCGTCACAAATGACGGTTTCATGACCAAACAAGATTTCTTTAACCTTATATGACGTGCGCTCAATATCAAACATGCCTAGCTTTACATCACACTTATTTGGGAAAAAATCATCGGACTTTAAAGAAAATTAATGCACGATGTACCTAAGCATTAAATTTTTGCCGATCCTCAAAGGGTATCCGAGAAACAGCGATGAATATGAATGATCCCCAAAATAACCAAGAAGGTGTACTTTCCCCCGAGGACACAGGGCAACCTGAAAAAACATCGTTATCCAATCTGAAATCCGGGGAAGAGCCGATCACAACCATTTCCTTTAAGCATGGTTTTTTTCATTCGGTCGCAGGCACCTTTTTTAAACAGTTGGATGACACCGGCGACGCGGTGATGATCATGCCCCTTGAAGGTGGCGATGTGTCTTTAAAGCTGGGGGGCATAAAACACGAGCTGGACTTGAAGCCCGGTGACCACGACGCCAAAGTCCTGGACATTATCAGCGAAGCCCTGAATTACGTTCGCGGCATTAAAGAAGGGGAACCGGTTCCCAGTGAACTGCTAACAGGACACGCTTCCTGGGAGGTCTCAAAAAGAGACCGCGAGACCGCCCATAACCGTGTCACCATGCAACTGGTTTCCTGGATGTCCGGTGACGAAGTGCTGGTAACGGAACCTGACCAACTGGCCCAGATCGTCGAAGATCCGGTAACCCGAACAAAGATTAACGAAGCCTTTCTCGAAGCTGCAGAATCCCTGGGATTAGGAAAGGATCGCCGCGAAGACGTCATTTCTCTTGTCGGAAATCTGGCAGAAGAACTGGCTTATATCGAAACCCTGCGCCAGAAATTTCACAAGGTTGAAACCATTCACAAGATTGTCAGCGAGCTGGAACAGAAATACAAGGCCGAACAAAGCGTCATGGAAGTCATCGTTCCGGTTATGCGACTGTTCAAGATCGCCCTGGACGGCTTACATGAAAGTTTCGACGAAATCGATGCCCAGACAGGGGAAATATTGTCCGTCCTGAAGAACATCGCCGCCCAAACCAAATTTATTCGTCAGGCTCGCGATGACCTGCATCGCAGGCTATGGGCCTGGGAAAGTCAAATCGAGGAATGGGGCGCGACCATGGTCAAACGCTCACAGCACAACGAGTACTTGCTTGACGAGCT